>JAXHVJ010000110.1:0-2642 GCA_034189235.1 Pseudomonadota bacterium
GGATCACGGTCTCGGGATCGTTCGCGTGAGCGTGAACGTGAACGCGTGCGTGAGCGTGCGTGTGAACGTGAGAGCCGTTCCCCCCTTTCACGTCTTCGTCTTCCGGACCGTGATCGCGAGGGTCAGCGTTTGGTTGCCTCTAGGTCTCGGTCCTCCCCTGTGTCTTCCGCGGGTCGGTCTGGCGGCCGATCCCGTAGTCCGTTACTTTCCCCTGTATCGGGCCGGGAATTCGCTAGGGAGCGCCACCAGCGTGATTCGGCTTCTTCTCCATCTCTGGCCAAGATTGAGCAGTTGCAGAGAGAGCTTGACCTTATGCGTCGAGAGCTTGCCTCTCACTCGGATTCGACCCGGGATCGACGGGTGTCCTGGCGGGACACCCTGTCTCCTGTGCGGTCTCCGTACCGGCATTTGGTCGCCTCCTCTCCGCTCTCTAGCCGTTCTCGGTCCCCTCCTGTGGACCTGAGTTCTGAGGTAGCTTCCAAGAAGGAGCATGAATTACGCACGGCCCTTAAGATCCTTCTCACCTACCTCCCCGAGGTTTCCCAGGCTGATCCCTCTTCTACGGCCTCTGAACCGGAGCATTTCGGTCTTTATAAGACTGCCTCCGGGAAGGACAGAATCCTTCTCCCGCCTCATCCTCATGTTGCAGGCGCCTTTGCCTTCGTCCAGGACTCTCTTAAGGACGAGTCGAAGCTGAAGAAGTCTTCTTCTTCCTCCTCGTCCTTGGATGCCCTGAAAGGGGCTCCCTTCCGTCCTGAGACGTCTTGGCGTAAGGCAGCCTCCATGTTTGACGGTGGGATGAAGGCTGGGTTTCAGTCTTCTAAACGTCTGGATGACCGGGCCCAGCCTCTGTTTTCCTTCTCCTCCTTTCAGGAATTCAGACGGCCTCTGGATCAACCTCTGACCTTGGCTAAGCGAACTGTGGAGACTCTTCAGAAGAATGCCTCTTCTGGGGTCGCTGCCTCCTCGTACTTGTTCCATTTTCTGGACGCAGCACAGGAGAGCAACAAGCAGTTGCGCTCTGAGGTAGAGGACTCCCAGGATTTGACTGCGGCAGTGGACAGGCAACAGCTTTTCCTAAAGCAAGCCTCCCACGCGGCGTGTTACGCTTCTGCGTTCCATGCCTTCTCGGACGCTCAGTTTACTTTGGCGCGAAGAGACCAGTTCGTGGCTAAGCTTAAGCCTTACCTTAAGCATCATGCCCCTGCTCTTCGTTCTGGTTCTTTCTCTTCGCCGGAGCTTTTCCCGAACCTCGACGATATCTTGCCAGATGTCCAGTCGGACACCCAGCTTCGCTCTACTGCTGTTCTGGCGGATTATCTGGTTCCTGGGCGTGGGGGAACGCAGTCTCGGTCGCGCCAGTCGTCTCGACGGCGTGACAACAACAATGACTCCAGGTCCGGACGCACTTCTGGCTCCTCCAATCGGTCTCGGTCAAACGACCGCTCCTCCCCTCGTTCGGGACGGAACCGTGGGCGGGGTTCTTTTCGTGGCTCACGAAACAGAAGTCGTCGCCGCCGCTCCAACAACAACAACAACAACTACGACAACGACAGGTCCAGCAAAGGCAAGTCCTCGGACTCTAAGTCCGGCGGAAAGCCTAGCTGACTTTCCTCCCGTCTCCAACCCCAGTTGCGCTCAGACCTGCCGGAACCTTCGGCCCGTTGGAGCATGTTTGCTCCAGTATCTTCCTGCCTGGCAGGAGGTTACACAGGACTCGTGGGTTCTGGAGGTCTTGCGCAACGGGTATGCGCCAAGGTTTGCCGGAACCAGACCTCCCCTGACTCGGGACTGGCGACTCTTCGAGTCGGTCACCTCGCGCACTCCTCGCGAGCAAGTCCCTCTGCTTCAGAGTCACGTGCAGGAGCTTCTGGAGAAGCAGGCTGTGGAACAGGTGCACAACCTCAGCTCTCTCGGCTTCCACAGCCTGATGTTCCTGGTTCCGAAGAAGAACGGCAAACTGCGGCCTATCATCGATCTGAGGAGGTTGAACGACTTTCTAGTCATTCCCTCTTTTCAGATGGAGACGTCGGTATCTGTCGCCGCGGCGGTCCAACCCGAGGACTGGGCCACCTCTCTCGATCTGACGGACGCCTACTTCCATGTTCCGGTGGCCCCATGGTTTCGCAAGTACCTTCGTATTGTCGTTCAGGGGAAGGTCTATCAGTACCGTGCTCTCCCGTTCGGTCTGTCCACCTCCCCTCTGGCCTTCACCAAGGTGTTGGAACCTCTCGCTGTGCATCTGCATACCAGAGGCATAGTTCTCCATCGCTATCTCGACGATCTTCTGATCAGGTCTCAGTCGCGGAGTCAGTGCCAAGCTTGGACTCGCTATCTGTTGGACCTGCTCGTTCGTCTCGGTTTGGGTGTGAACCTAGAGAAGTCGGACCTTGTCCCTTCTCAACGGTTCAAGTACATCGGCATCCGCTTTCTTACGGATCTCGGCCTGATGTCCCCTCCAGACGATCGAATTGCCAACATCAAGTCCGTCTCGCAGACCTTGATCGATCAGCCGGCTTCCGCTCGTCAGTGGCTGTCGCTGATAGGGTTGTTGGGATCAGCCGAGAAGCAGGTTCCCTTTGGTCGAATTCATATTCGTCCAATCCATCTTTGTCTACGACGACAATTTCTCATCGGTGTTC
>JAXHVJ010000110.1:2742-5682 GCA_034189235.1 Pseudomonadota bacterium
GCTCGTCAGTGGCTGTCGCTGATAGGGTTGTTGGGATCAGCCGAGAAGCAGGTTCCCTTTGGTCGAATTCATATTCGTCCAATCCATCTTTGTCTACGACGACAATTTCTCATCGGTGTTCATCCACTGTCTCGGTTGATTACGGTCGACGAGGACGCAGTGCTTGCGCTGCGCTGGTGGATGGACGATGCGAATCTGTTGCGAGGGCAACCTCTGGGGCTCTTCGATCCGGATGTGACTCTCTTCACCGATGCCAGTCTTTCCAGTTGGGGGGCTCATGCGGATGCATTTCATGCTTCGGGTCTTTGGACCACGCACGAGAGTTCCCTTTCCATCAACGCCCTCGAGTTGATGGCGGTCCTTCGGGTCCTACAGCTTCACGGGACTCGCTGGACTGGTCGGAAAGTGCTGGTTGTGACCGACAACTCAACAGCCGTGGCCTACATCAACAATCAGGGTGGCACCCGGTCTATGACGTGTCTAGATGTGACGTTCGAGATCTTTCACTGTGTCCAGACCCTAGGTCTGTCGATCCGTGCTCGTCACATTCCGGGTCGGTTAAACCGCCTAGCCGACCTGTTGTCCCGTCAACAGGCCATTGTCAACACGGAATGGACTCTCTTGTCGTCTCTAGCTCTTCGTCTGTGGTCCCTCTGGGGTCGGCCTCATCTCGACTTGATGGCCACCAGTTGGAACAATCAGCTGCCAGTTTACGTCAGCCCGTTCCCGGACCCTCAGGCATTCGGAGTCGACGCAATGTCCTTGTCCTGGGACGGAATGGACGCGTACGTCTTTCCCCCGTGGGCTCTGATCCAGGCAATGTTGATCAAGCTCCAGTCCCATCAGTGTTGCCTAACTGCGGTGCTTCCTTGTTGGCCAAACCGGGCGTGGTTTCCACTTCTTCTTCAGTCTCTCATCGACTGGCCACGTCGTCTTCCCGTATCTCACGACATGATCTCCATGCCCCACAACGGCCGTCTTCACGGGCAGATTCAATCTCTGAATCTGCACGCTTGTCGTCTATCGTCGACTGCAAGATTGACCAAGGCTTTTCTCGACAGGTGTCGCGCGGAATCGCCTTGGGGGGCAGAGGAGACTCCACTCACCGGCTCTACGACTCCAAGTGGACGAAGTTCTCTCTTTGGTGTGCTGAACGGGGTTCAGATCCACTCTCAGCCTCTGTAGCAGAAGTAGCAGAGTTCTTCTATCATCTCTTCTCTGTTGAATCTCTTGCTCCGGTTACGATAGAAGGATATCGTTCCGCAATTGATTCTGTTTGGCTACCCGCTTCAGGACGCACCTTGGCTGATGCACCCGCTATTCGTGAGCTTATTGCTCACTTTAGACTTGAGCGTCCTCGCTCTCTTCACCAAGTTCCCCGTTGGGATTTGGGTCTGGTGCTACGATTTCTTCGTCAACCTCAGTTTAGATCTGCTAACATCAGTTCAGATCCGATGGCCTTCTCAATGAAGACGGTTTTCCTGGTTTTACTGGCTTTGGCTCGACGTTGTTCCGATGTCCATGCTATGGACCCGCGTCGCCTCTCTTATTCGGACAGGGCTGTTATAGTCCCTCCTTATGCTGGATACCTGCCTAAGATTCGTTCTACGGCCGAGGGTGGACCGCGCTATCAGCCTATGGTTATTCGCCGTCTTTCGGCAATAACATCCGACTCTGAGGAGTTGCTTCTGTGCCCAGCTCGAACTTTGCTGGCTTACCACAGATGGGCTGAACAGCGCTCCCCTCGTCGATCACGTTTCTTCTTATCCACTCGTTCCGATGCGAAACCAGTTTTGAAAGCTACTATGGCTTCTTGGGTTAAGAAACTTATTCGTGCTGCATACACTCATGCGGAGACGTCTGAGACGGCTCTGAGTCTTGCGGGTACACGCGTTCACGAGGTCCGAGCTATTGCTTCCTCCCTAGCTTTGCAATCTACTTTTGCGCTAGAGGACGTTCTGGGCGCGGCGCAATGGGCAACACCGTCTGTTTTCGCCTCTTTCTATTTGCGCGATGTTTCTTCCTTTGACGGTCACCTTTATTCATTGGGTTCCCTGGTTGTGGCCGGCCAGATTTTGGGCTAAATTATGACAGAACACTTCCACGGTACGGCTGGCCTCGAAGACCCCTGCCTCGGCAGGCGCCTAACCCATCGTGTCATGGTGGTTTGGGTTTTGGAACTGTACACTCTCATTCTTGAGGTAGGTGTCCTCTTTTGTTCCGTGTCGTACGCTACTAACACGTTCCTGTCTTGTCTTAACTTGTCCCGTTTGTGTTGACATAATTAGACCACCTACCTTAGTCTTCGAAGGTAGTTTGTGAACTTAGCTTGGTGCCCTCCTTGCTGTTTGTTCAAGCACATCTAGCCTCCATGCAGGTTCCTCGTTCCTTGTCACCTCCTTGCGTAGCCTTAGTTTTCGCACGCAAACTCGGGGGGGGGGGAGGGGGGTAACCAAGACTTGCATTAGCCCGGGGGTCTTAGGTTGTGCGCCACCGGTGCGGCGTTGGACACACGCCACTCACCCAAGAGGGTTGATGATCCCGGTGTCTCGAGCTCTGCTTAGTGGTTTCTAGTCTGTAGCGGACAATCCTTTGGATCTGCATGTCCAGACTCGGATTCCCACCATCTCTAAGCTTTGCATTCGGGCATATATAATGGAAATGGTAGAAGGTAATGAGATTTGCCCCCATCTTTTCTTATTGATGGGGAAATCTCTTAGCCTTACCATTTCCATTATATCTCCAGTCCCGCCCTTCCTCCCCGCTTTTCCTCGTCTGAGGGATCCGTTTGTTTTGCACAGAAACACTGAACGGTATGCGGAAAAAGAAGGATGTTTTAGTCAACCTCGCCGGTGCGCATGCGCACCTGGGTACTGGGTCCCCTGGCGAGTTGAATTTTGACTAGTGTCTTGGGTTCTGGCTACTCAGAATTTGCTAGCC
>JAXHVJ010000111.1:0-5597 GCA_034189235.1 Pseudomonadota bacterium
ATTCGCTAATACAGTCGAGGGGCTAGTCAGCAATTGGTCGTTGGTGCGAGATTCCGAGGAGAATAGCCTAACTTTGCCACACAGGTCGTCAGTTACCAACTTTTTTACCATCCCACAGTGGCTTCCTCCGATCGACCGGAATTATTCGACCGTCACACTCTTCGCCAGATTGCGCGGCTGGTCCACATCGGTACCCTTGAGCACAGCCACATGGTAGGACAGCAGCTGGAGCGGCACGGTGTACACGATCGGTGCGGTGATTTCGTGTACAGACGGGATCTGCATCACGTGGACGCCTTCCTCCGGTTTTACATCCGCCGCCTTGTCGGCGAACACGAACAGTTCACCGCCGCGGGCACGGACTTCTTCCAGGTTGGACTTCAGCTTTTCCACCAGTTCGTTGTTGGGGGCGATAGTCACCACGGGCATCTCGCTGTCCACCAGTGCCAGGGGGCCGTGCTTGAGCTCGCCCGCCGGGTAGGCTTCGGCGTGGATGTAGGAGATTTCCTTGAGCTTCAAGGCGCCCTCCAGGGCTATCGGGAACTGGGAGCCGCGACCCAGGAACAGGCTGTGATGTTTGTCCATGAAGGCTTTGGAGAGCTCCTGAATTTCGCCATCCAGGGCCAGGACATCGCTGACCTGACCGGGCAGCAGGTGGATCGCCTTGACGATGTCGGCTTCGCGTTCCTCGGAGAGACCGTTGTGGCGGGCCAGGGCCAGGGTGAAGATCAACAATGCCGTCAGCTGGGTGGTGAAGGCCTTGGTGGAGGCGACACCGATTTCGGGGCCGGCCTGGGTCATGATCACCAGGTCCGATTCCCGTACCAGGGAGCTGCCCGGCACGTTACAGATGGCCAGCGCGGCGCGGAAGCCGGCCTGCTTGGCCTGGCGCAGCGCGGCCAGGGTGTCCGCGGTCTCACCGGACTGGGAGATACACAGAAACAGGGTGTCCGGCTGGATTACGTGCTTGCGGTAGCGGAACTCGGAAGCCACTTCCACGGAACAGGGCACACCGGCCAGTTCCTCTATCCAGTAACGGGCTACCATGCCGGCGTGGTAGGAGGTGCCGCAGGCGATGATCTGGACATGACGTACATTGTCCAACAGGTTGGCGGCGTCGGTACCCAGGGCCTGTTCCAGCACCCGGGAGTCAGTCAGGCGGCCTTCCATGGTGGCTTTGATCACCTTCGGCTGCTCGTAGATTTCCTTGAGCATGAAGTGGCGGTATTCACCCTTGTCGGCGGAGTCTGCGCCGTGTTCGAACCGGATGATCTGGCGCTCGACCGGCGTGCCCTCACGGTCGTGGATAGTCACTCTGTCCTTGCGGATATCGGCAATATCGCCTTCCTCCAGGAACATGAAACGGTCGGTCACCGGCAGCAGGGCCAGCTGGTCCGAGGCGATGAAGTTCTCGCCGATACCCACACCTACCACCAGTGGGCTGCCTTCCCGACACACCACCAGGTGATCCGGTTCGTCGGCATGTACCACCGCCAGGGCATAGGCTCCCCGCAGGCGGGCGATGGCGGCTTTCACCGCAGCGTACAGTTCACCCACATCGCGGTAGTTCTTCTCGATCAGGTGGACGACCACTTCGGTGTCGGTCTGGGAGGTAAACTCGAAGCCATCGGCTTTCAGTTCCTCTCGCAGCTCCTGGTAGTTCTCGATGATACCGTTGTGGACAATGGCCAGGCGATCACCGGACATATGCGGGTGGGCATTGACCCGGGAGGGCTCGCCGTGGGTGGCCCAGCGGGTGTGGGCAATGCCCAGGTGGCCGCTCAGGGGATTGGCCTCGATGGCCTCTACCAGAGCCGCGACCTTACCGACTTCCCGGGCGCGCTGGACCCCATGCTCACCGTCAATGACGGCCATGCCCGCAGAGTCATAACCCCGGTATTCAAGCCGGCGCAGTCCTTCCAGCAAAATACCCTGGACGTCCCTTTCGGAAACCGCTCCTACAATCCCACACATGCTGTTGTCACCTGTTTGCTGATCGTTCGTTTAGGCTTTTTTCGGCTTTTCCCAGCCGGAGATGTTGCGCTGGCGGCCACGGGCCACGGCCAGCTCGCTGTCTGCCACATCCCGGGTGATGGTGGAACCGGCACCGATGGTCGCCTCTGGCGCAATGGTAACCGGTGCGACCAGGGAGGTGTTGGATCCCACGAAAACACCGTCACCGACCACCGTCCGGTACTTGTTCACCCCATCATAATTGCAGGTGATGGTACCTGCACCGACATTCACATTACGACCCAGCGAGGCATCACCCACGTAGCTCAGGTGATTGATCTTGCTGCCCTCACCCACCACGGCTTTCTTGGTCTCGACGAAGTTGCCCACCCTGGTGTTGGCGGCCAGCTCGGTACCGGGGCGCAGCCGGGCGAACGGGCCGATCTGGGCATTGGCACCAACCACTGCGCCTTCAATGACACTGTTGGCCTTGATCTCGGCGCCGTCGGCAATGGTGGCATCCTTGATCACGCAATTGGGCCCGATAATCACGTGGTTGCCCAGGCTGACCTTGCCTTCGAACACCGCATTCACGTCGATCCACAGATCGTTGCCGATAGTGAGTTCGCCGCGAATATCCACCCGGGCCGGATCCGCCAGGGTCGCGCCTTCCGTCATCAGGCGCTCGGCCTGCTGGCGTTGGTACCAGCGCTCCAGTTCCGCCAGTTGCACCCGGTTATTCACGCCCTGGACCTCGAAAGGATTGAGCGGCTGGGACACGGTGACGGCCAACCCGTGCTCCACCGCCATGGCGATGATGTCGGTCAGGTAGTATTCGCCCTGGGCATTACTGTTGGACAGGGTCGGCAGCCAGCTTTTCAGGTGTTTTGCGGAAACCGCCAGAATCCCGGTATTCACCTCATGGATGGCCTGCTGCTCGGCCGTGGCGTCTTTCTGCTCGACGATGGCCTGTACCTCTCCCCGATCGTTGCGCACAATGCGACCGTAACCATGGGGATTGTCCATGTCCACCGTCAGCAACGCCAGGTTGCTCTCGTCCAGCTCGCTGACCATGGCCTCCAGGGTTTCCCGGCGGGTCAGGGGGACATCGCCGTACAGGACCAGAACCCGTGCGTCGTCCGGCAAATCCGGCAGGGCCTGGGCAACGGCGTGGCCAGTGCCCAATTGTTCGGTCTGGAGTACCCAGTTCACCGCCCCATCGTCGAGCGAAGCACGCACCCGATCCGCGCCATGGCCGATCACTGTGTGAATTCTCTCCGCCCCCAGCTGCTTCGCGGTAGCCACAACATGGTGCAGCATGGCTTTGCCCGCCACCGGATGCAGAACCTTGGGCAGTGCGGACTTCATTCTGGAACCCTGGCCGGCGGCCAGGATCACGACGTGTAACGGGCTCATGGAAAACTCAGGCTCCCGGGATGTTTGTTTGAATCAATAAAAAAGCCGCAACCATCGGGGCCGGATTGCCAACGCAGTGCGCTGGTATTCCAGCCGCTCAGGATGCGGCTTTGGTGTTCGGCAAACCCGAAACAAAAATGCTCAGCGCATTTTGTTACGCAGCTGCTGGATGGTACGAAGCTGTGCGACAGCCTCGGCCAGTTCCGCAGCGGCACGGGAATACTCGAATTCACCGGTCTTGTCGGCAAGCGCTTTCTCGGCCTCTTTCCGGGCTTCAAGCGCAGCAGCTTCGTCCACATCCTTTGCACGAACGGCTGTGTCTGCCAACAAAGTCACCAGATTGGGCTGGACCTCCAGATATCCGCCGGACACGTAAAGAATTTCTTCCTCACCGCCCTGCTTGATGATCCGAATGGGACCAGGCTTCAGCTGGGTCAGCAGCGGAGTGTGACCCGGGGCAATACCCAGGTCACCTTCGGAACCCGCTGCGATCAGCATCTCTACCAATCCGGAATAGATCTTTGTTTCGGCACTTACCACGTCACAATGCACGGTCATACCCATGTCAGTTGCCTCTTTGATCGATCCGGAAATTCGGGCTCAGGCTTCAGTTTACTCGCCCTTGCTCTTCATTTCCTTCGCTTTCTCGACCGCTTCCTCGATGGTACCAACCATGTAGAATGCCTGCTCAGGCATGTCGTCATAGTCACCGTTGAGGATGCCCTTAAAGCTGCTGATGGTCTCCTTCAGAGACACGTACTTACCGGGGGAACCGGTGAATACTTCAGCAACGTGGAACGGCTGGGACAGAAAACGCTCGATCTTACGGGCACGGGCGACAGTCAGCTTGTCTTCTTCTGACAGTTCGTCCATACCCAGGATGGCGATGATGTCTTTCAGTTCCTTGTAGCGCTGCAGGTTGGTCTGCACGCCACGAGCCACTTCATAGTGCTCCTGACCGATGATCAGCGGATCCAGCTGACGAGAGGTGGAATCCAGCGGATCGATCGCCGGGTAGATACCCTTGGAGGCGATGTCACGGCTCAGTACCACGGTCGCATCCAGGTGCGAGAAGGTGGTCGCCGGCGACGGGTCGGTCAAGTCATCCGCCGGTACGTAGACCGCCTGGATAGACGTGATGGAACCGGTCTTGGTGGAGGTGATCCGCTCCTGGAGCTGACCCATCTCCTCGGCCAGGGTCGGCTGGTAACCTACCGCAGACGGCATACGGCCCAGCAGTGCGGATACCTCGGTACCGGCCAGGGTGTAACGATAGATGTTATCGATGAACAACAGAACATCACGACCTTCGTCACGGAACTTCTCGGCGATGGTGAGACCGGTCAGGGCCACACGCAGACGGTTTCCGGGGGGCTCGTTCATCTGGCCGTAAACCATGGCTACCTTATCGAGAACGTTGGACTCCTTCATTTCATAGTAGAAGTCGTTACCTTCCCGGGTACGCTCACCAACACCCGCGAATACGGAGAGACCGGAGTGCTCTTTCGCGATGTTGTTGATCAGCTCCATCATGTTTACGGTCTTGCCTACACCGGCGCCACCGAACAGGCCAACCTTACCACCCTTGGCGAACGGGCAGATCAGATCGATAACCTTGATGCCGGTTTCCAGCAGGTCGGCAGAAGCCGCCTGATCGGCATAGCCCGGCGCCTTGCGGTGGATAGCCCAGCGCTCGTCTTCACCGATTTCGCCCTGCTCGTCGATGGGACGACCCAGAACGTCCATGATCCGGCCCAGAGTCTGTGTACCAACCGGTACAGAGATCGGCTTGCCGGTGTTTTCTGCTTTCAGGCCACGCTTCAGGCCCTCGGTGCTGCCCATGGCGATGGTACGAACAATGCCGTCACCCAGCTGCTGCTGGACTTCCAGAGTTGTTTCGCCACCTTCAAGCAGCAGTGCGTCGTAAACGCCTGGAACGGAGTCACGTGGAAATTCCACGTCGATAACCGCGCCAATGATCTGAACGATGTGTCCGCTACTCATGCTCGGTTCCTCGTTATCTTGATAGTCAATAAAACCAGTTGGATTGTGGGGTGATCAGACCGAAGCCGCACCACTCACAATCTCTGAAATCTCTTGGGTGATCGCTGCCTGACGCGCCTTGTTATAAGCCAGCTGAAGTTCGTCGATAATGCTACCGGCGTTATCAGTTGCGCTCTTCATGGCGATCATCCGGGCTGCCTGTTCACATGCCAGATTCTCTACCA
>JAXHVJ010000112.1:0-5502 GCA_034189235.1 Pseudomonadota bacterium
ACAATACTGTACCGCATCGGCGGCCACCTGAGGATTGGCCGCCGGCTATTTCGACACCAATCTGAAAAAATCGCCATGTTTGTGCAATGCCCTACCTGCAAGCAATCCGTAGAATGGTCCGAAGATAACCGGTACCGGCCGTTCTGCTCGGAACGCTGCAAACTGATTGACCTGGGCGCCTGGGCCAACGAGGAATACCGGGTGCCGGCTGAAGATGAAGATTCTTTATCGGATGCTTACCAATTAACCGACAGCAAGAAGGTAGAAGAATGAGAATCTCAAGAGTTTCCCTGATGGCACTGACCCTGGCCGCTGCACCGGCCTTCGCAGGTGATATGGACCTGAGCCTGACCAACAATTCCGTGAAGGGGCAGGTGAATTTCCTTGGTCCCAATGACGACGTCCAGCTGGGCGGCGGCTATACCTATCACGAAGGCAGCCGCCACATTGCCAACGTGGACTTCCACGCCCAGGGCCGCACGGCCGTTGGCAACCTGCCGACCACTGCCGGAGTCGGTGTGCGCGGTATCGGCTGGGATGATGACAGCCTGGATGGCGGTGCCCTTGGCATCGGCGGTTTTGCCACCGTGAACCTGCCCCGGGTGCCGGGCCTGTCCTTTACCGGCGGCCTGCACTATGCCCCGAGCATTCTCTCGTTCGGCGATTCCGATGACATGACCAGCCTCGAGCTGCGCGGCAGCTACCGTGTTATCCGCAACGCCGAGGTATTTGCCGGTTACCGTTACCTGAACACCGATCTGGATTCATCGTCCCGTGGCGACATCGACCTGGATGACGGTGTGATGGCGGGTATCAAGATCTACTACTGATTGTCTCTACCCTCCCGGGCGCCCGATTCTCCGGGCGCCTGTTTCGCACCTTCCTTCCCTCACGTCCCTGGCTGCGGACACCCCCTGTGACCGGAGAGGTGCTGCTGCATTCCGAAGGCCACGGGTTTTTCCTGCGGGGTTCGGGAATCCCGACGAGAGCTCTGTTCGTATAACCTGTTATAATCGTTGTCATATCCATTTTTACGAGAGGTTCTATGACTGCTGGTCGCCGGGCGCTGCTGTTCCTTATTCCGATGATCGCCTTTGCAATTGGCGGTGGTCTCTATATTCCACCCGGAAGTCCTGGTGACAGAAACCATGACGGCTCTGAAGTGGCGCTTGGTGAACTACCTGCCCTCCCCGACTGGGCCGACGACCCGCTGCCGGACTTCTCCACCTACCGGGACCCCACTGAGAAAAAGGCGGCGTTCTTCTCGTTCCTGTACCCGCGCATCGTGCTGGCCAACTCCCGGATACTGCTGGAGCGCAGCTACCTGCTGCGACTGGAGCAGAAAACCGGGCTGACTCCCACCGAAAAACGATGGCTCAGTGACCAGGCCGAGCGCCTCAGGATTGAGGCTGCTACCGGTAGCCCCGAGCAGTTCAGGCTCCTGAAAAAACGCCTGGATGTGATTCCTCCTTCTCTGATATTGGCCCAGGCCGCCAACGAATCCGCCTGGGGTACTTCCCGCTTTGCCCGCCAGGGTAACAACCTGTTCGGTCAGTGGTGCTTTTCCAGGGGCTGTGGCCTGGTACCGAAGAACCGGGTGCAAGGGGCCAGTCACGAAGTCGCAAAATTTGCCTCACCCTATCGCTCGATACGGGCCTATATCCAGAACCTGAACCGGCATGAAACCTATCAGACCCTGAGGGACGTCCGGATGCAGAATCGTCGGTCCGATACTCCTCTTTCCGGTCTGGAAATGGCGGAGGGCCTGCATGGCTATTCCGCGCGCGGCGAAGACTACGTAAAAGAGATCCGCGCCATGATCCATTACAACAACCTGAGCTTCTACGACGAGGACTTCCGGGATTCGGTGAGGGGTCGGGCGCCGTCCGATTTGCAGCAACTGGCCTCCACCGATTCCGAGAGCCGGTTGCTCCCGGGCCGGGCCGCCAACACCGGAAACGCCGCTGAAGGCTGACAGACACCGCTGACTGCTTCACGCACAGTGCCCGTTATATTGGCACTATAGCTAACGCTGTTCGGGGTTTTGATCGGTCAAAAGTCTGATTTTGCTGTCACACCTCGCCGGCCGCCCGCTTGCTGCGCACAGGAAATCAATATAGCCAGGGAGTCTGGCTGCAACCATTGGTAAAAACCGGATGGAAAACAACAGGTCATGAAGAAGGGGGGCAGCATCAGCTCCCCCCGAATTCACCTCAGAGCATTTCAATGGCCATGGCTGTCGCCTCGCCCCCACCGATGCACAGCGTGGCAATACCCTTCTTCTTGCCATAATGCTTCAGCGAGTGCATCAGGGTGACCAGCAGGCGGGAGCCGGTGGAGCCGACGGGGTGGCCTTGTGCGCAGGCTCCGCCGTGGATGTTGACTTTTTCCGGGTCCAGGCCCAGCTCCTTGATCGGCATCATGGCGACCATGGCGAAGGCTTCGTTGATTTCGAACAGGTCGACGTCTTCCTTGCTCCAGCCGGTCCTGGCGAACAGGGTTTCGAGGGCGCCCACCGGTGCGCAGGTGAACTCGGACGGGTGCTGGGACTGGGTGCTGTGAGCAACAATCCGGGCCAGGGGCCTGATGCCGCGCTTCTCCGCCTCGGATTCGCGCATCAGCAGCAGCGCGGAGGCGCCGTCCGAGATGGAGGAGGAGTTGGCGGCGGTTACGGTACCATCCTTCCTGAACGCCGGGCGCAGGCCCGGAATCTTGTCGATGTTGGCCTTGTGGGGCTGCTCGTCGTCCTCGACGATAACCTCGCCCTTGCGGGTCCTGACGGTCACCGGGATGATTTCTTCTTTGAGCAGGCCTTCTTCGATGGCTTTCTTGGCGCGGGTCAGGGAGCGGATGGCGTACTCATCCATCTCCTCACGGGTATAGCCTTTCTTGTCTGCCATATCCTGGGCGAAGGCACCCATCAGCCGACCGGTTTCGGCGTCTTCCAGGCCATCCAGGAACATGTGGTCCTGCGGCGCCTGGCCGGGGCCCATGCGGTAGCCTTTGCGCACACCCGGGAGCACGTAGGGCGCATTGGACATGCTCTCCATGCCACCGGCGACCATGATGTCGTTGCTGCCGGCCTTGATAAGATCATGGGCAAACATGGTGGCTTTCATGCCGGAACCGCACAGCTTGTTGACGGTGGTGGCGCCGGTGTTGTCCGGCAGACCAGCCAGACGCATGGCCTGACGGGCCGGGCCCTGTTTGAGGCCGGCGGGCAGGACATTGCCCATGATCACTTCCTGGATGTCCGCGGGCTGCAGGCCAGCGCGCCTGACTGCCTCGGCGATGGTGAGCGCGCCGAGTTCGGGGGCGGAGACATCCGCCAGGCTGCCCATGAAGCCGCCCATGGGGGTGCGGGCGCCGCTTACGATGACTACGTTGTCGTTGCTCATTGGTGCTTGGACCTCTCGATTTGTTTAGTGTGCAACTCGCCTCACGGCCTGTGAGGCGCCTCCAGGTATTCGTGGGACTGCATTTCCAGCAACCGGGATTCGGTGCGCTCGAATTCGAAGCTGAGGCGGCCGCCGGAATAGAGCTCGGTAATGGGGGCTTCCGCCGAGATGATGACTTTCACGTTGCGGTCGTAGAATTCGTCGATCATGTTGATGAAACGCCGGGCCTGGTCGTCCTTGTCGCCACCGAGAACGGGCACGTTGCTGACGATGATGGCGTGGAACTGGCGGGCCATTTCGATGTAGTCGTTCTGGGAACGCGGGCCGTCGCACACGTCCCTGAAATCGAACCACACCACGTCGTCGGCGTGGGCCCGGGCCGGGATCCTGCGGCCGTTGATCTCCATGGTTTTGCTGTGCCTGGCCGCTTCCACCGCCAGGCGGTCGAAACTTTCGCGCAGACTCACATCGGCCTGACCGTCCAACGGGCAGTGGTAGAGCTCGGCCTGCTCCAGGCTCCGCAGGCGGTAATCCACGCCGCCGTCCACGTTGACCACATCTGTGTATTTCTTGACCAGTTCGATGGCCGGCAGGAAGCGCTGGCGTTGCAGGCCATCTTTATAGAGTCCGTCCGGCGCGACGTTGGAGGTACACACCAGGGTCACGCCCCGGCTGAACAGCCCATCCATGAGGGTGGCGAGGATCATGGCGTCGCCGATATCGGAGACGAAAAATTCGTCAAAACAGATCACCCGGGCTTCGTCAGCAAATTTTCCGGAGACGATCTCCAGCGGGTTTTTCTCGCCCTCGAGGGCCTTGAGTTCGTTGTGAACCCGCTGCATGAAGCGGTGGAAATGCACCCGCATCTTGCGATCAAACGGCAGGGACTCGAAAAAAGTGTCCATCAGATAGGTCTTGCCGCGACCGACACCACCCCAGAAGTACAGGCCCCTGACCGGCTCTTCCCTGCCCTTCCTGAGTTTGCGGCGCAGTCTGGCTATGGCCTTGTTGCGTTCACTTTCAGCTTCGACCAGTTTGTCGTACAGTGCCTGAAGGCGCTTTACCGCATCTTCCTGTGCCGGGTCCTTGTGAAAATCCGGGCGTTCAAGATCCTTCAGGTACCGCTGCCAGGGAGTCAGGTTGGCACTGGTTTCGGAGGGCATCGCTGCTGTCATCAAGGTATCCCCGGAAATTGGACATTGAACTTGGGCGCGGTATTATCGCTCATTCAGGGATTTTTCGCCATCCGGGGCGGCCGCAGGGGCAATACGACGATTGTTGCAGGCTGTGACCGTGGGCGGGGAGCGCTCCGGCGCGTTATACTGCGTTGAGGGCTTGGCTCATTTCCAGCTAAAAGGACGACACAGCATATGACGAACCTGATTCTGGCAGCGATTGCCGCATTGGTTGTTGGCATTGTCATCGGAGTATTGTTTGGCCGCTCCGGTCAGGGGCAGACTCTTCGGCAGCGCCGTGCAGAGCAGCAGATTGATGAGCTGCGGAGCGAGTTTACCCGTTACCAGGCTCAGGTGAATGAGCACTTCATGGAATCGGCCCATTTGCTGCGTCGGTTCAATGACGCCTACCGGGATGTAAACCAACACATGGCCCGGGGCGCGAACCGTCTCTGCAATGATGAGGACTGGATGGAGGAGCTTCAGCAGGAGACTTCCGGGAAGCGCCTGGAGGAAGTTCGCGAGAACGCGCCGGCAGAGCCGCCCCGGGATTATGCACCGAAGAAGGATCCTGAGGCGAAGGGGACGTTGGCCGAAGACTTCGGGTTGGATAAGGAGCGGAAGGCTTCTTCCGGGGCTTGAAGTTACTTTTCACGCCAGGACTGCGAGCTTGGGTGCGTGAGGGGCTCGGGAAAGGCTGTCCAAAACCCGCTCCTTCGGCACCCCTGCGGGGTCCAGCCTGCAATCACAGATTGCAGTCGTTCGGCTGTCGCATGAAGCTTCGCTTCATAAACGCTCGGCCTCACCCATGTGGCGCTTGAGCTCCGCCATCCATGGCTCCGCACAGTTTTGGACAGCCTTTCCCGAGCCGCTCAGTCAGACTTTAATGCGATTCGCTTTAATGGAATGAAGTAGGGGTCAGATGAAAG
>JAXHVJ010000113.1:0-2139 GCA_034189235.1 Pseudomonadota bacterium
GGGCGGAGACCGTCGGCCCGGAAGTGGATGTCCGAAGCGCCACCAGCAGCTTGATCCGGCTGGTCACCGGGGCAAGGCTGGAGGCCACCACCCAGGGGTCCTGGCAGCTGGCGCCGGTGGGAATCAGCAGGCCATCGTAACCCAGGTCTTCAGCGGTAGCGGCAATGCGCTGCATATAACGGTTGGTCGCCGGCCGGCCACTGCCGGGTTTGCCAAAATAGCGGGTGTCGCCCGAGGTGGGCAGAAACCAGAAAATATCCAGACTCATGACATACTCCTTTGGTTGGTTGACCTGTCAAAGGTAAGTCACTGAGTTGCTAGGACAAATCTAAATTTCTGCAATACATATTCAATGGACTGGCCATTTCCAGGGTCATCAGATCGCCAGCGTCTCCCCAAGCAACGAGTGAGATCTGTCGCGACTTAAAGGGTGCTCAGGATGCGCCTCAAAGCCATCGATAAAGCGATCCAGTGCAACCCCCAGGCGCTGCAGAATCTCGTCGCCAATCAGGTAGTCCCCGGTTTCCGTTTTCTCGAACTGGCTGTCCGGGGAAAACACCACCGGCAGCGCTTTTTCCGCCTTGAGGTTGATGAAAACCGGTTGCAGGGCGTGATCCACCGCCAGCATGTGGGCCGGTGATCCTCCGGAGGCCACCGGCAGTACACTCTTGTGCTGCAAACCGCCTTCGGGGATCAGGTCCAGCAGGGTTTTCAGAACCCCTGAGATGGAGGCCTTGTACACCGGCGTAGACACGATCAAGCCGGCCGCGCCCGCGACATCTTTCAGGTACGCCTGTACCTGATTGCTCTTGAAATCAGCGCGCAACAGGCTGTTGGCATCGAAGCTTTCCACGCTGTAGGTGCGCAGGTCGACATCCCGCTTTGCCAGCTCGCCAAGCAGGTACTCGGCCAGGGCACTGGAGCGGGATTTTACGTTGGGGCTGCCCAGCAGGGCGACAATGTGCATAAAAACGTCCTTTCAATAGGTTCAGATCTGAGGCGCGGCATTTTCACCGGCTTCAAACCAATGGGTTTCGGTGGGCCGCAGGTACACCCGCTCGCCGACCGCCAAATCCAGTGCCCGGAAATCCCGGCGCGGCAGTTCCACGTCGATCACATTGGGCAGGCCGTCGCTGGCGGCATGCTCAGGCACCACCTCCAGACGGTAAACGCTGCCCATGGGCTGGATGAACTTGACCCGGCATTCGGGCAATTTTTCCTCGGTGGTTTTCAGCAGCTCGAAATCGTGCGGGCGGATGTAGGCCGCAAACGGGGTATCACCGCCGACCTTTTCCCTGCCCGGTGGCCGGATCGGCAGTTGCCAGGCACCGGTATCCAGGGTCTCGCCCTGGAGTCGACCGTGAAACACGTTCACGTTGCCGATAAACGAGGACACAAAGGGGCTGGCAGGCGTGTCGTAGACAGCTTCCGGAGTGCCCACCTGCTCAATCCGGCCCTTGTTCATCACCACGATGCGGCTGGCCACTTCCATGGCCTCTTCCTGATCGTGGGTAACGAAGATGCTGGTGACGTGTAATTCTTCATGCAGGCGTCGCAGCCAGCGGCGCAGTTCCTTGCGCACATTGGCATCCAGCGCTCCGAAAGGCTCATCCAGCAACAGGAACTTGGGCTCCACTGCCAGGGCCCGGGCCAGGGCCACACGCTGACGCTGGCCGCCGGAAAGCTGGGCCGGAAAGCGCTTGCTCAGCCAGTCCAGCTGCACCAGATCCAGCAGTTCATGGACCCGTTTACGGATCTGACCTTCACTGGGCCGTTCGCTACGTTTAAGCACCCGCAGCCCGAAGGCCACGTTCTCGAATACGGTCATGTGTCCGAACAGGGCGTAATGCTGGAACACAAAGCCCACGCCCCGCTGTTTGATATGCTTTCCGGTGACGTTCTCGCCATTGAGCCAGACTTCACCGTCATCCACGAAATCCAGCCCGGCGATCATCCGCAGCAGCGTGGTCTTGCCGCAGCCGGAAGGGCCCAGCAGGGCCACCAGTTCTCCGTCGTCAACGTTGAGGGACACATTGTCCAGCGCCTTGAAATCGTCAAAGGCCTTGGTGATGTTGCGGACTTCGATGCTCATTGTGTTGCTCTCTCCAGTGACCGCGCCTGTTGCCACTCAACCAGACT
>JAXHVJ010000113.1:2239-5349 GCA_034189235.1 Pseudomonadota bacterium
ACGTTGAGGGACACATTGTCCAGCGCCTTGAAATCGTCAAAGGCCTTGGTGATGTTGCGGACTTCGATGCTCATTGTGTTGCTCTCTCCAGTGACCGCGCCTGTTGCCACTCAACCAGACTTTTCAATATCAGTGTCAGAATCGCCAGCCCGGCCAGCAGTGAGGCAACGGCGAAGGCGGCAGTAAAGTTGTACTCGTTGTAGAGGATCTCCACGTGCAAAGGCAGGGTGTTGGTCTTGCCGCGAATGTGGCCGGACACCACCGACACCGCACCGAACTCGCCCATGGCCCGGGCGTTACACAGGATGATCCCGTACAGCAGGCCCCACTTGATTTTCGGCAGGGTGATTTTCCGGAACATGGTCCAGCTGCCCGCGCCCAGGGCAATGGCGGCTTCTTCCTCTTCGGAGCCCTGTTCCTGCATCAGCGGAATCAGTTCCCGGGCTACGAAGGGCACGGTGATGAACAGGGTTGCCAGGATAATGCCCGGTGCAGCGAAAATGATCGGGAAGCCATGCTCGGCGAACCAGCTACCGAACCAGCCATGGGTGCCGAAGACGAGCACAAAAATCAGACCGGCAATAACCGGCGAGATGGAGAACGGCAGGTCGATCAGGGTGGTCAGCACGCCCCGGCCCCTGAACCGGAAGCGGGCGATCATCCAGGCGGCGGCAATGCCGAAGACCGTATTCAGCGGCACCACGATGGCCGCAACCAGAAGGGTCAGCTTGATGGCTTCCCAGGTATAGCGGTCATTGATGGCCTGAACATAGAGATCCCAGCCTTCGCTGAAGGCTTCGATCAACACGGTGGCCAGTGGTAACAGCAGGAACAGCGCAATGATGGCCACCGCCAGTCCTGTCAGAAGATAGCGCGGCCACTGGCTGGTACCCGGCTGATCCGAACGTTCCAGGGCCAGAGTCTGTGTTTGCATGATGGCTCCTAGAGTTTACCGGTGCGCTTGCGGGTCCAGCCCTGCAGCAGATTGATGATCAGCAGCATGACGAAGGCCACCGCCAGCATCATCAGGCCGATGGCGGTGGCACCGGCGTAGTTGTACTGCTCCAGCTTGGTGATGATCAGCAGCGGTACAATCTCTGACACCATAGGCATGTTACCGGCAATGAAAATCACCGAACCGTATTCACCCAGGCCTCGGGCGAACGCCAGGGCGAAGCCGGTCAGCAGCGCCGGGACCAATGGCGGAAACAACACCCGGCGAAAAATGGTCCACGGTGACGCGCCGAGGCTCTCGGCCGCCTCTTCCAGCTGTCTATCGAGATCCTGCAACACCGGTTCGACCGTTCGCACCACAAACGGCAGGCCGATGAACATCAGGGCTACCACGATTCCCAGTGGGGTATAGGCAATCCGGATGCCCAGCTCGGTGAACAGGCTGCCAATCCAGCCATCCGGCGAATACAGCGCCGCGAGCACAATGCCGGCAACGGCGGTGGGCAGGGCAAAGGGCAGGTCGATCAAAGCGTCGAAGACGCGCTTGAATGGCAGCGGGTAGCGCACCAGTACCCAGGCAATCACAAATCCGAGGAACAGGTTGATAAACGCCGCGACCAGGGCGGTAAGAATACTGACCCGGAAGGAAGCCAGCACCCGGCTGCTGGTCAGCGTGGATACCAGTTCGCCCCAGCTCAGGGACGTGGTTTTCCAGACCAGGGCACACAGGGGCACCAATACCAGCAGGGAGAGGTAGAACAGGGTAATTCCACTTGCCAGGCGAAAGCCTGGCAAGATGGAGAAGGATCGCTTCATAATCGCCTCATTGTGGGAGGTAGATTGCGTCGAAGACACCGCCGTCGTTGAAGTGGGTTTGCTGGGCGTTCTGCCAGCCGCCAAATACGTCCTGTACGGTCACCCGGGTGACGTTCGGGAAACGCTTGAGATCTTCCTTGTTGGCAAAGTGCCCGAACACCGGACGGTAGTAGTGCTTCGCTGCCAGCTTCTGGGCCACCGGCGAGTACAGGTATTCCAGGTAGGCTTCCGCCGCTTCGACCGCGGCCGCACCTTTCTTCTCGACATTACCGTTCACCACGGTCACCGGTGGCTCTGCCAGGATGCTGATGGACGGCACCACAATGTCGAACTTGCCTTTACCCAGTTTGTTCACCGCCAGCAAGGCTTCGTTCTCCCAGGCCAGCAGGACATCCCCCAGGCCACGCTTGACGAAGGTGGTGGTAGAACCCCGGGCACCGGAATCGAGAATCGGCACGTTCTTGTAAAGTTTGGTAACGTACTCTGTGGCTTTTTTCTCTGCCGCCTTCACTTCGTCCGCGTACTCGGGGTTATCCAGCTTGGACAGGTCGCCCAGCTCTTTCTTCAGCACGTAGGACCAGGCCGCCAGATAGTTCCAGCGGGCGCCGCCGGAGGTTTTCGGATTGGGCGTGATCACTTCGACACCCGGTTTGATGAGATCATCCCAGTCCTGGATGTCTTTCGGGTTACCCTTGCGCACCAGGAACACGATGGTCGAACTATAAGGCGCACTGTTGTTCGGCAGGCGGGTCTGCCAGTCGGCGGGCAGTTTGCCGGTGCGCTCGCCAATGGCGCTGATGTCGTAGGCCAGTGCCAGGGTGACCACATCCGCCGGCAGCCCGTCGATGACCGCCCGGGCCTGTTTGCCGGCGCCGCCGTGGCTCTGCTCAATGGTGACGGAGTCGCCGGATTTGGCCTTGTACCAGTCAGCAAATTCCTTGTTGTATTCCTGATAGAACTCCCGGGTGGGGTCGTAGGAAACGTTCAGCAGGGAGATATCTTCCGCCTGTGCCGGCCCGGCCACCGCGGCCGCCAGCAGAACGCTGGCGGAAAAGGCCAGCAGCGGTTTTCGGAAAAGAGACATAGCAAACTCCTTAAAAATAATGCGTCGAATGTCACCGGTAGTCCGGTCGGTTGTTCAGGTAATGACTGACTTGTCAACGGGATTTAGCGAGAGCCGGCGGATTTCTCAAACCGCACCTTCTCCCGCTTCTCCAGTTGCACAAGCTGGCCCTGGTGGAACGTCAGTTCGACGGTGCCAAAGTCCAGCTTGCCAATCAGGCTCTCAATGAGGCCGGACAACTCCTGCACCAGCTTCGGATTGCTCTCGCTCATGGTTT
>JAXHVJ010000114.1:0-5316 GCA_034189235.1 Pseudomonadota bacterium
CCCTGCGCTTCAATGCGACGTTCGACCCGATCCCGCCGACCGTCACCGAGTACGACGTGCAGGACCGGCCCATAAAGGTCGAGCAGCCAGACGGTAACAAGACGTACTTCGACTACGGCTTCGGCACCGACCGGGACGGCAGGCAGCAGTTCCGCACCACCGTCACCGATGCCAACGGGGTACGTAAGGACAGCTTCCGCGACGTACGCCAGCTGATCACCGCCGTGAAGGAATACAACCAGGGCGGCAGCGAGATCCTCTGGACCAGCTACCGGTACGATCCGCTCAAGCAGATCACCGACGTGTTCGACGCCCGGAACAACCACACCACCGCCGACTACGACCTGCTGGGCCGGCGCACCGTGCTGGCCAACCCGGACACCGGCAAGGTGGTGATGGAGTTCGACCTGGCGGGCAACCTGATCCACAAGGAAACCCCCAACCTGCGGGCGCTGGGTGAGACCATCACATACCGCTACGACTACAACCGCCTGACCGCGATTGAGTACCCGCAGTACCCGGACGCCAACGTCAGCTACGAATACGGCGCCCCCAACGCACCGCACAACGGCGCCAACCGGATCATCCGGGTCACCGACCAGGGCGGCTGGGAAACCCGCCAGTACGGCCCCCTGGGCGAACTGACCCAGAGCACCCGCTACCTGCAATGGAGCGCCGGGCCGGGCGAGCAGTACACCACGAAGTACAGCTACGACACCTGGAACCGCCTGCAACAGCTGGTGTACCCGGATGGCGAGGTACTGACCTACGACTACGACGTCGGCGGCCAGATGCACGCGGTGCATGGCCGCAAGGGCAGCTACGACTACCCCTACGTGCAGCGCCTGGACTACGACAAGTTCGGCCAGCGCACCTACGTGCTGCACGGCAACAACACCGTCAGCCGCTACAGCTACGATGCCTACAACCGCCGCCTGAGCCACCTCACCGTGGGCAAGGGCGACGGCAACCCGTTCATGGATCTGTCCTACGGCTACGACGAGGTGGGCAACATCACCGATCTGGCCAACCGGGCTACCAATAGCAGCCCGGCCCAGATGGGCGGTGCCACCAATTACACCTACACCTACGACGACCTGTACCGTCTCACCGGCAGCAGCGGCACCTTCGACACCCCACCAGGCAAGCAACACCGCTTCACCCTGAGCATGGGCTACGACACCCTCCACAACATCACCCGCAAGACCCAGGTGGATGTGCTCAGACAGCCCTCGGGCCAGGAAGTCACCCAGAAGAAAACCACCTACGACTGGACCTACCGCTACGACGGCAACCAGCCGCACGCGCCAACGCACCTGGGTGACCGCACGTTCACTTATGACGCCAACGGCAACCAGCTGGGCTGGAGCCACGATACCAACGGCACAAGAAGAACCATCACCTGGGACGACGAAAACCGCATAAGGGAGATCAAGGACAACGGCCACCGGCTGACCTACACCTACGACGCCTCCGGCCAGCGCCTCACCAAGCGCGGCCCGCAGGGGGAGACCGGCTACATCAACCAGTGGTTCACCCTGCGTAACGGCGAAGTCGGCACCAAGCACGTCTACGCCGGCACCGCACGAGTGGTCTCGAAACTGGTGAAACAGGACAAGCCGAACTCGAAACGCAAGGGAAGGATTGTCTACGAGAAAGACCAGTACACCTACCACCCGGACCACCTGGGCACCAGCGCCTACATCACCCACACCAACGGGCAGGTGTATCAGCACCTGGAGTATTTCCCGTTCGGGGAGACGTGGGTGGAGGAACACTCGAACAAGCAGCGTACGCCGTATCTGTTTACCGCCAAGGAACTGGATGAGGACTCGCAGCTGTATTACTTTGGGGCGCGGTATTACGATCCGCGGACGAGTGTTTGGGTTTCGTCCGATCCAATTTTGGGTAATTACGTTGCTGGTGAAGTTAATGGTGGTGTTTTCCGGTCAATGAATCTTAACTTGTATAACTATGCTGCGTTTAACCCCATCAATAGATTCGATGTTGATGGTAATTTTGATGTAATTTCAAACTATCATAATAACGGCGGGAGAGTTGCTGTCCCCATGGGACGAGCTCAAAGAGAGAATCCGGATTTGATGCCTCCGAGTGCGAGAATCGCTGATGTAGGACTTACCTATGAGTTACGAGAATCTAGCTTGTTGAGAGCTGCAGCTGATGATTCTAAATTCTTGCCCGCAATTAAAGCGCTTAAAACTGCTAAAAGTCTATTAGGACAAGCGAAAAATGCTTTCAAGCTTGAGGGGCTTAGCCATGCAGGAGAATACTCCCCTGAAACTGGGAACCTATCTACTGATGATGTGCCAGCTTTGAAGAAAATCGATTCGGTTTTAGAAGAAACTATGGCTGGTTATGGTGTGAGTTATGGTGATCAGATTTCAGGAGACGAGTTAACTGATATTCTGACAGATACCTTTTATAATCTAGACGAAAATGGTCAAGCTACATATGACAGCTTCTATGATAGTAGCTCTTCTATTAAACAAGGATTAATTAAGGGGGCTGCTTTAAAGTCACCCTCTTTCGACCTAGGTGGACAAAGGGAAAGATCGACTCAGGAAGTTGAACAGCTCAGGTAAGGCAGAGATTAATTGTATGACTAGATTGCTAATGATTTTCTTGGTATTTTCAATCGGAGTTAATGGGGTTTTATTATTTTCTCAAATAACTAATGGGGAATGGGGAAAGCGCACTGCGAAAGAAAGGTTTGAATTGGTGCAGACTATTTCTTTGTCTAAATATTCTGGTTGTCTTGAGGGCGTATATTCATTAACTGAAAGCTTGAATGATTCTGGAGGGTCTGAACAGTTGCGTATATGTATGCAATATTATATGGAAGATGACGATGTTAAGCAGATGGTTAAGATGATGAATATAATATCCGATTACGATAGTGTAGATCTTGATTCTCCATTAGATGTCCAAATATATATTAATGTTCTTGAAAACATTAAGTCACCAGAAGAGCTAAATGAAGAAAAAGTTAATGCTCTGTTCAGAGAGGTGATTCATTAGGAGTGACGGGGTCACCCATTAGAAAGTCCCGGTCAAGCGGAAAACCGGGACAGATCTAATTTTTGATCATGTTTCGCTGGCGAATGTTCAGCTTCTTGGCTCTTTAACAATTTTGTGGTACTGCGACCCGCCAGTACGGCCCGCTGGGCGAACTCACCCAGAGCACCCGCTACCTGCAATGGAGCGCAGGCCCGGGCGAGCAGTACACCACAAAGTACAGCTACGACACCTGGAACCGCCTGCAGCAGCTGGTGTACCCGGACGGCGAGGTGCTGACCTACGACTACGACGTCGGCGGCCAGATGCACGCAGTCCACGGCCGCAAGGGCAGCTACGACTACCCCTACGTGCAACGCCTGGACTACGACAAGTTCGGCCAGCGCACCTACGTGCTGCACGGCAACAACACCGTCAGCCGGTATAGCTATGATCCCTACAACCGCCGCCTGAGCCACCTCACCGTGGGCAAGGGCGACGGCAACCCGTTCATGGACCTGTCCTACGGCTACGACGAGGTGGGCAACATCACCGACCTGGCCAACCGGGCCACCAACAACAGCCCGAGCCAGATGGGCGGTGCCACCCGCTACAGCTACCAGTACGACGACCTGTACCGCCTCACGGACAGCAGCGGTACCTTCGACGCGCCCCCGGGCAAGCAGCACCGCTTCACCCTGAGCATGGGCTACGACCCCATCCACAACATCACCCGCAAGACCCAGGTGGATGTGCTCAGACAGCCCTCGGGCCAGGAAGTCACCCAGAAAAAAAACCACCTACGACTGGACCTATCGGTACGATGGCAACCAGCCGCACGCGCCCACCCACCTGGGTGACCGCACGTTCACTTAAGAAAACCGGGACAGGTCTATTTTTTGATCGAGGTCCTCTGTGGAATGTGCAGCCTCTTGGATCTTTAACAATACGGTAGTACGCCCGCCCGCCAGTACGGCCCCCTGGGCGAACTGACCCAGAGCACCCGCTACCTGCAATGGAGCGCTGGCCCGGGCGAGCAATACACCACGAAGTACACCTACGACACCTGGAACCGCCTGCAGCAACTGGTGTACCCGGACGGCGAGGTACTGACCTACGACTACGACGTCGGCGGCCAGATGCACGCAGTCCAAGGCCGCAAGGGCAGCTACGACTACCCCTACGTGCAACGCCTGGACTACGACAAGTTCGGCCAGCGCACCTACGTGCTGCACGGCAACAACACCGTCAGCCGCTACAGCTACGATCCGTACAACCGCCGCCTGAGCCACCTCACGGTAGGCAAGGGCGACGGCAACCCGTTCATGGATCTGTCCTACGGCTACGACGAGGTAGGCAACATCACCGACCTGGCCAACCGGGCCACCAACAACAGCCCGAGCCAGATGGGCGGCGCCACCAATTACACGTACACCTACGACGACCTGTACCGGTTAACCGACAGTAGCGGTACCTTCGACACCCCACCGGGCAAGCAACACCGCTTCACCCTGAGCATGGGCTACGACACCATCCACAACATCACCCGCAAGACCCAGGTGGATGTGCTCAGACAGCCCTCAGGCCAGGAAGTCACCCAGAAGAAAACCACCTACGACTGGACCTACCGCTATGACGGCAACCAGCCGCACGCGCCAACCCACCTGGGCGACCGCACCTTCAGCTACGATGCCAACGGCAACCAGCTGGGCTGGACCCACGACCAGAACGGCACGCGCCGAACCATCACCTGGGACGACGAAAACCGCATCCGGGAGATCAAGGACAATGGCCACCGCCTGACCTACACCTACGACGCCAGCGGCCAGCGCCTCACCAAGCGCGGCCCGCAAGGGGAGACCGGTTATATCAACCAGTGGTTCACCCTGCGTAACGGCGAAGTGGGCACCAAGCACGTCTACGCCGGCTCTACCCGGGTGGTCTCCAAACTGGTGAAACAGGACAAGCCCAACTCCAAGCGCAAAGGGAGGATCGTGTACGAAAAAGACCAGTACACCTACCACCCGGATCATCTGGGCACCAGCGCCTACATCACCCACACCAACGGCCAGGTGTACCAGCACCTGGAGTATTTCCCGTTCGGGGAGACCTGGGTAGAGGAGCACAGCAATAAACAAAGAACGCCGTACCTGTTTACCGCCAAGGAGCTGGATGAGGCCTCGCAGCTGTATTACTTTGGGGCGCGGTATTACGATCCGCGAACCTCTGTATGGCAGTCGGCTGATCCAATTTTGAACAGCTATGTCGACTCTGATCCCAAAGAACTACCAAATGGTGGAG
>JAXHVJ010000115.1:0-5008 GCA_034189235.1 Pseudomonadota bacterium
GGATCTGTGGATAACTTTGTTGGCAACGACAGGATACCCGGTGCAAATCCCTCAACCACGGGGCCTGGCGCCGAGCGGAGGTAATTTGACCAATATTCACTGAGAGCCGGGATTAACCAGGCTTTGTAACTATTCAACTGCCTCTACGTAAAAAGGTCTGTTAATCACCTTCCTTAGAAGCGTTGCTCCAGGCTGATGTTTGTATCCAGGGGTCAGATCTGACCCCTTGAATCCTACTACAAGTTAAGCCCATAAACGCGCTCGTTGTTGGCGTTCACCTCGAGGAAGGTGGCGTTCGGTGCTTTATCCGCCACGAAGTTGAGTGCCCTGTCGGTGTTCGGCACCCGGAAGACGGGCGTTACCGACGTACCGCTGCTGATCGTGGCAAAGGACCAGTTGCCATCCGCGGTGGGGGTCACCGGGCTGTTTTCTCGGATGTAATCCGCCAGCACTGTACGGTTGGCATCGGGTGAGTTAATCACCACGTGATCGCTGCCGGTGCCGGGGAAAACACCGCCATTGGCGCGGTAGTTGTTGGTCGCCACAATAAACGCCTGGTCGGAGGTCACCGCGACACCCTGATACTTCAGGTTCTGAACCCGGTGGGCCCCGGCATTGATCACGTTGCAGTCCCGGTCGTCCCGGGGCGGCTGGGTCACGTCGATCTCATAGGTGACGCCGTCGATCACATCGAAGTTATACGTGGGGAAGCCATTGTAATTGACCAGTTCCTGGGGCGCGCTACTGTCGGGATCGATCTGATAGAACTGGGAGGCCGAACACTCCAGCCAGCCCCGAAGCTCGGCGCCAGTGACCTTCACCGCGACCAGGGTATTGGGGTACAGGTACAAGTCCGCCGCGTTGCGCAGGGTCAGCTCGCCCTTGGGCACTGTGGTAAAGCTGCCTTCGCTACTGCAATCGCCATTGCGGTCACAGGCCTTGAACGGGGCCGCCGCGGACAGCACCGGCAAATCCTGAAGATTCACGTCGCCCTGTATCAGCTCCTCCACATAGGCCTTCTGGGCATCGCTGACGATCTGGATCGAGGGATCGTCCTTCACCAGGGCCAGGAAGCTGAACATATCGTCGGTCGAGGAGCCAATGGGCGTGCTCATGTAGTCCAGGGTGGCCTGATGGTCGCTTGCGACAACGGCGGTGATCGTGCTGTCGGCCTCCACCACGGACTGGCCGTCCACCATCACCGGACGTGCCGCCACCTTACTGTTGGTAATCGTCCATGCATCCGCGCCCGCGTCGTACTCCAGGCTCAGGTCGATGACGCCCAGATGGTCACCCCAATAGCCCGGCATAACGGCGGGCACGCCTTTGATTGTGCCTTTGGTGATGTCCACATCCGGCGTGTCGGCAAAGGTATCGGACGGGAACACCAGATGACTGTGGCCGAACATAATCGCGTCGATGCCCGGCACGTCAGCCAGGTACCAACTGCTGTTCTCGATCCTGGCTTTTGCATCGTAGGGCTTGGTGCTGATGCCGGAATGGGCGATTGCGACGACCACATCAGCACCAGCCGCCTTCATCTGCGGCACATAACGCTCGGCCATCGCCTTGATGTCCTTGGTGATGACGCGACCCTGAAGGTTGGACTTGTCCCACTGCATAATCTGGGGCGGCACGAAGCCGATGAAAGCGATCGTCAGTTCATGCACGTTGCCCTCGCGATCCTGGACCGATTTTTCGACCAGCTTGTAGGGGCTGAAATACGGCTCGTCGTTGTCCGGATTGTCATCACCATCGTCCTTGAAGATGTTGGCGCTGATGTACGGGAAGCCCGCATCGTTGACGCTCTCGGCGAGGTAATCGAGGCCGTAGTTGAACTCATGGTTGCCGTAGTTGGCCACCGTGTAATCCAACAGGTTCATGGCCTTGTAGACCGGATGCACCTCGCCCGGCGTGAGTCCTTTGGCCTGGCGCCAGTCACCCATCGGGCTGCCCTGGATCAGGTCGCCGTTGTCCACCAGAACGTAGTTGCCAGGCTCGCTCAGTTCGGCCTTGGCCTGACGGATCAGGGTGGCGGTGCGCACCAGACCGATCTTGGGGTCCGGCACGTCACTGTAGTAGTTGTAATCCATGACGTTGGAATGGATATCGGTGGTTTCCATCAGGCGCAGATCGACGGTGGCATCGTTGGCCATAGCTGTATCGTCATCGTCGCCATTACAACCGCTCAGCACGGCGGCGCTGGTTATCACACAAATGGGCAGGATTCGGACAAAGTGGCGCATTCTAATTCCTTATGCTGGTTCGAGGGTTCAGGGGATCGGATTTATCAAAGGCACCCGGGGCGGTCAGGGGCACCCACTGGGCAAGGTCAGCCGGGTCACTGACTCCATGCTGGGCGTGCTCATGTAGCTGTCTCGCTGACCGTCCACTTCCAGCACCTGTGCTACCACACCGGGGTTATTCGCCGGGCTATAGTAGCCGCGCTGGTCGGACTCCAGCTTGACGTAGATCGAGGTGGAACCGTCCAGATCAGCCAACTCCAGCGCGTAGGGATCGTTGATGCCCTGCACGACTGTGCCGATCACCGTCAGGGGTGTGCCAATGGCGCTGGCGTAGGCGGTACTGACCGACACCGCATCCCCGGAGCCGCAGCCCGCGCTATTGCCACCGCCCGAGCTCACCAGTTGCATGTCCGTAACCGACTCCACGCTGGGCTCAGCCATATAGTCGTCCCGGGTACCCGACACCTGCAGGGTTTTGCCAATCAGGGAGGGATCATACTGAGGGCTGAAGGCATCCCGGTACTGACTCTCGAGTTTGACGTAGAGCGTGGCGGACGGGTCCTGCGGTTCGGCCATCTCCAGCGCAAACTCACCGTTGATGGCCTGGGTGATAGTGCCAGTCACGATCACAGCGGTGCCGTTGGTTTGCGCCAGCGCCACGCTGACACTGACCGCACCGCTACCCGGTGTGGAACCGACGCCTCCGGCCGAGTTCGGCGCTCCATAGGCGCCGTCGGCAAACGTGGCGGCATCCCACGGGTTATAGCCCCCGGACGGGGTGCTCCAGGGCTGGCCGGCGTCCGGGTCGCTCTGCTCTTCGCTGGCGAAGGGATCGGGCGTCACTTCGCCAGCCGGGTGGGCGCTGCCGTCAAAATGAGTGTAGCTCTCCGGCTGTGCCAGCCAGTTGATCAGGTTGACTGCCAATACAGCAGCATTGCCCGAATCGGTCCAGCCTGGATAGGTGGTCTTGGCAGAACCGGAGTCCTGGCGCAGATACAGCGGCGAGTCGTCTTCGATGGGGCTGGAATCCCCGATAAAGGCGGCCTTACCGGCACCGGACTTGGAGATGGCAACGTAGGGCCCTTCGTCTCGACCGCCGAAATAGACACCGGAGTCCACCGCATGACTCCAGCGTGCCGGACTGTCTCCACCGGAGAAGTAGACCAGGCCCTTGGCCCGGGACGGGTCAGTAATGGCCAGAGTGGAGCCACCGGCCATCAGGATCGGGCTCACGCCCTGGGTAACCCCCTCACTCTGACCACTACTGGCAATGCCGCTGACACCCGAGAGCCAGTCGATGGCGTTGAAGCGAAAACGCACACCGAACGTCTGTGCCAGCCAACCGCTGCCCGCCTGGCCGGGATTACGAAGATCGCCATAGGCCCCACCAATGTTGAACTGGCTCAGCGTGGCCCGGTTGTACCCGTTAAAGACTTCCGTGCTGTCCCAGGCATTGAGGTTACGATCGGCATTGTAATGATCAGCAATGAAAAACAAGCCCTTCCCGCTGGCGACGAAATTCGCCAGCGCGGACTGCTCGGCCAGAGTAAACGGTCGATTGCTCTCGGCGAGCACCAGGACCTCTGCAGCGTTGATACCGGCGCTTGTAATGACCGCCTCGTTAGCCGTGGTGGCGGTACTGCCCGGGGTTGTGTAGTCATCCACAAACTGGATAACACCATCGCCATTCTTATCAACCCCCCGGTACTCCTGCACCGTATAGCCTTCAGCGACCAGGGCGTCAGCAAAACTGGAGAAACCCCCATTGATTACCCAGTCGGCATTGCCTTCAGTGCCACCATGGGAGACGTCAAACATCACCAGCTTGCCATTGCTGGTACTGGTAGCCGGCGTCTTGAGAGGCGCCGGATAATTCCAGGCGTAGGGGGTCGCCAGAACACTGGCAGAAACAAGCGTGAGGGCGAGAGCAAACAGCGCGCGAAATTGGATCCATCTGGTCATGACATTGTCCATGGGAGCACCAAACAAGCCCCACTATGGAAAACTCCCATGACCGAATGATGGCCCGCAGTTGATCGTTTAATGACGATCCCGTTGACGGATCGCAAATTCGGGACACTCCGGCCTTGGCCGCCACTCCCTACCCTGAACTCCCTGACAGGACTGAACGACCCGGGTTGATCAAAATTAAATCGACCTTATGACCGTAGTAGTCTCTGAAACTTTGCATCACAGTAATTATTCGGCTACCTCGATGTAAAAAGGCCGATTAATCACCTTCCGATGCCACCATAAAAGCCGGCTCACGCCCTGTAAACAACTGCGCCAATACCCCGGAGGTGCTCAGGTTCTGCTTCCGCGCCGTCGACAGGTAGCTGCGCACACGACAGGAGATCCGGGCACCCTCGAGTGAGCAGAAACAACCGGAGATTTTCTGCTGCACCTTGAGCATTCGGATATCGCGTTCGCCCTGGTTATTGGAAAAAGGGGATCGCCGGGTCATCCAGAAAGCGAAGGACATCCGCCTCATAGTCGCGCATCCGGCCGGGCTGGCTGTTGTTGGCGCTGTCCGTACCCAGTCGCCCGGCCAGGATCTGGATCAAGGCTATCAGCAATTCAATGGTCGTGCGCAGCGACACCGACAGCGTTTTGTCGTCCTGGAGTTGTTGCCTGACGGCTGCCAGGATTTTCCAGATATTCGAACACGGCGGAAAAATCATCCCGACCGTGCCCGGCGCTATTGGCCTGCCCGTAGACGGATTTCGCCAGGCCCGCGAGGAACAGCGGCTGCTTCTCTTCGT
>JAXHVJ010000116.1:0-4898 GCA_034189235.1 Pseudomonadota bacterium
GGTCCCCGGCGCAGATGGCGAGCGGCATTTGCTGGTCGTTGCCCGGGCAGAGCATTCCCGGTAACCCGCAACAGGAGGCAAAACATGGCGCGCGTGATTGCAGTGACCAATCAGAAAGGCGGTGTGGGCAAGACCACCACCTGCGTCAACCTGGCTGCCTCCCTGGCTGCAACCAGACGGCGGGTGCTGCTGGTGGATATGGACCCGCAGGGCAATGCCACTATGGGCAGTGGTGTGGACAAAAATGCCCTGGAGTTGTCCGGTTATGACGTACTGACCAGGCGCGCGACGCCGGCGGAGGTGATTGTCACCGTGGAAAACGCCGGTTTTGACCTGCTGCCGGCCAATGGCGACCTGACCGCGGCGGAGGTGGAGCTGATGAATGAGATCGGCCGGGAACACCGCCTGCGTCTGTCCCTGAACAGCATCCGGGACAGCTACGATTACATTCTCATCGACTGTCCGCCGTCCCTGAACCTGCTCACCGTCAATGCCTTGTCGGCGGCGGACTCGGTGCTGATTCCCATGCAATGCGAGTACTATGCACTCGAAGGTCTGGCGGCGCTGATGAACACGGTGGAGCAGATCCAGGAAACCGTGAATCCGAATCTGGAGATTGAGGGCCTGCTGCGCACCATGTACGATCCGCGCAACAGCCTGACCCTGGATGTGTCTGCCCAGCTGGCGGAGTTTTTCGGTGACAAGGTCTATCGTGCCGTGATTCCCCGCAATGTCCGGCTGGCGGAAGCGCCCAGCTACGGCCTTCCCGCCCTCAAGTATGACCGAGCCTCCAAGGGTGCCGTGGCCTACCTGGCCCTGGCCGGCGAAATGGTCCGCCGCCATGGTTCGAAAAAGACATCCGAACCGGTTGCGGTGTAACATACCGGGCCGTTGGCACACGATACACAACGCTTTTCAACGGGAAGAATGACAGACACCATGGCGGCGAAGAAACGAGGATTGGGTGAGCGTGGACTGGGAGCCCTGCTGCAGGGTTCAAAGGTCAACCTGAACCAGGAGGTGAAGGACCACGACGGCGAGCTGCGCGAGATACCGATCGATCTGGTTCAGCGTGGCCGTTACCAGCCCCGCCGGGACATGGATCCCGCCGCCCTGCAGGAACTGGCTGACTCCATCCGCCAACAGGGGGTGATGCAGCCGGTGGTGGTTCGCCCCATCGCCGAGGGCCGCTTCGAGCTGATTGCCGGTGAACGCCGGTGGCGGGCCGCCCAGATTGCCGAGCTCGACAGCCTTCCCGCCATCATTCGCGATGTGCCCGATGAAGCGGCCATCGCCATGGCGCTGATCGAGAACATCCAGCGCGAAAACCTCAATCCCATCGAGGAAGCCTTTGCCCTGCAGCGCCTGCAGGACGAGTTCGGACTCACCCAGGCGCAGGTCGCCGAGGCTGTGGGCAAATCCCGGACCACCATCACTAACCTGCTGCGACTGATCGGGCTGACCGAGGATGTCCGGTTGATGCTCGAACACGGCGACCTGGAGATGGGCCACGGCCGGGCCATGCTCACCCTGCCCCCGGAACTGCAGATGCAGGTGGCCCGCCAGGTGGTGGCCAAGTCGCTGTCGGTGCGCCAGACCGAAGCGCTGGTTCGCCGGGTCCAGCAACAGTCGCCCGAGGGCAAGTCGAAAGATAAGGGCGCCCTTGATCCCAACATCCGGGCCCTGCAGGATGATCTGGCCGAGCGCCTTGGTGCCCGGGTTTCCATCAGTCATGGTCAGCGCGGCAAGGGTAAACTGGTGATCGAATACAGTTCGCTGGACGAGCTTGATGGTATTCTGGGCCACATCAGGTAGCCGGAATTTTTTCCCACTCTTTTCGCCCCTCTACGAAAGTCCGTATCGGTCCTCTCACACAACATGTAGTGCTCAAGAATTGGTCCCGCGCCTATTTGTGTGTGACTGGCATGAATTGCACTGATTTCAGGCCATCCGGGCCCCTGCAACGCAGTCGGATTTGTTGATTCGTGCACATTGAACACATATAATCTGCCGCGCTTGTATCGGTGTATTTGTTTATTTTTCAGGCCGAATCAAGTCGGAAAACCGAATTCCCGGGGAAAACATGACGAAGGCAACCACGAGCGGTATCCGCCGCCCGCCCATTGCACAATGGTTCTTGATTGAGAGTGTGATCCTTGTCGTCGTCAGCCTGGCCTTTTTGTTACGCAGCCAGGTCGCAGGTTACTCAGCGCTGCTGGGCGGTCTTATTTTTCTGCTGCCCCATGGTTACTTTGCGCTCAAGGCATTCCGCTACTCCGGCGCGCGGTCTGCCAAAAAGATCATGAGTTCTTTTTACCAGGGTGAGGCCGGCAAGCTCATCCTGTGCGCCATTCTCTTCACGATGGTGTTCAAATGGATTCAGCCGCTTGATGTAGCGGCGTTTTTTTTAACATTTGCGATCATGCTGGTCACCAACTGGTTGACACCATTTCTGGTGGGCAGCACTACGCAGCAAAGCTAACTGGACCTGGGAAACCGTTATGGCAGGAAGTGCATCCGAATATATCCAGCATCACCTCCAGAACCTGACGTACGGCAAATTGCCGGCAGGCTACGAGCGTGCCGACGGCACGGTACTGCAGGAAGCACAGTGGACGATGGCGCACAATGCCGCCGAAGCCTCCGATATGGGCTTTATGGCCGTACACGTGGATTCACTTGGCTGGTCCGTCGCGCTGGGCGTGATTTTTGTGTTTCTTTTCCGTCTGGCCGCCAGGCGCGTGACATCCGGCCAGCCTGGCGGGCTGCAGAACTTCGTTGAAATGATGGTGGAATTCGTTGATAACAGCGTCAAGGAAACGTTCCACGGCAAGAACAAGGTAATTGCTCCGCTGGCATTGACCATTTTCTGTTGGATATTCCTGATGAACCTGATGGACCTGGTGCCGGTGGACTTCCTGCCGCAGCTGTTCCATCTGATGGGCCTGGAATACATGAAGGTGGTCCCTACCACCGATGTGAACGTGACCCTGGGCATGTCGCTGTCCGTATTCGCACTGATCATCTACTACAGCGTGAAAGTAAAGGGCGTGGGTGGCTTCCTGGGCGAACTGACTCTGCATCCCTTCTCCTCCGATAACCTGTTCCTGAAGATCCTGCTGGTTCCGGTAAACCTGCTTCTGGAAGGTGTCAGCCTGTTGGCGAAGCCGGTTTCACTGGCACTGCGTCTGTTCGGTAACCTCTACGCCGGCGAGCTGATCTTTATCCTGATTGCACTGTTGCCGCTGTGGGCTCAGTGGACATTGTCTGTACCCTGGGCGATCTTCCACATACTGATCATTACCCTGCAGGCATTTATCTTTATGATGTTGACGATCGTGTACCTGAGTATGGCGCACGAGGACAGTCACTGACCGGACACCATTGAACCGTAGTGTTAAACCCTAAACCCTTAAACTGAAAACCTGACTGAAACTGGGAGTTATCATGGAAACTGTAGTTGGAATGACCGCTATTGCTGTTGCACTGCTGATCGGCCTGGGTGCCCTGGGTACTGCAATCGGCTTTGGTATCCTCGGTGGCAAGTTCCTGGAAGGCGCTGCGCGTCAGCCGGAAATGACCCCGATGCTGCAGGTTAAAATGTTCATCGTTGCCGGTCTGCTGGACGCCGTAACCATGATCGGTGTTGGTATCGCGCTGTTCTTCACTTTCGCCAACCCGTTTGTCGGCCAGATCGCCGGTTAATCGAGTCGCCAGCCGGGGGCTTTACCCCGGTCAGATGATTCTTAACAAAACAGGCGAGAGGTGAAGACGTGAACATTAATCTGACGATGATTGGTCAAGCCATCGCGTTCTTTATCTTTGTCGTCTTCTGCATGAAGTATGTGTGGCCGCCAATCATGGCCGCACTGCAGGAGCGTCAAAAGAAGATCGCTGACGGCCTGGCTGCTTCAGACCGTGCTGCGCGCGATCTGGAACTGGCTCAGGAAAAGTCAGCTCAGGAACTGCGTGAAGCCAAGCAGCAAGCTGCGGCCCTGATTGAGCAGGCCAACAAGCGTGCGGCCCAGATTGTGGAAGCATCCAGGGATGACGCCCGCAAGGAAGGCCAGAAGCTGATTGAGCAGGCCAAGGCCGAAATTGAACAGGAGCGTAATCAGGCTCGTGACGCGCTGCGTGCAGAAGTTGCCGCAATCGCTGTCGCCGGTGCTGAGAAGATCCTGGAAACCTCTGTCGATGCCTCCAGGCACAACGAGATGTTGGAAAAACTGGCGGCAGAACTTTAAACGGCGAGGTTCATCATGGCAGAACTGAGAACGCTGGCCCGTCCCTACGCAAAGGCAGCATTTGCAGCCGCCCAGGAGCATAAACAGCTGACTGAGTGGTCACAGGTGCTGACGATTGCCGGACAGGTCACCGCGAATGAAGACATTCGACAGCTTCTCGCGAATCCGGGTCTGGAGGAGCAGAAGAAAGCCGAGCTGATTCTGGAGGTCGTCAAGGACGGCATCACCGAGCAGGTTCGCAATTTCTTCGCTGTACTGGCAGAAAACCGCCGGCTGACTCTTCTTCCCGAGATTGCAACGCTCTTCAACACGTACCGGGCTGATCTGGAGCGCACGGTTGATATCGACGTCACCGCTGCATTCGAGCTGACGGACAAACAGCAACAGAAGCTCGCCCAGGCGCTCTCCAAAAAACTCGAGCGGAAAGTGTCACTCGCAGCGTCACTGGACAAGTCTCTGATTGGCGGTGTGATCATCCGCACCGGCGATCTGGTCATTGACGCCTCTGTACGCGGAAAGCTGAACAAGCTGGCCGACGCTCTGGGCTCCTGATTTCAGCACAAGGTTTGAGGATATTGGCATGCAGCAACTGAATCCATCCGAGATCAGTGACATCATCAAGAAGAGAATCGAGAAGCTCGATATCTCTTCCGA
>JAXHVJ010000117.1:0-4680 GCA_034189235.1 Pseudomonadota bacterium
CCCCTTGCCGAAAACGTGGAGCGCCAGGGATGGCGCGACCGAGCCCTACAGGGACGTATTTACGGGCGTTTTTCGGCAAGGGGCTCCATCCCGCGGGCCGTACGCCCGGACTGGATCGATTTTTCACGCTGTGTTTTAGGAGATCAGATATGAATTTCAAGAAGACCCTGGCCGCGTTTGCCGCAGCCGCCACCTTTTCCGTTGCCGTTTCCGCCGAGGAGCTGTCTGTGGCAGCGACTCCGGTTCCCCACGCTGAAATCCTGGCCTTCGTGAAGCCGACCCTGGCTGAGCAGGGCGTAGAGCTGGACGTGAAAGTGTTCACCGACTACATCCAGCCCAACATCCAGGTGGACCAGAAACGGATGGACGCCAATTTCTTCCAGCATCAGCCGTATCTGGACGAGTTCAACGAAGGCCGAGGCACCAACCTGGTGACCGTGACCGGTGTTCACATTGAGCCGTTCGGTGCCTACTCCAGCAAGATTGATTCCCTGGATGCGCTGGAAGACGGTGCCGTGGTAGCGATTCCGAACGACCCGACCAACGGAGGGCGTGCCCTGCTCCTGCTGCAGAAAGCCGGTCTGATCAAACTGGAGGACCCGAGCAAAATCACTTCCACCGCCAGCGACATCGTGGAAAATCCCGGGAACCTGGAGTTCAAGGAACTGGAAGCAGCGACTCTGCCGCGCATCCTGAACCAGGTGGACCTCGCCCTGATCAACACCAACTACGCGCTGGAAGCGGGCCTGAATCCGTCTGAAGACGCACTGGTGATCGAGGGTTCCGACTCTCCCTACGTCAACATCCTGGTTGCCCGCCCGGACAACAAGGACAGCGAAGCAATGCAGAAGCTGGCGGCAGCGCTGAACTCCGAAGCGGTGAAGGATTTCATCATGGAGAAGTATGAGGGTGCCGTGGTTCCGGCATTCTGATAGAGATGAGAAAAAGGGGTCAGAAGAAAGCGTTCTTCCGACCCCTGCTTCATTCCTCAGTCACCGCCCCAGTTAGTCTTGGGATCGGGGGTCATGCGCAGGTAGGACCTCACCGCCTTGTAGCCCTGCGGAAACCGTTCCTTGATTTCCTCCTCATCCTGCAGGGACGGTACGATTACCACGTCACTGCCACGTTCCCAGTTACCAGGGGTCGCGACCTTGTGCTCGTCGGTCAGTTGCAGGGAGTCGATAACCCGCAGTACCTCGTTGAAGTTGCGACCGGTGGAGGCCGGATAGGTGATGATCAGGCGCACCTTCTTGTCCGGGTCGATCACGAACAGGGAGCGCACGGTCTGGTTGCTGTCGGCATTGGGGTGGATCATGTCGTACAGCTCGGAAACCTTGCGGTCCTCGTCGGCGATGATCGGGAAGTTCACCGTGCAACCCTGGGTTTCCTCGATGTCCTTCACCCATTCCTTGTGGGTGTCGACCGGGTCGACACTCAGGGCGATGGCCTTGACGTTACGCTTGGCGAACTCGTCCTTCAGCTTGGCGGTGAGGCCGAGCTCGGTGGTGCATACCGGGGTAAAGTCTGCAGGGTGCGAGAACAGAACCCCCCAGCTGTCGCCCAGCCACTCGTGGAAACGGATCTTGCCTTGCGTAGAATCCTGTTCGAAATCCGGTGCGGTATCTCCAAGACGCAAACTCATAGATTCTCTCCTCTGATGATCGTTCCGGTTTCTTGAGTGTATACAGGTATTCTGGTGCTGGATGAGATGAATACAAGGGCCCAATGATCCATCTCATCCGAACACTTCTTTACATCGATATAACAGGAACTAAAGGCCCTGAGCTTCACTCAACGCCCGGCGCTTATTTCCGGGCAAAGTACTCCCGTGTCAGCTTGAATACCACCGGACTGAGCAGTAACAGGGCCACCAGGTTTGGCAGTGCCATCATGGCGTTCAGGGTATCGGCCACCAGCCAGACAAATCCCAGGTTCAGGGTGGCGCCCACAGGGATGGCAATGATCCAGACAACCCGGTAAGGCATGATCGCCTTCACGCCGAACAGGAACTCGATGCTGCGCTCTCCATAGAACGACCAGCCCAGAATGGTGGTAAAGGCGAACACCGCCAGGGCAATAGCAACAATATAGTTGCCGACCCCCGGGAGTGCGTCGGCAAAGGCCATGGAGGTGAGCTCGGCTCCGGAAACCCCGCTGGTCCAGGCGCCGGAGGTGATGATCACCAGTCCGGTAATAGTGCAGATGACGATGGTGTCGATGAAGGTGCCCAGCATGGCCACCATACCCTGGTTGATCGGGTCACGGGTCTGTGCGGCGGCATGGGCAATGGGCGCGGAGCCGAGGCCCGCCTCGTTGGAGAAAATGCCCCGGGCGACACCGAATCGGATCGCCGCCCAGACCGCGGCGCCGGCAAAACCGCCTTCGGCGGCAATCGGGCTGAAGGCGTGCTCGAACACCAGGGCGATAGCGGCCGGGAGCCCGGCGGCGTTGATGGCGAGTACCACGAGGCCGGCCAGCAGGTAGGAAATGGCCATCAGAGGAACCAGGGCACTGGCAACGTGGCCGATCCGGCGGATGCCACCAATCAGTACCATGCCCACCAGCACCATGAGGATGACGCCAGTGGCCCAGTGGGGGAGGCCGAAATTGGCCTCCACCACATCTGCTACCGAGTTCGCCTGTACCGTGTTACCGATGCCGAAGCCGGCGATGGCGGCGAAAATGGCAAACAGGACACCCAGCCAGGACCATTTGCTCCCCAGGCCGTTGCGGATGTAGTACATGGGGCCGCCCACGTGATTGCCGCGCTCGTCCACTTCGCGGAAACGTACCGCCAGTACCGCCTCGGAGTACTTCGTGGCCATCCCCACCAGGGCGGTCAGCCACATCCAGAACAGGGCGCCCGGTCCACCCAGGAATACCGCGGTGGCGACGCCGGCGATGTTGCCGGTTCCTACGGTTGCCGAGAGAGCGGTCATCAGGGCCTGAAACGGAGGTATTTCACCCTCGGTTTCAGCTCCGGTTGCCTTGCGCCCCTGCCACATGAGCCGGAAACCGGCTCCAAGTTTCAGCACCGGCATCAGTTTGAGGCCGATGCTGAGGAACAGTCCGACCCCGAGGATCATGACCAGCATGGGAGGGCCCCACACCAGACCGTTAATCTGACCGACAAAGTTTTCAATGGCTGACATGGGGATCTCCCTGCGGTTGCCATGGATTGAAAAAGTTGATTTACCCTATACCGCGTATAACTGATTGAGTTTAGTCGGTTATTTTCACCTGTAAACCGTTTCCACCGAATCGGTTTTCCTTTTGCAGACTGATTGCCTATGTTTAGGGGTAGACGGGACGCTTTGGCCTGCAATGAAAAAGGGAAGTGGAGGGGTTTGTCCATGCGGTCACTGAAAGTATCCGATGTGATGTGGAACCACATTGAGCCGATTCGCTGCGGCACACCTCTCACGAAGGTGGTCAAGACCCTGCTGACCAACCATGTCACCGGTCTGCCCGTGGTGGATGACCATCGGCGGGTCCTGGGTTTTGTCTCCGAGCAGGATTGCATCCATTCCCTGCTGGTGAGCAGCTATCATTGTGAGGGTGACCCGATCGTGGACGATGTCATGTTCCGTCAGCCCCTGACCATCTCACCGGAGGTGGCGGTAGTGGATCTCGCCCAGAATCTCGGCGCCGGCAAGCCGAAAGTGTACCCGGTGGTCGATCATGGCAAACTGGTTGGCATTGTCACACGTACTGCTATCCTGTCCGAGCTGGCCCGAGCCGGCTGTGGTCTTGAGTTGCCGAAATACGCCAGCGCGGACGAGGACTGACCTCACCTTTTCAGACCGGGATCATTATGGAACTGCTATCCAGCAATGTGTGCTTTGGTGGCGAGCACCGCCGCTACCGCCACACCTCTGCGAGCCTCGAATGCCAGATGGAGTTCGCGGTGTTTCTGCCCCCCTCTGCCATGGGCAGCTCGCCCAGGCCGGCGCCGGTACTCTACTGGCTGTCCGGACTGACCTGCACCGACCAGAATTTCATGCAGAAGGCCGGTGCCCAGAAACTCGCCGCGAAACTGGGCCTGGCCATCGTGTGCCCGGACACCAGCCCACGGGGGCTCAACCTGCCGGGCGAGGATGACAGCTACGACTTCGGCACCGGTGCGGGTTTCTACATCAATGCCACCCAGCAGCCCTGGGCGGCCCACTACCGGATGTATGATTACGTGGTGAAGGAATTGCCGCAGCTGGTGGAGAACGAACTGCCGGTGACGGACCTGCGATCGGTCAGTGGCCATTCCATGGGCGGGCACGGTGCCCTGATCTGTGCCCTGAAGAACCCCGGGCGCTACCAGTCGGTTTCGGCCTTTGCGCCGATTGCCAACCCCACCGAGTGCCCCTGGGGCCAGAAGGCATTTAGTGGTTATCTTGGAGACGATCGCTCAAGCTGGGAGCAGTGGGATGCCACCCTGTTGATCCCTACGGCCCGGGAACGTCTGCCGCTGCTGGTGGACCAGGGGGCGGCCGATGAGTTTCTCGAGACCCAGCTCAACCCGGAGGCGTTGGCGGATATCTGTGAAAAGTTCCACCACCACATCAACCTGCGCATGCACCGGGGCTACGACCATAGCTATTTCTTCATCGCATCGTTCATCGACGATCACCTTAACCATCATGCCAGGGCCCTGGGGCTGATCTGATCAGCCCTGAAGGGTCCGGT
>JAXHVJ010000118.1:0-4530 GCA_034189235.1 Pseudomonadota bacterium
GTAGGATCGCAACCGGAGATGGGGGCGTTGAAGCCGGCCCCGATTTCTTTGCCGTCGAGAACCACAACAGCACCCACAGGTACCTCTCCTGCCTCCGCAGCCTGTGCAGCCAGTTGCAGGGCGCGAGACATCCACTGTTGGTCATTCGATATCCGGGGCATTGTGCTCTGTTTGGTCAATTCGGGCTCGGGATCAGGAAAATAACATTATTCATAACTTCATGGAAAAAATTCTGAATGTGGCTGGCATTTCTTGTTTGAGAAATTTCAATGCCAAAACCGGACTCCCCGTGACAACATTCAATACGGCACGGACTGACAGCGTGGAGTTATATGTATGATGGCCCGACCCGATCCGACAGAGCCAGCCAGTCACATGCAACCATTTTCCATCAAGGACTGCGCGTTGGTAGCAATGGCTACCGGCAGGAAAGCACGGGTTTTACAGGAGCTCCGTAGCGAATTACAGGATATAGACACCGCCAGCATCTATAACCACTTTTGGGGCGGCCTCCTTCAATCACGCTTCGGAGAACGCGAGTACAACAACGACTTCGCCTCCTGGGTTCGACACGGGGTCCATGACGCTATACTGGCTGAGCGTCTTTCGGCATTGGCACCCACCACCTTTTCAACTCTCGAATCACTACGTCAGGAAATCGTCGAACTTATCGACAATCGCCTTGATGAGGCTGAACATCTCTCCTGGACCCGCGCAACCCAGCAGTTCGAGTTCCTCTGCTCACAGATCGTTGTATTCGATACAACGATGCAGTTGCAGCACCCGAAAGAACTTGCTTCTGTCATAACCACTCTGTCGATAAGCAGCGTCTTCTATCATTTTATCGATGCCCGGCGACGCACCGCTGACGAGCGGGACGATTTCAGTGACTGGCTGACCACCTTCGGTGACGAGTTCGCCCCACTACAGGAAGATCTGGCCAGTATCGATCCCTACTTTGGCAGTCTCAGTGAATTACGTGACAGACTGGGACAAGTGTTCACCTCGTATTTTCAGGAGACGACACCATGAACCTGCTGGAGAGCTATGCACAAGTTGCCGGCGCGGATGTCATTGCTCAACTGCATCAGCTTGCCGCACCGTTAAAGGGTGCAAAAGTCGTTCATGTCAACTCAACGCGTGTCGGAGGTGGCGTTGCCGAGATCCTCGCCAAGCTGATCCCACTTACACAGGAGCTGGGCATCGATACCCGTTGGGAAGTCATTACAGGTGATAGTGAGTTCTTCGAATGCACCAAAGGTATGCACAATACCCTGCAAGGCAATCGGATCCCAATGGGCGAAAGCCTGCTCAAGGTTTACGAGGCAACCAACGCCCACAATGCCGAAACACTGCGCCCCGTACTGAAAGACGCCGATTTCGTCTTCATACACGATCCGCAGCCAGCCCCTCTGCTTAAATTTTTCCCGGAGCGTAAAGGAAAATGGGTCTGGCGATGCCATATCGATGCCAGCCATCCTTATCGGCCGGTCTGGCAGTATCTTCGCCAGTTCGTGGCACCCTATGACGCCAGCATCTTCTCCCTGGCGGCCTTCGCCAAGGAATTACCACACCCTCAATATCTGATAGCACCGAGTATCGATCCGCTGAGTGACAAGAATGTCGACCTGAAGCCGGATGTGATCCAACAGACATACGATAAATACCAGCTTGATTCCGGGCGCCCCCTGGTGGTTCAGGTGTCACGCTATGACCGGTTCAAGGATCCGATCGGCGTCATACAGGCCTACCAGTTGGCCAAACAATACCTGCCCACACTACAGCTTGTGCTGGCCGGCGGCGGGGCCAGCGATGACCCGGAAGGTGAAGTTGTCCTGAGTGAGGTACAGACCGCCGCCGGGGACGACCCTGATGCGCATGTATTGTTGCTACCCTCCGATGCCCATCTGGAAATCAACGCATTGCAACGGGCAGCGGATATCGTCCTGCAGAAGTCCATCCGGGAGGGCTTCGGCCTGACCGTTACCGAAGCCATGTGGAAAGGCAGGCCTGTCATCGGCGGTGATGTCGGCGGCATCCGCCTTCAGGTCTTCAACCACCATACCGGCTTTCTGGTAAACACCCCGGAGGGAGCCGCGTTGCGTATTCGCTATCTATTGCATCAACCCGAGATGATTCAGGCGATGGGGCAAAAGGCACAAGCCTTCGTGTGCGAGAACTTTCTGATTACTCGCCACCTGCGCGAATACCTGACACTCATGGTGGCCTTGCTGCACGGAGCGCAAGACCGGATTGAGCTGAGCTGAGAAGCGGGAGAGGCCCCTGTGGGATCGATGAAGCACCAGCATGATATGCCATTCGGTGCAGAACTGCTTCCTGACGGACGCGTGTGTTTTCAGCTTTGGGCACCAGCGGCCAGGCAGGTAGATGTATGCCCGCAAATCGGCGTTACCGGCCAGAGCAGCAGTCAAACTGTCCCAAATGAACAGGCATATCTCCCAATGAGGGCCGAACCTGGAGGCTGGTTTCGACTCACAACCGATAAGGCCACCAGCGGCATGCGCTACCTTTTCCGAATCGACGGGGGGATGCTGGTGCCCGACCCCGCTTCACGTTTCCAACCCGAAGATGTTCACGGGCCGAGTGAGGTAATCGATCCGGGAAGCTGGATGTGGAACGATTCAGCCTGGCGCGGACGGCCCTGGGAAGAAACCGTCATTTATGAGTTACACGTCGGTACCTTCACGCCTCACGGCAGTTTCGCTGCCGTGCAGGATAGACTCGACTATCTGGTGGAGCTGGGCATTACCGCGATCGAACTCATGCCGGTAGCGGACTTCCCCGGAGAGCGCAACTGGGGTTATGACGGCGTCTACCTGTTCGCCCCCGACAGCCGGTACGGACGACCCGAGGATCTCAAGGCGCTCGTCGATGCCGCTCACGGGCGTGGCCTGATGGTGTTTCTGGACGTTGTCTACAACCATTTCGGGCCAGAAGGCAATTACCTGAATGTTTACGCACCGCAGTTCTTTACGGAACGGCATCTGACACCCTGGGGGGCCGGCATCAATTTCGATGGTGAGCACAGTGAACAGACAAGACAGTTCTTTATCGACAATGCGCTCTACTGGCTGGAGGAATACCACTTCGACGGCTTACGTCTCGACGCGGTGCATTCGATCGTGGATGACTCGCAGCCCGATATCCTTGTCGAATTGGCTCAACGCATTCACGAACATTTTGGTGATTCCCGACACGTCCATTTGATCCTCGAAAACGATCATAATGCCGCGCATTATCTTGCCCGAAACAATGCCTCTCAGCCACTCTGGTACACGGCACAATGGAATGATGATCTCCATCACACTTTGCATGTATTGCTGACCGGAGAGCCTGACGGTTACTACCAGGATTATACTGACAATCCGATTCACCATTTGGGCCGCTGCCTGACCGAGGGCTTCGCCTATCAGGGTGAACACTCGGCCTATCGTGACGGCCGACCACGTGGTGAACCCAGCAGTCATTTACCCCCTACTGCCTTTGTGTCGTTCCTCCAGAACCATGACCAGGTGGGCAACCGTGCATTTGGCGAGCGAATCGCCCGGCTCGCCAGACCTGAACAGATCCGCGCCGCAATGACCATATTGCTGCTCGCTCCTTCGCCCCCGCTGCTGTTCATGGGCGAAGAGTGGGGGTGTACACAGCCTTTTGCGTTTTTCTGCGATTTTGGTCCGGATCTGGCAGCCAAAGTCATCGCTGGGCGCCTGGAGGAGTTTGGCCACTTTCCACAGTTCAGCGATACCGCATCCCGCACAAGAATTCCGAACCCGATGGATCCGGAAACGTTTGAGCAGGCAAAACTCGATTGGAATTCCTGCGATCTTTCAGAACACAAACAATGGCTGGCACTGCACCGTGAGTTACTCGCCCTGCGTCGGCGCGAGATAATTCCACGGCTGCATCACATGACAGACCCGAAAAAAGCCTTCACACAATCAGGAGATCGGGCCCTGTCCGCGAGCTGGGTGTTGGGTGACGGTTCCGAGCTTGTTCTCATTGCCAACCTGGGCGAACAAATCCTCACTGGTATCAACCTGCCGCGGGATCACGCTCTGTATGCAACACACAAAGAGGTAACCGAGCGTCACAATACCGACCACCTGCCGCCCTGGTCAGTGGTCTGGTACCTGCACACCAATAGCGCTGCGCCATGAAGGCTCCAGGGATACCTACTGCAACCTATCGCTTGCAATTATTCGCATGGAACACAAGGCGGTCTTTGAAAAGACAGAGAAATTCTGGTCGTAACCACACGCTGGTTCGCGCGCCTGGCAGGTGAAACCGGAGCTATGCCTCTCGGGGCACGATCATGGGACAGCACTCGGGTCGAGGTCCCTGCCGATTTGCGAGCCGCGGGGTACCGCAACGTCTTTACCGGTGAGTCAGTCAAGGCTCACGAGCTCGAAGACGGAACCTGGATCGAGGCCGCTGATTTGTTCAGACACTTCCCTGTGGCCTTGCTCACGAATGACTGACTCCTTCATTGAATTTTATCAATGACATCTC
>JAXHVJ010000119.1:0-4513 GCA_034189235.1 Pseudomonadota bacterium
GAGCGGCGTGACCCTGTCCGGGCCCGGCATTAACCTCAACTCCGGCGGTTCGCCGGGCACTGGTTCAGGCCAGGGTGTGGTGATGGCGGAAATGCCGCGGGTTATTGAGGGTGGCCAGCCCCACGAGCCCGGGCAGGAAGCACTGGCAGAGGTTGATCAGCGGGAAAACGCCCCGGCCATCAATATAGAGTCCCAGGTTGCGGCACTCAGGAAGGGGAATGCAACCTGCCCGGTTTGTGAGGAGCAAAACTCATGAATCAGGACTGCTCGCCCGTTTCGGAGTCGCCGTTTGCCCAGGTCCACTGGCCTGACCATCACCCTGTCGGGCTCGTCCTGGATGGTGTCGCTATCCCGGAGCTCGGTAAACAGATATACCAGTGGGCCGGCGATCAGCCCTTTGATGCGGAATGCCTGTACGTGACAACCCGCTGGGAAGCGGTTTCGGACCTGTCCCCCTGGCTTGTATGGCTCAGTGGGCCGGAAGACCCGGTGCTGCAAGGGTTCCTGGCGCAGGGGGGCGAGCAAGAGCAGGGGTATTTGGTGATTTCAGCCACAGACCGTGCTACCTGTGCACGCTGGATGCGGTCCCACCTGCAGGTAGAAACGGCGCCGGGTTGTGAAGAACTGGTGCGCATTGCCCATCCGGCGCTGGCCAGGACGGTGATCGGAGACAACCTGCCTCGTTTTTCCATCAGAGCTGTGGATCGGTTGATTGTCCCGGATCGTGTCAGCGGACAGTGGCATCTTGTCGAGCCTGCGGCTGTCCAGCCAGGAAGTTCAGGTGACCAGACCGGAAAAATGAGGACCTCGCCAGACCTGAAGCGCGCTTTCGAAGCCTTCAACCGGCGCAAAGACGCGCTGCAGATATGGAACAACCTGGATGAGTCGGTGCGCCACCAGTTGGGTGGCCCTGATTTGAGGAATGCCTACCCGGCGCTCGGGAGAATACTGGAAGAGGCGCTTGGCAGCGGGTGCAACAGCCAGCGGGAGGTGATGCAATTTCTGTTCGCAACATTGCCACGACAAGCCGATAGCAATGCCGTGATGGAAAGGGTGCCCCCCATTGAATCAAGGATGAACAATGACACGGATACAACGCCCCACTGACGACCGGACAAGCAACGATCTTTTGTGCTGGGAACAGCCAGGCACCCCCATTGATGAGCCCGCTTCATGCCCACTGCTGAAAACCGTGCACCTGCTGCCCATCCGGTATGGCCGGGTGGAAGTTGCGCCCGCCGATACAGACCCCGGGTACCCTTACTCACTGACCTCCCGCCCCCTTGGCTACCGCCTCCTGAGGCATGGCTACCTTTATGTACTGGACGCGGATACCGGGGAGTTCCACGAGTACCGGCATGAAAGCGGTGAACTGACCGGCCACAACGACGGCAAGCTGGAGTACCCGAAGCAGCACACCCTGTACGTCTGCTTCACCGATGTGCCCCTGACCGAACGCAAAAAAGCCCAGGTACTCGACAGCCAGGAGGAACGGGCGCACTTCATGCAGGAAATCGACCTGGCCAGCGCCTCTCCGGTCAGCGGCGGCAAGCACCTGCTGACGCCCGAACAGGCCAGACAATGGGTGGCTGAATTTGCCGAAGACTATACGCCGGATGCCCCCGAAGACGGTCACCCCCAGGAAAGCGAGCCCTACCATTGGGAGAACCAGCCCTACTACCATAAGACCCGGTTTGGCAAGTTGATCAAGCAGCAGGACGTGGCAGACCCGGACGATTGCCTGTGCCTGGTGCTGCAGGACGACGTGGGTGTGATGCTGGACCTGGCACAGCACCAGGATGATGTGGTGGGCTGGATCAGCGACTGGGCGCAAAGTGGTGACGAGCCGGGGCACACCGAACGAGACTATATGCTGGGGGCGTGGATAGAGTCCTTGACGGTGATCAACGATCACGTGCTGGCGGCCGCTGGCGAAGGACCGGCAGGCGAACCTTACCGGGCATTGTATGAGAGCACCGACGAGATCCAGCGCCAGACTATCTACGACTACCTGGAAGTGCGTAGGGATTACCGTGGCCCGCAACCCGTGGGGCCGGAAACCTACCTGCGCGAGCATCATGGGGGCAATCCCCTGGTGCGGGCACAACTGGCCATGATCGACGCCCTGGGCCGGGCGAATTACGAGCAGCACCGGGACACCATCAATCAGCTCAACCTGCAGAACTATTACCAGCTTAACGGTGCCAAACTGGGCCAGCGCGGCATCAACGAGCTGATCGACCGCCCCCGTATGGACGCCTTCATGGCGGCTCAGCGAGCCAGGCTGGCACGGTGGCATGGGTTGCTGGCGGACATCACCGACGACCGGGCGACCCTGTTGTGTGATTCCCGCTTCCACCGGGCCGCCTGGTATTTCGACATAGCGGACGAGAAGCAGCTGGAGGCGGCCCTGGACCTGAACTATGCCTGTGTGAAGGATCTTTGCCGCACCGACGAGGCGGCGGAAAAGGTGCTGGCCTGGTTGGAGGAGAACCCCCAGTACAGTCACCCCCTGTTCCATACCTTGCCCGGGACCGCCCAGGTACCGGACGCAGAGCCCTCGGCCACCTACTTCAGTATCGCGGGGACCGGCTATGGCCTGGTGACCAGGGCCGCCGAATGGTCGCGGCGCCTGGCCGATGCGGAGGCCGGGCACCTGCCGGACCTTGAGCTGCGCTCCCGGGAAATCCAGGCGAAGGCCGCCGCCATTGGCGACACCCTGGCACCGGCGGTGTCAAGGGGCATCGCCCGGGCCATGGAACAGCTTTACCAGGGGATGGGAGACAGCCGGATACCACCCCTGGACGACCTGTTCCGGGACCTGCCGTATTTCTTCAAGGACAAGATGCTCAAGGCCATCCGGGCCGGTGAGGCAGAGTTCCGCGTGGCCTCGGAACCGGAACTGGCCACCTTTCGCCAGAACCTGGAACAACTGCTGGCGCTGAACGAACGGCTGGAAACCCTGACCCACGACCACGACGTGGCCAAGGCCACCCACGGCCACAAGTCCGAGCGGGCGCAAAGCATCGTCAACGAATTCAAGGCCACCCGGGAGGAACAGCGGGCCCTGGGCCGGCGCCTGGCCGGGGCCCTCAGCCCGGTGGAGGAGACCGATACCGGCCTCAAGCTGGCGCCGGCGGACACGGGCAGGGCGGGCATCGCCCTGCTGCTGCCCGCCGTAGACCAGCAGCAGATGGGCACCCTGATGGGCCACATCCGCCAGGGCCTGACCTCTGCGCCACGGGTGAACCTGCTGGGGGATGGGCTGGGTGTGTTGGTGTTTGTGGCTCAGACGGTAAATTTGGTTAACGCCGTTTCCGAAGTTAAAGCTCAATCACCGGGCGCCAGGAGTTATGGCAAACTTATCGAAAGTCTGTCTGCTACATCTGGCGCCGGCTTCCTGGCAGCCCAGAGCCTGTCGGACACCGCCCTGTCGTCCAGGGCCCAGACACTGGCCAAGGCCTGGCAGCGTAGCGCCGTGCAGTCGGTCCATATTCGCATGGGCAAGCTGCATGTAAGGGTCGGCGGGGTGGCCTATTTCGCGGGTGCTATCAGCGCCGCCATCGGCACCTACAAGCATGCCAACAACTGGCTGGAAGCGGTACGGACCGGTAATGTGGAGGCGCAGTGGGGTGCGGCTCTCGGTATGGTGGGCAGCGGCGGGCTGACGGCCACCAATAGTTACGGATTGTATCGGACAGGCCAATCGTTCATTAATATCCTTACTGTTGAAGAAAAGGCCCTTGCCTGGGCCACCGCCGGCACCCGCCTGTCCAGCCTGTTCGCCCGTCTGAACATTGCCGGGCTGGTGTTTACCGTGTTCGAGCTGGGCGGCACCTGGCTGTACAACCGCTACAATCTGAGCGAGCGTGACCAGTGGCTGCAGACCACCCCCTGGTCCCGGGAACCCAGCCAGGTCCATAACGGATCGCTGGCGGAGTACGAGCAGGCGTTCGCGCGGCTTGGTAACAGCCTTTCCCTGGAGAAGGTCCCGGCGGAAGAGGGAGGCGGTAAGGACCAACTGGTGCTGAACTGCCACGCCCTGACGGCGGCGGGGATGATAGAGCCCCCGGGCCAGCCCGCGCCCCGGCGGGTGTGGCTCAGCGCCTGGCGCATCCGGCCGGAACGCCCGGGCTGGTTCCGTGATACCCCGGAAACCTGGGTGCGCTGCTCCCATGATATCCTGACGAACCTGGAAATCCGGGAAGGGAGCGGGCACCTGCAACTGGCGTTCTCGCCCCCGGACCACAGCAAGAGCGATCCGAATCCCGAAACCCGTGACCTGGCGCTGATGGTCCGGCTGGACACCCTGCATTCGGAGGAGCGCTACACCCGGGAGGTGTATATGCTCAAGGTAACACCGGACAGTGACTGGCCGGTGACGCCCGTCCAGGAACCTCCCCGGGATAAGGAAGGCAGGACCATCTGGTACCAGGTGCGCAATCCCTTTATGGAACTGGATATCTTGGAATGACACTGGAAACGCCCAAGGCGGATATAGCGAATGCCCCCA
>JAXHVJ010000012.1:0-46884 GCA_034189235.1 Pseudomonadota bacterium
GAATCGACACATAACCGGTATTCCCCAGCCGTCCGTGGCCAAGTATTGTCTGCAGATTGCGCAGCACGGTATTCGAACGATCGCTGTCGGCCAGCACCCTGGACACGTAATCGGGCCCCGGCAGATGCAGATGATTGCGGCTGATTCCGCCACACTCGTATGTAAGCAATGACTCGCCTTCGCTACCGAGAATCCGTTCAATGTCATTCACTGGTTCACCTCGACTGTGGTAAGTGTGCGCTGCTTTCGAGACACTAGACATGATGTTTTGACCTGCCCGTCCTCAACGATCGTGGGTTATCGTTGGGGATGGGTAAAAACCCTTAGACAGAGCCACATTGAGGAGGGCAGGTCAAAACATCATGTCTAGCATAGACCCTGATAGTGGCCTCTTCCAGCATGAATCCCCACCAGACCGGAACCCTGCCCCGGGAGACCCGGGCCCGGGAGGAAAAGTCGCAAAAAACCGCCCATGCAGCAAACGAGTTCGTAACACAGGCCAGGGAACGGGCAATGACACCACACCTTAAAACCCGGAGTCACCAGAGCCTGCAACCCAAGATAAAATAGATCTGTCCCGGTTTTCTATTCGCCTATGCTTTTTGCTTCAGTCAGTTGAGGGGTTCTCCTCTCGCCAGATTTCCAGTATGTCCAGCACACTGTCCGGGTTGAGCGAGATCGAATCGATGCCACTATCCACCAGGAACTGAGCGAAATCCGGGTAGTCGCTGGGCGCCTGACCGCAGATGCCCACCTTGCATCCGCTCTGGTGAGCCTTTTCGATCACTTGAACGATGGCCATCTTGACCGCCTCGTCCCGTTCGTCGAACAATTCACTCAGTTCCTCGGAATCACGGTCCACTCCCAGCACCAGCTGGGTCAAATCATTACTGCCGATGGAGAAACCATCGAACCGCTCGGCATACTGCTCCGCGAGAAATACATTGGAGGGTATCTCGCACATCATATACAGCTGCAGGCCGTTCTCGCCGCGCCGGAGACCATGTTCAGCCATCACCTCAATGACCCGGTCCGCCTCCCGGGGGCTGCGAACGAAGGGGATCATCACCACGATGTTGTCCAGCCCGATTTCCTCGCGGGCCTTTTTTACCGCCTGGCATTCCAGAGCAAAACCGTCCCTGTAGCGATCGCTGTAATACCTGGAAGCTCCGCGGAACCCCAGCATGGGGTTCTCCTCCTGCGGCTCGAACTGGTCGCCGCCGATGAGACTGGCATACTCGTTGGTCTTGAAGTCGCTCATGCGAACGATCACCGGATCCGGATACTGGGAGGCGGCAATCATGGCGATACCGCGGCTGAGGTGCTCGATAAAGTACTCCGTTTTATCCTCGTAGCCGGCAGTGAGCTCCTCGATGCGTTTTTGCGCCTTTTTGTCTTCCACTTCATCGAACCGGGCCAGGGCCAGTGGGTGAATCTTGATCACGTTATTGATGATGAATTCCATGCGGGCCAGCCCGACTCCGTGAACCGGCAGTCGCCACCAGCGGAAAGCGGCATCCGGTGCGGCCAGGTTGATCATCAGCTCCACGGGCGCCTCGGGCAGATTCCCGGTATCAATATCCTTTTCCTCGTACTCGAGAATGCCCTCGTAAATGCGGCCTTCGCTTCCTTCCGCGCACGACACCGTGACTTCCTGGCCGTCCTTCAGGTCCCTGGTCCCGGAGCCTGTACCCACGACTGCGGGAACGCCCAGTTCACGACTGACGATGGCAGCGTGGCTGGTCCTGCCGCCATGATCGGTGATGATGGCTGTAGCCCGTTTCATGACCGGCCCCCAGTCCGGATCCGTACGCTCAGTGACAAGCACGTCGCCATCCTCGAAGCGGTCCATCTCTCTGGGACTGTCGAGAACCCTCACCCGGCCGGTCGCTATGGATTCGCCAATGGCCACGCCCCGGCTCAGCACCTCGCCCGCTCCCTTCAGCCGGAAGCTTTTGAACGCCCCCGACTGTTTCTGCGAATGAACGGTTTCAGGGCGGGCCTGGACACAATAGAGCTCTCCGGATTCACTATCCTTGGCCCACTCCATATCCATGGGCCTGCCGTAATGCTTTTCGATGGCGACAGCCCAGCGGGCAAGGGTGAGGATATCATCGTCGTCGAGTACCAGAGCTTGCCGTTCGGCCTTTTTGGTCTTCACCGTCCTGGTGGGCGCCGATCCCCGGGACGCGTAAATCATTTTTTCCTTCTTGCTGCCGCATTTCTTTGACAGGATCGGCACCAGGTCTGTGTTCCCCAGCCCCGGTTTGAAGACCCGGTACTCGTCCGGATCCACTGTACCCTGCACCACGGTTTCGCCGAGCCCCCATGTGGCGTTAATGACCACCACATCGGGGAAACCGGTGTCGGTGTCGAGAGAGAACATCACGCCGGCGCTGGCCTTGTCCGACCCCACCATTTTCTGTACACCCACAGAGAGCGCGAGTTCCAGGTGATCGAACCCGCGATGTTCCCGGTAGTTGAGGGCACGGTCAGTAAATAATGAGGCATAGCACTTCCGGCAGGCGTCGATGAGATCGTCGCCGCCGCGGATATTGAGAAAGGTTTCCTGCTGTCCGGCGAAACTCGCCTCGGGCAAATCCTCGGCCGTGGCGCTGCTGCGTACGGCCACGGGAAGGTCCTTCTTCTCATTGCGGGCAGCGAGCTGCTCATAGGCATCCCGGATGGCCTTTTCAATGTCCTCCGGAAACTCGCCTTTGCGGAACGCCTCGCGGATGTTCTTACCCACCTGTTTAAGGGATTTTTCCTCGCGGGCGAGCGCTTCGGTCTGTTCCCGGATCGTACCTTCCAGCTCATTGTGCGCGACAAAGGCGCGGTAGGCGTCTGCCGTTGTGGCGAAGCCTCCCGGCACCCGCACACCCTGCTCCCGGAGGTTGCCGATCATCTCTCCCAGGGAGGCGTTTTTTCCCCCAACGCTGGACACATCGTTGTTGCCCAGGTCCTCGAACCAGCGAATGTAGTTTTTTTCAGTCATGGTCAGCCCATCCATTCCATTGCATCATATCCACGCAGCGCCGGGAAAACGCCCACTCGTTGTCGTACCAGGCCAGCACCTTGACGAAGCGGTCGCTGCCCGTTGGCGAAATGCATCGTTGATCCGCTCACTGCTGGCATCTGCCGCCAACATGCAGGTCAGATCGAGAAGCGAGCCGGATTTGACCGGTGTCCGCACCGCGATGCCATCGGGCTTTCCCTCCAGCTCCGGAATGATTTTGCCGATCATCTTTGCCGCTCCAGTGGAAGCAGGTATGAGGTTTTCCGCTGCAGCCCGACCACGCCGGAGCTTCTTGCGGGGGCCATCCAGCAGCTTCTGGGGCGGGGTGCAGGCGTTGTACGGTATTTATTGATGAACCCTTTCTCGATTCCGAACTCGTCATGCAGCACCTTTTGGCTCACAGGCGATTCGAAATACTTGCCGGCCTGTACGGCCAAATCCGTTGATGCCAATTTTCATGGGAATATAGCCTCCGTTGCTTTCCAGGTGACATTTCCTGATTTTCCTGAAAATCCGGCTCAAGAATTACAACTTACAGGCCACCCGTTACTTTTCAGAGACAGTCGACGGATGATAAGCAAATCCATAAGTTCATAATCGTGGTAAAGCTCTTGCACTGTCAATGCATGACACGTGAGTCGGCAACACAAAATGCTCTGCGTCTTGACACACATCCCTTACTGGTTCGTGCGGACTTCAGATCGGAATTTTCCATTTCCCTTTACCCGGCTCTTGGCTAGCAGCCTGTCGGACTTAAGGCTAATCTACTGCGCCGCTTTCCCACCTTGCTCGCGACGATTGCTTAAGCCCGACAGGCTGCTAGACTTGAAGCGACAGATTATGAAATCAGTCACCGGCAAAGGAGTTGCGGCCAACAAGATGAAACTACCCATAGAGAACCGCAAATCTGCCGGCCGAGAACTGGCCCGTGCACTTGAAGATTATCGCGACCGCGAACACCTTGTGGTGCTGGCCCTGCCCCGGGGCGGGGTTCCGGTGGCCGCAGAAATCGCCCGGCACCTGGGTGCAGATCTGGACCTGATGATTGTCAGGAAACTGGGAATGCCCGGCCAAGAAGAGCTCGCCATGGGAGCCATCGCCAGTGGCGGCGCCCGTGTTCTCAATCAACAGGTGCTCGGCTACCGTCATGTCAGTGATGAGGCGATCGAAAAGGTGGCCGAGCGCGAACGCCAGGAGCTTGAGAGACGGGAGCGGACCTATCGGGGGGATCGCCCCTGGCCGGATATGAGCGACGCCACCGTCATCCTGGTGGATGACGGGCTCGCCACGGGGGCCACCATGAGCGCAGCCCTGGAATCACTCAAGACCCACCGGCCCCGTGAAGTTGTAGTGGCCGTTCCCGTGGCTCCGGCCGACACCATCAAAAACCTCCGCAGCAGCGCCGATAACATTGTTTGCCTGGAAACTCCCGACCATTTCAGTGCCATCGGACAGTGGTACCGCGATTTCCATCAGGTGTCGGATGAAGAGGTGCGGCAACTGCTTGGCCATTTCTGGAAAGAGTGAGGCAAGGCCATGGTTTCCAACTCCCGTTCTGTTGTCCTGGAACTTTCAGATGCATCCCTGAAAGGGATCCTCAACATTCCCGACGGCGCCTCCGGAATTGTCGCCTTCGCCCACGGCAGCGGCAGCAGTCGCCTCAGCCCCCGCAACCAGGCAGTGGCAGAATTCCTGAATGGCGCCGGTCTGGGCACTTTGCTGTTTGATCTTCTCACCGCCAGTGAGGAAGAAGTGGATGCCCGGACCCGGGAGCACCGCTTTGACATTCCACTGATCAGCCGACGTATGAGCGAAGCCGTGGGCTGGCTTACGGAGCAGTCAGTGACAACCGCACTGCCACTGGGTCTGTTCGGCGCCAGCACCGGCGCGGCTGCGGCGCTGGTCGCCGCCGCGGAAAACCCGGATCAGGTCAGGGCGGTTGTGTCCCGTGGCGGGCGCCCTGACCTCGCCGGCAATGCCCTGCCACGGGTTCAGGCACCGACCCTTTTGATTGTCGGCGGTCTGGACACCACTGTCATAGATATCAACCGGGAGGCGGCTGCAAAGTTGAACTGTCGTCACGAAGTAAAAATCGTGCCGGGAGCAAGCCATCTGTTCGAGGAACCCGGCAAGCTCAATATCGTTCAGAAAGCAGCCGCAGACTGGTTTACAGATTATCTGGCCGGAGCTCTGCCATGAAGCTCGACGACCGGATAGCGCTCTTTTGTCTGGACAGCGGCAGCGATTTCGCTTCGCAAGTGGCGGCCCATCTGGGGATACCCCTGGGGGAACACGAGGAGCGGGATTTCGAAGACGGGGAGCACAAGATCCGCCCGCTGGAAACGGTTCGTAACCGCGATGTGTTCGTGGTCCAGTCCCTTTACGGCAGCGAAGGCCTGAGCATCAATGACAAGCTGGCGCGTCTGCTGTTTTTACTGGCCAGCCTCCGGGACAATGGCGCAGCGCGGATCACCGCCGTTGTGCCCTACCTGTGTTACTCCCGCAAAGACCGCAGAACCAAATCCCGTGATCCCGTCACTACCCGCTACATCGCCCAGCTCTTCGAAGCCATGGCGATCGATACAATGGTGACGGTGGATGTTCACAACCGCGCCGCTTTCGAGAATGCCTTTCGCTGCCCCACGGTGCACCTGAGTGCCAGGGAAGCGTTCATCGACTTCCTCCTCCCCCGACTCCGGGACAGGGAAATCACCGTAGCGTCCCCGGACGTGGGTGGTATCAAGCGTGCGGAAATCTTCCGTGAGTCACTGGAGAGGCGGCTGGAGCGGCCCGTAGACAGCGCATTTATGGAGAAACACCGCAGTCGCGGCGAAGTGAGCGGTTCTGCTGTGGTTGGCAACGTCGGCAACCGCACTGTGCTGATTCTGGATGACCTGATCGCGGGCGGAGGCACAATGCAACGGGCCGCGGAGGCGTTCAGGAAACAGGGAGCAGAGGAGGTGATTGCCATCGCCACTCACGGTGTGTTCTCTGACGATGCGGGCGACAAACTGGCTTCGCCGGCTCTGTCCGGAGTGATTCTCGGCAATACTGTTCCTCCGGCACTGCCGTCGGAATTGCTCAGTACCAAGGTCGCCCTGGTCGATATCACTGCCAGTATCGCCGAGACAATCACTGCGTTACACGAGGGAAGAGACGTGACGGACCTGGAATCCTGAACCGGATTTTCATCGAGGGAACGCTTCAGCTATCAGAACTTTCACCATAATCAGAGGCTATGGCCAGGTAATCCAGCGCTTTTTGCCGCCAGGGGCCGCGCCTCTCCTGATAGTCGTCGTCAAGGTGCCAGATGGCGAGCTTGGCGCGCTCTGAAGCCCGGTACGCTTTGTAGAAGGCTACCAGGGAGGTTTCCGGTTCATCTCCGGTGATTTGCCCGTAAACCTCGAACAGGATCTTGCCCACTTCCCCGTCCCCGAGCTTTTCGCACTCCATCGCCAGAAAGGACAATTCATCCGCCGGATCCCGGATACGCAGGTCGCGACTGAACTCAAGACAGTCGATCACCACGGGGGGGTCAGTCAGACAGACATGCTCCGGACGCAAATCACCATGGGCCTCAACCAGGCAGCCGGCGGTCGCGCGATCAGCAAAGCGTATTGAGTTATTTTCGAGCAAAGCCATTTGCTGATTGCAGACTGATCTGACCCGTTCCCCGGGAAGAGAATAATCAACCAGCTGGCGGTAGTTATCGCTGATGCCGCGCCGCAATCGCTCCAGGTACTGCTCCCCCGAGAGCTGAACGCTTTCAGCGCTGCCATAAAAACGGGCAAGCAACTCAGCTGCGGCCCTGACCCGCCGGTACTCCACTGCTCCGGATTTAATCTGCGTTTCCAGCATCGAGGCCGCTGGCAGGCGGCGCATGACCACCAGCCAGTCAACGGGAATCCCCTGCCGGCCCAACGCCAGCCCACCGCCTGCCACGATGCTCAACTGCTCCACACCGATATAGGTATCGCCACCCAGCCGGATGTTGAGACGAGCTTCCTCGACACAGTTTTTATAGCGGTTATCAACGGTCGTGAAGTCGAACAACTGACGAACCACCGGCTTTTTGAGCTTGTAAACCCATGGACCCACCAGGAATACCCAGGACATGTGGGTTTCGAGCACTTCCACGCTATCCGCCTCGACCGGATAGGAAGCGGCGTTTGACAGGAACGCTACTTTTTCCTCAATTTCGGGTAAACGCGGAGTCTCAGCCACGGTTATCGGGCCCGTTTTCCGACACCACCTCGATCGCATCACGATAGAGCGGGTCCAGTTCAGCGCTGAGCCGAACGTCGTAGTCTTTCTCTGCTCTGCCAAGGGCCAGCAATGCCGGACCCATCTCATCCAGAGCGCGCTTGACCTGCTCGCGACTCTCTTCAATGTCTGGCTCCGGCGCTACAGGTTGGCCGTTGCGAACCGCCGTCACCAGCAAGGGTTCGCCGTCCCGCTGCCCTGTGTCGCGGCAGATTTCATCGTAGCTATAGCAACCGTCAGCATCCCGAAAGCGCCACGCCTGCTTGCGCCCCGGCAACAACTTTTTACCGGGGCTGCTTTTCAGCCTCGGCTCCTCCCGATACCGGCTCAGCTTACAGGCCAGGTCGATGGCGGGGGCGTCTTCCGGATAACCAGGCATGCGTCGCATGCCGGAATCCACCACGGAGCGCCCCTCAGCCGCGATAACCATGCGCACTGCCCTGGAGGCGAGAACGGTATCAGTGCTGACATAGTTCATTAACAGCGTCTCAAGCAACTGCCCCTCGATCACAGGCGCTCCCGCTTCCAGTAGTGGCTCGTGGGGGAACACCGGCGTGACCTCAGGAAGGACCCGAATGCCACCGGTGAAGCGAAAATCGCCAAGCCACTGAAGGAAGTCATCTGTGAAGACATCAAGGGATGCCAGGTGCTCCGGCTGTTCGGGGGAAAACGAAGGGCCGTGGCCGGCAGCGCCGCATAGTGCTGACCGCAGGCGAGCCTGAAATTCCGATACCCGGGCTGCTTGCGAAAATGGAGGGTAAACAGAGCCCGATCCTCCAGCTGCTCACTGTAACAGGCCTGGGCCATGGTGAGCTCGTACAGATCGATACACAGACCCGACTCTTGCGTTTTCAGTTCTCCCGGATAATTCATCATTCCTCTTCCATGACTACGCCCGACTGGCGCGTTTTGGCTTTGGCCTGAATGCCCGGACAGACCCGCTATTTCCACACAATAGTGGCAGGTGGCTTCGAGGAAATATCATGGATTACCGGGGGCACGCCTTCGATTTCATTGATGATACGGTTGGAAACCGTTTCCGGCAAATCATAAGACACTCACTGACCTGACCGGCAGGAAGACCGCGAAGGCCTGACTGGCCTTGCGGTAAAAGTCGACACGATGGAGTTCTTCCGGAAAACGGCATCCCGGAGAGTGGCCCCCGATTTTCCAATGGCATTATGAGGAGTTTGTCGTGTATTTTTAGAACGACAGGGTGATTCATGCGGTGCTGAAACCCCGACTTCGAAAAATCGTTCAATTATGTTCTGACGCAACCCCTCCTTGTTCGTTAGAATGTCGGCTTTTGCATGAAAGGTGTTTGCAACTTGACTTCCAGACCTGTGATGCCCGCCGAGTGGGCACCTCAAAGTGCCATAATGCTGACCTGGCCCCATCCCGGTACTGACTGGGCTTCCTGCCTGCAAGAAGTGGAACCGGTCTTTGAAGCCATCGCCCGGGCGGTGCTGCGCTTCGAGCATCTGGTCATCAGCTGCGAACATGTCTTCCGCCTCCAGGAACTGGGCCGCGACCTGAACCGCTATGCCGAGGAAAACCGGCTCCCGGGGCGCGTCGTCACCGTTCCTGCGCCAGCCAACGACACCTGGGCCCGGGACCATGGCCCGATCACGGTCCAGACCGGAGACGGCCCGGAACTTCTCGACTTCCGGTTCAATGCCTGGGGTGGCAAATTCCCCTGGGAAAAGGACGATGCGCTGAACCGCCACCTGGCCAGTGCCGGCGTGTTTGGTTCGGTACCACTCAAACCCGTGGATTTCGTGCTCGAAGGCGGCTCCATCGAATCCGATGGCCAGGGCACGCTGCTCACCACCAGCGAGTGCCTGCTCACCCCCAGCCGCAACCCGAGCCTGGATCGTACCGCCATTGAACATCTGTTGTCCGAGGTCCTGGGCACCGAACGGGTCCTCTGGCTGAATCATGGCTACCTGGCGGGCGACGACACCGACAGTCATATTGATACCCTGGCCCGTTTCTGCGCCCCCGACCATATCTGTTACGTGGCCTGCCCCGATGTTGCCGACGAGCATTACAGTGCCCTGACCGCCATGAGGGAGGAGCTGCGGGAGTTCCGGCAGGACAATGGCGAGCCCTACCGGCTGACAGCCCTGCCCTGGCCGGATCCGATTCACGATGAGAACGGCGAGCGCCTGCCGGCCACCTACGCGAATTTCCTGATCATCAACGGTGCCGTCCTGCTGCCAGTATACGGGGTCGCCCAGGACGACGAGGCAATCGAAGTCATGCAGGGTATTTTCCCGGATCGGGAAATCATACCCATTGACTGCCAGCCACTGCTCTGCCAGCACGGCAGTCTGCATTGCGTCACCATGCAATTCCCCGCAGGAGTGGTTAATACATGAGCAAGGCCCGCAACAGCCGAGAACTTCGCATCGCAGCAATCCAGCAAGCCTGCAGTGAGGACAAGGCAGCCAGCCTGGCCACCAGCGAGAAACTGATTCGTGAAGCGGCAAGCCAGGGCGCGGAGCTGATTACCCTGCAGGAACTGCACGCCACCCTGTATTTCTGCCAGACCGAGGATACCTCGGTATTCGAGCTTGCCGAGCCGATCCCCGGCCCGACCAGTAACCGGTTGTCAGCACTGGCCCGGGAACTGGGCGTGGTGCTGGTGGGTTCGATTTTCGAACGGCGCATGAACGGCGTCTATCACAACACCGCCGTGGTGTTTGAGCGGGATGGCGAACTTGCCGGTATCTACCGGAAAATGCACATTCCCGATGACCCCGGCTTTTACGAGAAATTCTACTTTACTCCCGGTGATGCCCGGTTCAACGACGGCCGCAATGGCTTTACCCCCATCGACACGTCGGTCGGCCGGCTCGGTGTGCTGGTGTGCTGGGATCAGTGGTATCCCGAGGCCGCCCGACTCATGGCCCTGGCCGGCGCCGGGATTCTGATCTACCCCACCGCCATCGGCTGGGATGTCACCGACGATCCGGACGAACAGGCCCGCCAGCTGGAAGCCTGGGTGACGGTTCAGCGCGGGCATGCCGTCGCCAACAACCTTCCGGTGGTAGCACCGAACCGGGTGGGCACCGAGCCGGATCCGTCCGGTCAGTCCGACGGCATTCGCTTCTGGGGCAACAGCTTTATCTGTGGTCCTCAGGGAGAGTTTCTTGCTCGCGCCGATGATGAAAGCGAATGCATCCTGTCTGTCACCCTTGACCGTACCCGAACGGAATCGGTTCGTCGGATCTGGCCGTATCTCAGAGACCGTCGTATCGATGCCTATGGCGACATTCTGAAGCGGGTAAGGGACTGAGGACAGGATGAAAAAACTGGTAGACAACGTTGTCGATGAACTGAACAGCATTCTCCTGGGCAAGGACCGACAGGTACGCCTTGCCCTGTGCGGCCTGCTGGCCCGGGGGCATCTGCTGATCGAGGACATTCCCGGCATGGGTAAAACCACCCTGTCCCACGCCCTGGCGAAGGTGATGGGCCTGAGCTACCAGCGCATCCAGTTCACCAACGATCTGCTGCCCGCTGATGTCCTCGGCTACTCCATGTATGACAAGGCTGCAGGTACCCTGGTCTTCCATCCCGGCCCCATCTTCGCACAGGTGGTCCTGGCGGATGAGATCAACCGGGCCTCCCCGAGAACCCAGAGTGCACTGCTCGAAGCCATGGAGGAACGGCAGGTATCCATCGAGGGCGAGACCCGCCCCCTGCCAGAACCGTTTTTCGTGATTGCGACCCAGAATCCCATCGAACAGGGCGGCACCTTTGCGCTCCCAGAATCCCAGCTCGACCGGTTCCTGATGCGCCTGAGACTGGGCTATCCGGACCCGCGCGCCGAGCGGGAGCTGCTTGAAGGCGAGGACCGTCGCGCCATGACCGGGCGCCTGGGTACCCTGCTCTCTGCCGAGAACCTCCGGACCCTTCAGGACGGTGTCACCCGGGTCACCGCCAGCCCGGCACTGCTGGATTACGTGCAACGGCTGCTGGAGCGGAGCCGGCGCATGCCCGGCCTTCTCTACGGCCTCTCCCCCCGGGCCGGCCTGGGCCTGCTCCGGGCAGCGAAGGCCTGGGCCATGATGGAGGGGCGCCACCATGTCCTGCCCGACGATATCCAGGCTGTTTTCCCGGCCGTCGCGGAGCACCGGCTCGAACAGGGGGAATACGGCAAGAGCACCGAGCGGGTCCGGCAGTTGCTGGCGACGGTCCCGGTACTTGAATAAAAACCGTCTGACCACATAGCAAGGTTTTATAACCGGAATTGACCGAAACGAATGGCGCGCCTCGCATTTCATGTTAGCCTTTCGTCAATTTCCCGAAGTGACGCGCTGACCCGCGGCCATCCATTTCCAGACATCAGTGAGAGACATTCATGAGCGACACCCGACACTCCCGACTGATCATCCTCGGCTCAGGTCCTGCCGGCTATACCGCAGCAGTCTATGCGGCCCGCGCCAACCTGGACCCGACCCTGATTACCGGCATTGAAGTCGGTGGCCAGCTCACCACCACGACCGATGTCGATAACTGGCCCGGAGACAACGACGGGGTTCAGGGCCCGGAGCTCATGCAACGCATGCAGAAACACGCGGAGCGATTCGAGACCAGCATTGTGTACGACACCATCAACGAGGCTGACTTGAGTAACCGCCCATTCCGGCTCAAGGGCGACAGTGGCGAGTACACCTGTGATGCCCTGATCATCGCCACCGGGGCCTCCGCCATGTACCTGGGGCTGGAATCCGAAGAGAAGTTCAAGGGTCAGGGGGTTTCCGCCTGCGCCACCTGTGACGGCTTCTTCTATCGCAAGCAGAAAGTTGCGGTGATTGGCGGCGGCAACACCGCGGTCGAGGAAGCCCTCTATCTGTCCAACATTGCCGACGAAGTGATCCTGGTGCATCGTCGTGACACCCTGCGGGCGGAGAAGATCCTTCAGGATAAACTGTTCGAGAAGGCGGAGAACGGCAACGTCAGCATCATCTGGGACCACACCCTGGACGAGGTGCTCGGTGACGCCACCGGCGTGACCGGCATACGCATCAAGAGCACCAGGGACAACTCCACTCAGGACATCGAACTCGCCGGGGTGTTCATCGCCATCGGCCACAAGCCCAACACCAGCCTGTTCGAAGGCCAGCTGGACATGGATAACGGCTATATCCGGATCCGTTCCGGCCTCGAGGGTATGGCGACCCAGACCAGTGTTCCGGGCGTCTTCGCTGCCGGCGATGTGGCCGATCACGTCTACCGGCAGGCGGTAACTTCTGCCGGTTTCGGCTGCATGGCAGCGCTGGACGCCGAGAAGTTCCTGGACGAGCAGTGCTGAGCCGGGCCCGAGTGACTGGAGCAGGATGACCACTCTTCCCTGGCTGGAACCGGACCAGCTTTGGTTCCCACCCGCCGAAGAAGCTCTGGATGACCCGGACGGTCTTCTGGCCCTCGGCGGTGATCTCTCGACCGAGCGGCTGATCCTCGCCTACCGGAATGGTATTTTCCCCTGGTACAGCGACGATCAGCCGATCCTGTGGTGGTCGCCGGATCCCCGATGCGTGCTGTTTCCAGCTGATATCCATATCTCACGAAGCCTTCGTCGGACATTGAACCAACGGCGCTTCCATGTCACCGCGGATCGAGCCTTCAGTCGCATTATCCGGCTCTGTGGTTCCACCCGCGCCGAGGGCACCTGGATTACCGACGACATGGTTTCGGCCTATACCGAACTGCATCGGCAGGGCATTGCCCATTCCATCGAGATCTGGAACCGCAACAACGAGCTGGCCGGCGGGATGTACGGCGTTGCCCTCGGCCGCTGCTTTTTTGGCGAGTCCATGTTTTCCCTGGAGACCGACGCATCCAAAGTCCTTATGGTACACTTGGCGAATCAGCTGCGGCTTTGGGGCTACCGGATGATGGACTGCCAGGTGGAGAGCGACCACCTGCTGACCATGGGCGCCCGGAGCATTCCCAGAACGGAGTTTTTATCTATACTCAGGGCATGTGTTGATCAGAAACCGGACCAGTCCGACTGGACCTTCACCTGGGAATGGTGCGGGCCGGAGGTGTGAATGAGTAACCTCAGAACCCTGGTATTTTTTGCGACTCCAACCCATGACTGCAGTTACCTGCCCGATCGCGAGGCAACGACGATGTTTGTGGACCCGCGGGCCAACATCGACAAGAAGCTGTACAGTCAACTGACCGCCCTTGGTTTCCGCCGCAGCGGGTCCCATTATTACCGGCCCCATTGCGAGCACTGCAACGCCTGTATCCCCGTTCGCCTGAAGGCAGAAGAGTTCCAGCCGGACCGGAGCCAGCGTCGGGTAATGAAAAAGAACACGGACCTCGAATGTGCCATGGTGCCCGCCCGCTTCACCGAGGAGTACTACACTCTCTATGCCCGGTATATCAATGAGCGGCACAGCGACGGAGATATGTACCCCCCGTCCCGGGAGCAGTTCAGCTCATTCCTGGTGGAGGGCGCCACGGATTCCTGGTTCCTGGAGATGCGCCTGGAGGGTAAGCTGGTGGGGCTCGCGGCCGTGGATGTCCTCGATGACGGCCTGTCGGCCATCTATACGGTGTTTGCCCCCGAACTGGAGCACCGCAGCCCGGGAACCTTTGCCATCCTGTGGCAAATCGAAGAGGCAAGGCGCCGCGACCTGCCGCACCTGTACCTGGGTTACTGGATCAAGGAATGCCGAAAAATGAACTACAAGACCCGTTTCCAGCCGATTGAGGCTCTGCGCGATGGCCACTGGCGGACAATGGATGACAACTGACTTTGCCAAATGACGACAAGTCAGGCAGAATTGCGCAATTTAAAATCACCAGAAGCATATTCAAAGAGAGGTTTCTACTGAATGGCGAAATCAGATGTCATTGAGATGGAAGGCGTAGTCATCGACACGCTTCCCAACACCATGTTCCGCGTTGAGCTGAGCAATGGTCACGTTGTAACTGCTCACATATCCGGCAAGATGCGCAAGAACTATATCCGCATCCTGACTGGCGACAAGGTCAAGGTTGAGCTGACCCCCTATGACCTGAGCAAGGGCCGCATTGTTTACCGCGCCCGTTAATCTGCTTCAGTGACATCTGAAAAACCCCGCCACGGCGGGGTTTTTCGTTGCCTGTGATATAAAAAAGCCGCTGCACAGGGCAACGGCTTTACCGGATGGGCCGGAATCAGACGGCTTCCGCGGGTTCGTCCTCGTACTCGAACTCGAGTTCGTCGCCCTTGAGGTGGACATAGACATCTCCGCCATGCTCGGACAGACGCCCGAACAAAATCTGCTCCGCCAGCGGCCGCTTGATCTTGTCCTGGATCAGGCGGGACATGGGGCGCGCACCCATGGTGACGTCGTAACCGTGTTCCGCGAGCCAGACCTTGGCTTCCTCGTCCACATGCAGGACCACATGCTTCTCGTCCAGCTGCGCCTGCAACTCGGTGAGGAACTTGTCGACCACGTGGGTGATCGTCTCCTTCTGGAGATCACGGAACTGGATGATGCCGTCGAGCCGGTTACGGAATTCCGGTGTGAAGGTTTTGGTGATCACCTCCATACCATCGGTACTGTGATCCTGCTCGCTGAAGCCGATGGAACGACGGGCCATGCTCTCGGCCCCGGCGTTGGTGGTCATCACCAGAATCACGTGGCGGAAATCCGCCTTGCGGCCGTTGTTGTCGGTCAGGGTACCGTGGTCCATCACCTGGAGCAGCAGGTTGAAGACCTCCGGATGCGCCTTCTCGATCTCGTCAAGCAGCAACACGCAGTGCGGATGCTTGTTGACCGCCTCCGTCAGCAGGCCGCCCTGGTCGTACCCGACGTAGCCCGGAGGCGCACCAATCAGGCGGGATACAGTATGCCGCTCCATATACTCGGACATGTCGAAGCGCACCAGTTCGATGCCCAGCACCTTGGCCAACTGCCTGGTCACCTCGGTCTTGCCCACCCCGGTGGGACCGGCAAACAGAAACGCGCCTTCCGGCTTCTCCGGAGCCTTCAGGCCGGCACGGGCAAGCTTGATGGCTGTGGCCAGGGATTCGATGGCCGGGTCCTGCCCGAACACCACCATCTTGAGATCCCGCTCCAGGTTGCGGAGCAGGTCCTTGTCGCTGGTGGAAACATTCTTCGGCGGAATCCGCGCGATGTTGGCCACCACGTCCTCGATTTCCGAGACGTCGACGGTCTTCTTGCGCTTGTTTTCCGGCAGCATACGCTGGCGGGCACCGGCCTCGTCGATCACATCGATGGCCTTGTCCGGCAAGTGACGGTCGGTAATGTAGCGATCAGCCAGTTCCGCAGCCACCCGCAGGGCCTTGTCCGTGTACTTCAGATCATGGTGCTTCTCGAAGTTCGGCTTGAGACCTTTGAGGATCTGGTAGGTATCCTCGACGCTCGGCTCGTTGACATCGATCTTCTGGAAGCGGCGAGCCAGCGCGCTGTCCTTCTCGAAGATGCCCCGGAACTCCTGGTAGGTGGTGGAACCGATACAACGGATCTCACCCGAGCTGAGCATCGGCTTGAGCAGGTTGGACGCATCCATCACACCGCCCGACGCCGACCCCGCACCGATGATGGTATGGATCTCGTCGATGAACAGGATCGCATGCTGCTGCTTCTTCAGCTCGCTCAGCAGGCCTTTCAGGCGCTTCTCGAAGTCACCCCGGTACTTGGTACCGGCCAGCAACGCGCCCATGTCCAGCGAGTAGACCACCGCATCAGAGATGATGTCCGGCACCTGACCGTCCACGATTCGCCTGGCCAGACCCTCGGCGATGGCGGTCTTGCCGACACCGGCCTCTCCCACCAGCAGCGGGTTGTTCTTGCGGCGGCGGGCGAGGATCTGGACCACCCGCTCCACTTCATGTTCACGGCCGATCAGCGGGTCGATACGACCCTGACGGGCCTGCTCGTTCAGGTTCGTGGCATAGCTTTCCAGCGGCCTGGACTGGGAACCTTCTTCACCTGCCTCCTCGTGGGAAGCCTGGTCGTGACCATCCTGGTCCTCGGCACCCTGAACCCGGGAAATGCCGTGGGAAACAAAATTGACCACGTCGATGCGGGCAATGCTCTGTTTCTTCAGCACATACACCGCCTGGCTTTCCTGTTCGCTGAAGATGGCCACCAGGACATTAGCGCCGGTAACCTCCTTCTTGCCAGAAGACTGTACGTGGAAAACAGCCCGCTGGAGCACGCGCTGGAAGCCCAGCGTGGGCTGGGTTTCACGTTCGCCGTCGTTATTGGGAATCAGTGGTGTGGTGGAATCGACGAATTCCACCAGTTCTTCCTCGAGGCGCTTGAGGTCAGCACCACAGGCTTTGAGGACGCCCACCGCCGATTCATTATCAAGCAGAGCCAACAGTAAATGCTCGACGGTCATGAATTCATGACGCTTGTCACGGGCATTTTTGAAGGCCGTATTCAGCGTAATTTCAAGATCTTTGCTCAGCATGGGCCACCCCAACGTCTGTCAGTCCGCACGTTCAATCTCGCAAAGGAGCGGATGTTCGCATTCCGAGGAATACTGATTCACCTGTGCCGCCTTTGTTTCCGCGATGTCTCGGGTATATACCCCACATACGGCTTTTCCCTGCGTATGGACGAGCAGCATCACCTGCGTCGCCTTTTCTTCGTTCATTGCGAAGAACTTCATCAGTACATCCACCACGAAGTCCATGGGGGTGTAATCATCGTTCAGAAGCACGACCCGGAAACGCGCCGGGCGCTTCAGGGCAGGCTTTTCAGGTGCAACACTCAAGTCGTCCTGTCGGCCTGGCTGATCGTCCTCCCCCTGGTTCAATACTAGTAGAGAATTGTCGATAGTCCGCATGTTTCTTTACCGGTTTACTCGGTGTCCTCGGGTTAAATGTGGTTGTCCGGGGCCGGGTTTTCAAGCGGTCCGAGTCCCCGGGACGTGAGATATTTATCAATACGGGGATGATACCGCTTCCGGACCCCCTTAAACCACACATAGCCCCGATTGAAACTCTTGACTCCGGGCGCTGCCTGGTCGAAAGTTAAGAGGCATTGTAAAACAATGTAAATACATGCCATGTATACGTAACATAACGCGCAACCGAGTAACAGGACCCTGGCGGAGTTCCGGGATTCCGGGTGTAACCAACTATAAGAACTGACAGCAAAAGAACAGGGGAGTTCATTATGCCAAGAGGCAAGGTCAAGTGGTTCAACAATGCCAAGGGCTACGGATTCATCATCGAGGATGGCTGCAGTGACGACCTGTTTGCCCACTTTTCCTCGGTTCAGATGGATGGCTACAAGACCCTCAAAGCCGGTCAGGCCGTCACCTTTGACAAAAAACCCAGCGACAAGGGAATTCACGCAGTCAATATCGTGCCCGGGGAAATGCCTTCCCGGCAGACCCAGGCACCTTCCGGTAGCAACGAAAAGAAATCCACCCCCCGTGACGAGGGCCGTGGAGACTACCCCCCGCGGGCTGTAAACGCCTGAGGCGGCAACCTGTTGCCCCATACCTGCCCGAAAGTCAGGTATGAACCGGATGGCTGGCGCCAGCGCCAGCCGGGCTGCTGAAGAACAGGGATCAATACGGCGGGGAGCTGACGCCCGGGCCCGCAGCGGTGTTTATTGTCCGGCCCCCTGTTGCCAAATCCCCGGATTCCGGTACCCTGCAAATCTCCGTCCCGTCAGACCAGCAACCCACAGTATGCAACGCAGGCATGGCCGAACTCATTCTGTTCAATAAACCTTTCCAGGTTCTCTGCCAGTTTACCGACCGGCGCAACGACCCGGACCAACCCACGCGCCAGACCCTGGCAGACTGGATTCCCCTGAAAAACGTCTACCCGGCCGGTCGCCTCGATTTCGATTCCGAAGGTCTCCTGCTGCTTACCGGTGATGGTGCCCTGCAGCACCGGATTGCCTCGCCTTCCCGGAAAATGCCCAAAACCTACCGGGTCCAGGTGGAAGGCGACATTACTGACGACGCCCTGTCAAGGCTTGCCTCCGGCATCGAACTCAAGGACGGCAAGACTCGCCCCGCGAAGGTCAACAGAATGAGGAAACCGGAGGTGTGGCCCCGCGTTCCGCCGGTCAGGCACCGGGAGTCGGTACCCACCAGCTGGATCGAGCTGACCATCACAGAGGGCAAAAATCGCCAGGTCCGCCGGATGACCGCCGCTGTCGGTTTCCCCACCCTCCGCCTGATCCGTTACCGTATCGGAGACTGGAGTCTGGACAACCTGGCTCCCGGACAGTACCGGGTCGTCACGGTGCACGTACCGGCTGCCAACCGGCCGGCCAGACATCAACGCCACAGGAGACGTTCCCGATCATGACCTGGACACCCCACGCCACCGTTGCCGTAATCGTCGAAGATGACCGCGGGCGTTTTCTCATGGTGCTCCGGTGCCTACAAGATTACCGGGATGGCCGCCGTTACCCGTTTGACGCCATCGCCGATGCGCAGACGTGATCCCGCGAAAATGTTAGAATCCACTGTTTTAGCGGCAACAGGGCTGACATGAACACAACACCCCATACCAGGTCTCCGGAATCCACCCGTGTCATCGTCGGCATGTCCGGCGGCGTCGATTCTTCCGTGGCTGCCTGGCTCCTGAAACAGCAGGGGTATCAGGTCGAGGGCCTGTTCATGAAGAACTGGGACGAGGACGACGGCACCGAGTACTGTACCGCCATGACCGACCTGGCGGACGCCCGGGCGGTGGCTGATGACATCGGGATCAAGCTGCATACTGCAAGCTTCGCGGCAGAATACTGGGACCGCGTGTTCGAGCACTTCCTGGCCGAGTACAAGGCCGGGCGCACCCCCAACCCGGACATCCTGTGCAACAAGGAAGTGAAGTTCCGCGCGTTTCTTGACTATGCCATCACCCTGGGCGCGGATTACATCGCCACCGGACACTATGCCCGCCAGCGTCCGCTCGATGACGGATCCGGCAAGGCCCTGCTGCTTAAGGGCCTCGATCCCAACAAGGACCAGAGCTATTTCCTCCATGCGGTTTCCGGCGAACGTATCGCCCGCACCCTGTTCCCGGTCGGCGAACTGGAAAAACCCGAGGTGCGGCGGATTGCTGAAGAACAGGGCTTTGTCACCCATGATAAAAAGGATTCCACCGGTATCTGCTTCATCGGCGAGCGAAAGTTCCGGGACTTCCTGAAACAGTATCTGCCGGCCCAACCGGGCGATATCGAAACCCCGGACGGCCAGATCATAGGCCGGCACCAGGGCCTGATGTATCACACCATCGGCCAGCGCCAGGGCCTGGGCATCGGCGGTCTCAGCGAGTTCGGAGACGAACCCTGGTACGTGGCCGGGAAAGATCTCACCCGCAACGTATTGATTGCCGTTCAGGGCAAACACCATCCCCTGCTGTTTTCCCGGGGTCTGGTCTCGGGTCCGATCGACTGGGTAGCCGGCGAGCCACCGGCCGGGCAGTTCCGGTGCAAGGCCAAGACCCGCTATCGCCAACCGGACCAGGACTGCGAGGTGACCGTGCTCGACGGCGGCGTGAAGGTTGTCTTTGACGATGCCCAACGTGCGGTCACCCCCGGCCAGTCCGTGGTCTTCTATGACGGCGAGATCTGCCTCGGCGGCGGCGTGATCGAGGAAACCTGGCGTGATGGAGAGCCCCTGCCCGAGCGCCTCCAGAGCACGGAACAGAAGGAAGCCAGCGCATGAGCCGGTCCCTGCATGATCGGACCCTGGCGCTGGCCGGCGTGTTCCAGGCGGCCAACCTGGTGCAGCAGATTGCCTACAACGGCCAGTGCAACCAGGCATCTCTGGAGACCTGCATCCGTTCGCTGTTTGCCACGGACCCGGTCTCAACCCTGGACGTCTATGGCGGCGAACTGTCCGATATCCGGGAAGGCCTGGTTACCCTTTACACGGTCATGAGCGAGCAAAGCAACCAGCGGGATATCGAGGTGCTCAAGTATGTGCTCAACCTGATCCACCTCGAGTCCAGGCTGAACCGGCGCCCGGACATGCTGGAAGTGATTGGCAGCCGAATCGATCAGGCCCGCCACACCGCCAGCCATTTCAGCTACACCCATGCCAACCTGATCGGCAACCTGGCCTCGATCTATACCGACACGATCAGCACTTTCCGGCAACGCATCCAGGTCACCGGTGACCCCATGGTACTGCAGCGGCAAGAGAATGCCGACAGGGTGCGGGCCCTGCTGCTGGCCGGTATCCGCTCGGCCGTGCTCTGGCGCCAGTGCGGCGGGCGCCGCTGGCAGTTGATCTTCTCCCGGCGCAAGGTCATTCACTACGCCCGGAAACTGGCCGAGGAGGCACGCCAGCCGCTGTAACAGCAAAGCCGGGATTAACGCTGATTCAGAGGACCCGCTGGTGTATCATTTGCACCCCCAGTTTCCCAGTTTGTTTCGATTCTTTGATCACTTGAGAGGTTTTCGATGGAACTCACCGCCCTGACCGCCATTTCCCCGGTCGATGGACGCTATGGCAGCAAAGTCAGCGTATTCCGCAGCATCTTCAGCGAGTATGGCCTGATCCGTAACCGGGTAACCGTCGAAATCCGCTGGCTTCAGAAACTGGCTGCACACCCGGAGATCACCGAAGTGCCTGCGTTCTCCGCCGAAGCCGACAGCTTCCTCGACAAGCTGGTCAGCGACTTCAGCCTGGAAGACGCCGAGCGCATCAAGGAAATCGAACGCACCACGAACCACGACGTCAAGGCCGTCGAGTACTTCATCAAGGAAAAGATTGCCGAGGTGCCCGAACTGCACGCGGTCACCGAATTCGTACACTTTGCCTGCACCTCCGAGGACATCAACAACCTCTCCCACGCCCTGATGCTGCGCGAGGGGCTGGACCATGGCCTGTTGCCGGCGATGGACCGGCTGGTCGACAGGCTGGCCGAACTGGCCAGGGAGCACGCCGACCAGCCCATGCTGTCCCGGACCCACGGCCAGACCGCCTCCCCCACTACTGTGGGCAAGGAACTGGCCAACGTGGTATACCGCCTGCGTCGCCAGCTGATGCAGATCCGCGAAACGGAAATCATGGGCAAAATCAACGGTGCCGTGGGTAACTACAACGCCCACCTGTCCGCCTACCCGGACGTGGACTGGGCCGCCAACGCTGAAGAGTTCGTCGAGAGCCTGGGCCTGGACTGGAACCCGTACACCACCCAGATCGAACCCCACGACTATATTGCCGAGCTGTATGATGCCATTGCCCGATTCAACACCATCCTGATCGACCTCGACCGGGATGTGTGGGGCTACATTTCCCTGGGTTACTTCAAGCAGAAGACCGTGGAAGGCGAAGTGGGCTCCTCCACCATGCCACACAAGGTCAACCCGATCGATTTCGAGAATTCCGAGGGCAACCTGGGCGTTGCCAATGCCCTGTTCGATCACCTGGCCGCCAAACTGCCCATCTCGCGCTGGCAGCGGGATCTGACCGATTCGACCGTTCTGCGGAACCTGGGTGTTGGCTTCAGCCACAGCCTGATTGCCTACGAAGCAACCCTCAAGGGTCTGGGCAAACTGGAAATCAATCCGGCCCGCCTGGACGAGGACCTGGACCACGCCTGGGAAGTCCTGGCCGAGCCGATCCAGACGGTCATGCGCCGCTATAACATCGAAAAGCCCTATGAAAAGCTCAAGGCTTTGACCCGGGGCAAGGCAATGACCCCGGAAGTGATCAAGAATTTCGTGGAAACCCTCGACATTCCGGACGCCGCCAAGGCAGAGTTGATGGCCCTGACACCGGGCAACTACATCGGTAATGCCAGAGAGCAGGCGCGCAACATCTGATAGCGGGAGCACACCATGGATATGCTTGGCGGACTGACACCTTCCGAGTTTCTGCGGGACTACTGGCAGAAAAAACCCTTGGTGATCCGCCAGGCGTTTCCCGGCTTCCAATGCCCGGTCAGCCCAGACGAGCTGGCCGGGCTGGCCTGCGAGGAGAGCGTGGAATCCCGGATCATCATCGAGAATGACAACGGCAAGCCCTGGCAGTTGCACAACGGCCCGTTCACTCCCGACCGGTTCAGCGACCTGCCGGAGCAGGACTGGACACTTCTGGTACAGGGGCTGGACCACTGGGCCCCGGACATTGCCGATCTGCTCGAACACTTCCGGTTCATTCCCAACTGGCGCCTCGATGACATCATGGCCAGTTACGCACCGAAAGGTGGCAGCGTCGGCCCCCATTACGATCAGTACGATGTATTTCTGCTCCAGGCCCGGGGCCACCGCCGCTGGACCTTCGGTGGCCACTGCGACCACACTTCACCCAGGGTGGAAGGCACGCCTCTGCGGATCCTGAGCAGCTGGGACGGTGAGGAAACCGTCACCCTGGCGCCCGGCGATATGCTCTACCTCCCCCCGGGCATCGGCCATCACGGTGTGGCTGAAAACGACTGCATTACCCTGTCAGTGGGCTTCCGGGCACCGACGATCGATGACATCCTGACCGGCTTTACCGACTTCCTGTGCAGCCAGTCCGACGCCGCCGAACATATCAATGATCCCGACCTCAAGGTTCAGGACAACCCCGGCACCATAGCCCCGGAAGTCATTGACCGGCTTGACGGCATCATCCGGGAGAAAGTCGGCAACCGGCGACAACTGGCCCTGTGGTTTGGTCAGTACGCCACCGCTCCGAAGAGTCTCGACATCGTGGTTCCCGCCGACGAACCCGCCTCCGAAAAGGACCTGGCCGAGGCCATCGGCGCCGGCGAACAACTTCGCTGGAATGAGGGGTCGAGGTTTGCGTTTTATGAACTTGGCGAAGACACCGCCCTGTTTGTGGATGGTGAGCAATACCTGCTCAAGGGCGATGCCCGCCCGCTGGCCCCGCTGCTATGCGCCGCAGCCCGTGTCGACATGGAGGCACTCTCCGGGTTTGCTTCAGACCCGGCCCTGCTTGGACTGCTGACGACCCTGTACAACCAGGGCTCCGTGTATTTCGAATAGGTACGTTATGACTGTCCGGATTCGCAAGTACAGCTGGCAGCTGGCCCCCGGCCATATCCGGGAGATCCGCCAGCGCGTGTTTATCGAGGAGCAGCGGGTGCCGCCGGAGCTGGAGTGGGACGATACCGACGAGATTGCGGATCACTTTCTGGCGGTACTGCCTGACAACACCCCGGTGGGCGTGGCCCGACTGTTCTCCAGTCTTGACGAAACTGGGCACATCGGCCGCATGGCAATCCTGCCGGGCCATCGGGGCCAGGGTATCGGGCAGGCGCTGCTGCGCCGCCTGCTCGCAGAGGCCGCGGGCCAGTATGATGAGGTGCGGCTGTCCGCCCAGGAACACGCGATTCCTTTCTATCAGCGGTCCGGTTTCCATGTCTGTTCGGACGTCTACGACGATGCCGGTATCCCCCACTGCGACATGCGTTGCCTGGCGCCGGAGCTCGCCGCCGCTGCACTGGAGGAACGCGACCACCCCCTGCTGCTGGAAGCGGATCGGCAAAGCTGGCTGTTTGATACCGAGGCCCCCATGCTGGCCCTGATGGATTCCCTGGCCGGTCAGGCGGGGCAGCGGATCTGGCTGTATGACCGGTTGCTGGAACACGACCTGTACGATCGTTTCCGGTTCCGGGAGCTGATTTCCGCCCTCGCCCGTCGCCACCGTCTCAGCGAAGTCCGGCTGCTGATCCACGACGACAAACCCCTGGTCAAGCGCCGTCACCGGCTGGTAGAGCTGATGCGCCGCCTGCCCAGCCGAATCGAGCTGAAACTGGTGAACGGCGACTATCCGGTGGAGGACCAGCCGTTCATGCTGATCGATCGGGAAGGCGTGCTGTACCGCCACGACTTCTACAAGCCTGATGGTTTCTGCAACTTTTCCGACAGCGGCCGGGTGAAACTGCTCTCCCAGGCTTTCCAGCGTATGTGGGACGCCGGCAGAAGCTCCCTCGAGCTGCGCCAGCTACCGCTCTGAATGGCGGACCTGCGGCAGGTCCGCGGATTCGAAGCGGGCACCGAAAGGCGCGAACTCCTCATCCACTTCCTCCGCTACCTCGGCAATAAGCCTCCTCAGCCATTGGTGATCCGTGTTGTGCTGCAGTAGCGGGCTCCAGGCCATTTTCAGCTCGAACGGCGGTATTTCGAACGGCGGCACCTTGACCACCAGGTTGGGATTGTCCTTCTGCAGCCAGGCCGCCCGTGAAGGCAGGGTGGCAATGAGGTCGTGCTGCTCGGCCAGCAGCATGGCCACCTGGTAGTGGCGGGTGAACACGGAAATTTGCCGCTTGGCCCCCATGCGCCCGAGCGCCTCATCCACCCAGCCAAGACGCTGCACGTCTTTGGGATTCACCCCCACACCAACGCCAAAACCGGTCTTGCTGACCCAGATATGGCTCGCCGCCAGGTAGGTATCCAGAGTGAACGGCTCCCTGAGGATCGGATTCCGGGCATTCATCAGGCAGGCAAAATACTCGGTCCAGAGCGTCTTCTGGTGAAACGACTGGGGGATCTTGTCGAAGCGGTTGATGGCCATATCCAGCCGCCCCTGCTCCACGTCCAGGAAGCTCACGTCACTGGGGGTCAGCACATCCAGCGTGACATGGGGGGCCTCCTGGCGGATCCGGCGCAGGACCCGGGGCATCAGGCAGGACTCGGCGTAATCACTGGCCATGATCCGGAACACCCGTTGGCTCTCCATGGCCGAGAATGGCGTTTTCTCCTGAACCGCCTGTTCAATGTCCGACAGGATGCCACGAACCAGCGGCTGCAGTTCCCTGGCCCGCTCCGTGGCGGTCATGCCTTCGCTGGTTCTGACCAGCAACGGATCGGCAAACAGATCCCGCAATCGACGCAGGCCGTTACTCATGGCAGGCTGGGTAATCCCGAGGTGGTTGGCCGCCTTGGTGACATTCCGTTCCCGCAACAGCACATCCAGATACACCAGCAGGTTGAGGTCGACACGGGAAAGATCCATCAGGCGCTCCGGCATTGCGTCAGGGGAAAGTCGGATAGCGGCGGTAGCCAGCCAATCGTTACATTCACCGCAATGATACATCTGCAGCATAAAATTCACAAAATCTATAGAATGGAATGCCCACGTTATTCGAAACACGGATTCCATTCGCCATTTCTGCTACCCTTGCCCTCGCGTGCTGAATACTATCGGCAAACCGCAGTAGCCGGGCTCCGATGCTTAACCTGCCGGAAATAGAGACAGCAACTACCCGTGACCAACACTTTCAAGAAGCGACTTTCCTACAGGCTGACCCGAGACACCCTCCTCGTCGCCATGGCGCTGGGGCTTGTGCTGAACCTGGTCCAGATTACCCTGGACTATTTCAGTGCCCGGGATGCCATGGCAGCGGAAATCAACGCGCTGATCGAGATCAGTCACAGCCCGGCATCCCAGATTGCGTACAACATCGATGTCCGCCTGGCCAAGGAACTGCTTGATGGCCTGCTGCACCATCCCGCCACCATCGATGCCCGTATCATCGACAACGAGGGGCATACCATGGCGGCGGCCAGTCAGAGTAGCCCTGTGTCTCCCTACCGCTGGCTCAGTGACCTGCTGTTCGGGGACAGCCGCTCCTTCAGCTCGGAACTCGAGGTGAAGCAGCTTGCCGACCTCCCCCTGGGTAGCCTGGTTGTCACTATTGATACCTTTCACTACGGACTGCAGTTCCTCAAACGGGCCGCCTACACCCTGTTCAGCGGCCTGCTGAAAAGTCTGGCACTGTCGGTTGCCCTGCTGGCGATTTTCTACGTGGTACTGACCCGCCCCATGATGAACGTTATCGGTGCGCTGAGCCGGGTTTCCGCCGATTCCCCGGAAAAGATCCGACTGCCCGTGCCCGCCCGGCATGAGCAGGACGAGATCGGCACCATGGTCGGCATCATTAACCAGCACCTGGAAACCATCGACTCCAGCCTGGAACAGTTGCGGGACGCAGAGACCGCCATCAAGAACTACTCCAATCAGCTGGAGCAGGAAGTTGCTGACCGCACCCGCGAAATCTCGGACAAGAACGAGGCGTTGCAGCGGGGCAACCGCGCCCTGGTAAGAGCCAAGGAAGATGCCGTTCGCAGGGCCCGGTCGCGAGCCAACTTCCTTGCCAGCATGAGCCACGAGATACGCACACCGCTCAATGGTGTGCTCGGCATGCTGGGAGTCGCGCTTGAGGGCGAGCTGGACCCGGTTCAACGCAACCGGATCAAGATCGCCCTGAATGCAGGTGAAAGCCTGCTTGGCCTGCTCAACGATATTCTGGATATTTCCAAGGTCGAGGCCGGCAAACTCGATCTGGAAAACATTCCCTTCAGCATGCGCCACCTGATCGAGGAATGCGCGACCCTGCACTCCCAGCAGGCCCGGGCCAAGGGCATCGAACTGGTCAGCGAAATCGACCCGGAACTGCCGGAAACCTTCCTGGGCGATCCCACCCGGAGCCGACAGATTCTCAACAACCTGATCAACAACGCCATCAAGTTCACCGATGCCGGGCATGTGAAGATCAAGGCTACCCATTCCGGAGGCAGTCTGCGCCTGGAAATCATCGATACCGGCATCGGCATGTCCCGGACAGGGTTGCACCGGATTTTCTCGCCCTTCTCACAGGCCGATACCGACACCACTCGCCTCTATGGAGGCACCGGGCTCGGCCTGACCCTGTGCCGGCAACTGGTGGAGCGGATGCACGGGCAGATCATGGTGGATTCCCGGGAGGGCAGCGGCACCCATTTCACCGTCACCTTGCCCCTGCCCGTTCAGGAAGAACCCGAATCACACGCGGCGATCGAATCGATTCCGGAAAAGCTCAGGCAGATTGGCGTTGCCCTGGCGGTGCCACCAACCCATCCTCACCGCCTGGCGCTGGAGAGCCAGTTGAGAGCCTGGGAAATACCGGTTCGGGGCGCAAGCCGGCATCCCGAGGGCATCCTGCTGTCAACGATCGATGCCGGTGACACCGAAACCATGGCGTTTGCGGATAACTGGTCCGGGGAAGGCGTCATTCTCGCCGAGGCCAGAGGCAACAGCGTAGGCGGCCATACTGACCACCAGATCCTGTCGCTGCCCCTGAGGCGGGCTGAACTCTATCGATGCCTGTGCCGGGCCGCAGGACTGATGACGGCAGAACAGGCGCAGGAGCAGCAAGCAGAAGTGCCCACCGGCGCCACCCGACCCTTGCAGATACTGCTGGTGGAAGACAATCAGGTGAACCAGCTGGTCGCCAGCAGCCTGCTGAAAAAGCTTGGCCACCGAGTGGACCACGCCGAAAATGGCAAGCGGGCACTGGAAGCCCTGAGCAATGCCTCCTATGACCTGGTCCTGATGGACTGCCAGATGCCGGTCATGGATGGTTACGAGGCCACCCGGAAGATTCGCGAGAACCCGGACTGGCAAGACCTGCCCGTGATTGCCGTCACCGCCAATGTTATGCAGGGCGACCGGGAGGATTGCATTGCCGCCGGCATGAGCGATTATATTACCAAGCCCTACAACCGGGACGAGCTCCGCCGCACTCTCAGTCGCTGGGCGCCCCCGGAGTAACCTCCCGGATTCCGGGATGCAAGGCGGCTACAGCAACTCTTCAATATCCTTGCGGATCGCCTCGGGTTTGGTGGTCGGCGGGTAGCGGCGCACAACCCGGCCGTTACGACCCACCAGGAACTTGGTGAAGTTCCATTTTATCTTTTCCGATCCCATCAGGCCCCGCGCTTCCCGCTTCAGGAATCTGTAAAGGGGATGTGTTCCGTCACCGTTCACCTCGATCCTGGCAAACATGGGAAAATCCACGCCATAATTGAGGCTGCAGAACTGGCTGATGGATTCGTCGGTTCCCGGATCCTGGTTCATGAACTGATTGCAGGGAAACCCCAGAACTTCCAGGCCCCGCTCGTTCAGGTCCCTGTACAACGCCTGAAGGCCCTCAAACTGGGGCGTAAACCCACACTTGCTGGCCGTGTTCACGATCAACAGAACCTTGTCGCGGTAGGCCTCCATGTTCCGTTCGTTGCCGTGAATATCACGGACGGTAAAATCGTAGATACTGGATTGCGCCATTCTGGTCTCCTGTGATGAGCACGAGGTCCCTGATTGTGACCAAGTCCGATGGAAAATAACACGCCGTTACAGGCCACTTGATCACAAAACCGGGAACCTGCCTGAGGTTTACCCCCTGAATCCGCCACAATTCATCATAATTACCCTGTTGTAGCGCACCCTCGCTCCGCTAGAATAAAGCCTTCCGTCAACTGGACGGCTGTGTATCCGCATTACCTCTCAAGGAACCTGAATCCATGCAGAACTACTACAAGTCCGCCAAGCTCGATAACGTCTGTTACGAAATTCGTGGAGTGGTTCTGCGTGAGGCGCGTCGGCTGGAAGAAGAGGGTCACCGGGTGCTCAAGCTCAATATCGGCAACCCCGCCGCGTTCGAACTGGATGTGCCGGAAGAGATCCAGCAGGACGTGATCTACAACATGCACCAGGCCCAGGGCTATGTCGAGTCCAAGGGCCTGTTCTCTGCCCGCAAGGCGGTCATGCATTACTGCCAGCAGCGCGGCATCGAGAAGGTGGATATCGACGACATCTATCTGGGCAACGGCGTCAGCGAACTGATCGTGATGTCCATGCAGGCGATGCTCAATACCGGAGACGAGGTGCTCATTCCGGCGCCGGATTATCCTTTGTGGACCGCAGCGGTGACCCTGTCCAGTGGCAAGCCGGTGCATTACCGCTGCGACGAGGAACAGAACTGGTTCCCGGATATTGACGATATCCGCAAGAAGATCACCCGGCGTACCCGGGCCATCGTGCTGATCAACCCCAACAACCCGACCGGGGCGGTCTATTCCACCGAGTTGCTGGAACGGGTCATTGAACTGGCGCGCAGGCACAACCTGATCGTGCTGTCGGATGAGATCTACGACAAGATTCTGTATGACGGCACCCGGCATGTGTCCACGGCCTCCCTGGCGGATGACGTTCTGTTCTTCACCTACAACGGCTTGTCCAAGAATTACCGTGCGGCGGGCTACCGCTCCGGCTGGATGATCATCAGCGGCGCCAAACACCGCGCCCGGGATCTGGTGGAAGGCATCGAGATGCTTTCGAACATGCGCCTTTGCGCCAATGTACCGGCCCAGCTCGCCATCCAGACCGCCCTGGGTGGGTACCAGTCCATCGACGATCTGGTGGCCCCGGGGGGTCGCCTGTTCGAGCAGCGCGACACCGCCTGGCGGATGCTTAACGACATTCCCGGTGTCAGCTGCGTGAAGCCGGAGGGCGCCCTTTACCTGTTCCCGAAACTGGATCCCGGGAAATTCCCCATCGTCAATGACGAGAAGCTGGTACTCGACCTGCTGCTGCAGGAAAAGATCCTGCTGGTGCAGGGGTCGGCGTTCAACGTGGATGACAAACAGCACCTGCGGGTGGTCTTCCTGCCACGGGCGGATACTCTCGAGGACGCCATGGGCCGCCTCGGCAATTTCCTGAGCGACTACCAGCAGTAACGGGCAATTTATGGCAGACATTCACGTCGAGGAGTTCTACAAGGACGTCGCCGTCGCCCTGGTTCAGCTCTACGGCGTTTTTCCGCGCAGGGTGAACCTGTTTGTGGAAGACATTGCCGGGCCGGACCAGCCCGATGAGTTCGGCCTGCACAGCAAGCGGCACATGGCCTGTTTTGGCGCCCTGCTCTGGCTCGGGGAGGAAGGCCTGCTGCGCTACGTGGACACCATCCGGCAGGAAGCCCTGGACCAGGCCGTGCTGACCCGCGACGCCTTTATCAGGCTCAGCGCCCCCGCTTCGCAAGCCCTGGCTGATGCCGCCGGTGTACGCGTGGCCGAGACCGACAACCTGCCCCGGTCAGTCCAGCGGGACCTCTCCACCCATATCCACCTGATCCGCCAGGCGCTGAAGAGCGGCAACTCCGCCCGCATCAGCCAGGTGGTCCAGGCTACTTTTTTCGCCGACAACAGCTACCATTAAATCGCGGTAATACTTTTGAAGCCGAGAACCCGGACCGCATATTCCGGTCAGATGGGTGAATTGTGTCTTTGACTGAACTTTCAAGGAATTAACATGCGCATACTGCTGTTTCTGGCGACCAACCTTGCGGTCATTGTGGTTGCCAGTTTTACCCTGCGTTTGCTGGGTGTCGACAGTTACCTGAACCAGCAAGGCATCGAATACGGCTCGCTGTTGGCGTTTGCGGCGGTGTTCGGCTTCGCCGGTGCCCTGATCTCCCTGTTCATTTCCAAGCCGATGGCAAAATGGAGTACCAAGGCACAGGTGATCGAATCCCCCCGCACCCCTGCCGAGCGCTGGTTGGTGGATACTGTTGCGGAACTGGCTCGGCACGCGGGCATCAAGATGCCGGAGGTGGCTATCTTCCCCGCTTCCCAGTCCAACGCGTTCGCCACCGGCTGGAACAAGAATGATGCGCTGGTGGCCGTCAGTGAGGGGCTGCTGCACCGGTTCAACAAGGATGAGATTCGCGCTGTTCTCGGCCACGAGATCGGTCACGTGGCCAATGGGGACATGGTGACCCTGGCTCTGATTCAGGGTGTGGTGAACACGTTCGTGATCTTCGCGTCGCGGGTAATCGGCTCTTTTGTGGACCGGGTGGTGTTCAAGAATGAGCAGGGCCATGGCATAGGCTTCTTTGTTGTCAGCATCGCGGCTGAGATCGTCCTCGGAATTCTGGCCAGCACTATCGTGTTCTGGTTCTCCCGTCGCCGGGAGTACCGGGCGGATATTGCCGGTGCCCAGCTCGCGGGCCGTTCGGCGATGATTAACGCTCTGGCACGGCTGAAACAGGAAAGTGAAGTGCCGGATCAGATGCCGGATTCGCTGCAGGCGTTCGGTATCAACCGCGGTGCACGGGCCGGTCTGAGTGCTCTGTTTATGACCCATCCGCCGCTGGAAGACCGCATTCGAGCCCTGCAGGAAGCGAATCTCTGAACGACCTGCACGAAAGTTCGATAGCTCCGCTGGTGGGGCCACCCTTCCGAAACTGTGCGGAGCCATGGATGGCGGAGCTCAAGCGTCACAGGGACGTGCCGCCAGGAGCGTGTTTCGGAAGGGTGGCCCCACCAGCGGAGCTTCCCCCAAGTTAACGCCTGACGGACCTCCCTCAGATCTTCAGTTTGAAACCAATCGCCCTGAAACTGTCCTGCAAGGACTTACTGGTGCCTTTCAACTGCACCTTCAGACTGGAACATTCTCTTCGAACTGGATAGTCCCGGCGCAGTCGATCAAATGCGGCGCCTCTCTCTTCCGCACTTCCCCCCATTGCCAGCCGCAGGCGAGCATCATCCTCTCGGGGGTCGTAACAGGCCCTGAGCGCAGTTTTGACGGCCTTATCTTCGTCTGCGGCCGAGGTGAACGAAACCTTGCTCAAAGCGGGCTCCGGGAGGAACTGGCCGGCTTTCTTGCGGACAGGCAGGCCCAGGAAGTTACTGAGCGCCTTGTAGATCATTTCAGTGCCCTGAACCTTGCCCTCCAGGCTGTAACCGGCGATGTGGGGCGTTGCCAGCCAGGCCAGGTCCACCAGTTCCGGGTCGATTTCCGGTTCCCGTTCCCAGACATCCAGGGCAACGAGCGGCGGGTTGGCGGAGGTCAGGCGCTGTTTGAGGACGGAGGTATCGATTACCTCGCCACGGCCGGCGCTGATCAGGAGTTGGTCGGAGGTGAGGCCGGCGAGCTCGCGTTCTCCGATCATGTGGAATGTGGCATGGGGGCCGTTCCGGGTCAGCGGGGTATGCAGGCTGACCACGTCGCATTCCAGGGCTTCTTCCAGGCTGACGAACTTCGGGCCCTGTTCGCCTTCCTGTCCGGCTCTGGGCGGGTCGCACAGTCGGGTAGTGAAGCCGAGGCGTTCCAGCCTGGCCGCCAGTTTTCTGCCGACGTTGCCGACGCCCACGATACCGACACTCAGGTCGGTCCAGTCAGAAAGTACCCGCTTCTCTGCATACAGTGACAGTACCAGAAGAACGTATTCGACGACGCTGTTGGCATTGCAGCCCGGCGCGGCGGAGAAGCGGATGCCCTGCTCTTCCAGCCACTGGAGATCGACATGGTCGGTGCCGATGGTGGCGGTTCCGACAAAGCGGACCCGGCTGCCTTCCAGTAATTCGCGGTTTACCCGGGTTACGCTCCGGACCAGCAGGATGTCTGCGTCGCGGACGTCGTCAGGGCTCATGTGGCGGCCGGAAACCCGGCGGATCTCGCCTATATCCCCGAAGAAGGAGTCGAGTAACGGAATGTTCTCGTCAGCTACAATCAGCATGGTCGTCTACATCCTTCAGTTCCTGCGCTGGCGCTGGGAGCCGCCGCGGCCGCCCTGGGGGCGTCCACGGCCACTGCTGCGGCGGCCACCACGTTTGCGGGTGATAGCCGGCTTGTCCAGGGGAGCTCTGAGGGTATCGTCGGGAACTTCGGTTTTCAGCTTCTGGTTGATGTAGGTTTCGATCGCCGGAAGGGTAAACGAATCGTCCTCGCCGGCCAGGCTGATTGATACTCCCTTGCGGCCAGCACGCCCGGTCCGGCCAATGCGGTGCACATAGTCTTCCGCGTTGTCCGGCAGATTATAATTGAACACGTGGGTGACGCCGTTGACGTGTATTCCCCGGCCGGCAACATCGGTGGCGACCAGCACCTGGATATCGCCTTTCTTGAACTGGTCGAGGGTGCGCAGGCGTTTGTTCTGGGCGATCTCGCCGGACATCAGGGAGACCTTGATCCCCTGGTTTTTCAGATCTTCCTCAAGGTCCCGGCACTGGTCCCGGCGGTTGGCGAAGACGATGGCCTTTTCCACTTCCGGGCGTTTCAGGTAATTGACCAGGACCTGAAGTTTTTCATCTTCACTCAGCAGATAAACGGTCTGCTCGACCCGTTCCGCAGTCTTCTGCTCCGGCTCGATTTCCACAAACTCGGCATTTCGGGTCCACATGGACGCCAGGTTGAGTACGTCCTGGTTGAAGGTGGCGCTGAACAGGAGGGTCTGGCGATCCTCCTTGGGGGTGCACTTGCGGATAATCCGCTTCACATCGGGGATGAAGCCCATGTCCAGCATGCGGTCCGCTTCGTCAAGGATCAGGATGTCCACCTGGTCCAGGAAGACATCCTGGGAACCCAGGAAGTCGATGAGCCGGCCCGGGGTGGCCACCAGAATGTCCACGATTTCATTCTGGAGCTGGTCCCGCTGCTTGTCATAATTCATGCCGCCAACCACGGTGACAACGTTGTGCCCGGTATACTGGCACAGCTGCTCGGCGTCCCTGGCAATCTGCATCGCCAGCTCCCGGGTCGGCGCCAGCACCAGTACGCGGGGCTCGGAGGCGAAGCGGTCTTTCTCGGGAATCGGCGTTTCCAGCAGTGTCTGAATGGCGGTGATCAGAAAGGCCGCGGTTTTGCCGGTACCGGTCTGGGCCTGACCAATCAGGTCTTCACAGGCCAGCGTCCAGGGCAGTGTTTCTGCCTGGATCGGCGTGCAGTACTCAAATCCGATGGCGGTGATGGCGTCCAGGAGGCGCTTGTCCAGATTCAGGTCACTGAACTTCAGATCGCCGGTGTGTTTTGGGTCAGATGTCATACAGTTTCTGTATTCCTTGCTCTGTCGGAAAGCGAATTGGATGGAACCAGGCGTTGCACATCCTGTTGCCAGGCGCTGTCGAAGTCCCCGGCGGTTCCGTAAAAACTCTTCAGTGCATCAAGAAATTGCTGCCCGCGGGACGGTAGCCCCCCGGCCAGGTAACGCTCGGCCTGTGCCAGGACATTGGCACGGAACTGCTGTTCGTCGCTGGCCCCATCACCGGAAAGGTTGTCCACGCTGATGTGAAAGCGTGAACCGGCAGCCACGGAAAAAAGCCATTCCTGGGCCTGGGGCCCGACTTCTACCTGTTCAAAGGCCCTCTGCTGTTCCGCCGTGCGACCATCCGGACAGTACCAGTAGCCGTAATCGTGAAGTGTGCGGCGATGCTCACCGGCAATACACCAGTGGCTTATTTCATGTAAAGCGCTGGCATAATAACCGTGAGCAAACACGACCCGGGCCAGACCGGATGGTCGGTCAGCGGGCAGGTACTCGGGTTCTGAGCCGCCCCTGACCAGAATCGTCCGGAATGGCTCCCGGAACAGGTCATTGAACAGCATGATAAGATCGTTTGGACTGTGATTCATTGGATGGCTATTGTGCGACTTTAACGCATCCAATACCAGACCACCGGGAACTTTACCAGCAACCCTGTGTCCACTGCCGTCGGAGCAGGAATCGTCCACACACCTACAACCGGGAACTTGTACGTCAGATGACAAACCCGAGCTTTGCCGACCGCGTTCACCAGACAGCCTTCACCATGTTTTTTACCCTGGCCGCCTGCCTGGCCCTGTACGCCTCCCCGGCCCATGCCCTGGGCAGTTCCGGTTCCAGCCTGTTCGGTGGCGGCAATGACTTCCTTCCCGTAGACGAGGCACTGCCCTTCAATTACACCACGGACCAGGGCGCGGTTACCCTGAGCTGGAACATCACACCCGGTCACTACCTTTATCAGAACCGTGTTGCCGTTACCCCGGTCACCGACGGCGTGACAGTGGGGGAACCATCCTTCTCGCAGCAGGGCGAAACCACCAACGACGAATTCTTTGGTGAAGTCACTGTCTTCTATGAGCCGGTTGAGGCTCGCGTGCCCGTCAACCTGCCCGAGGGTGCACGTGAGGCCACACTCGAAGTCACCTACCAGGGCTGCGCCGAGGCCGGGCTGTGCTACCCACCTCAGACCCGGGAGGTACTGTATTACCCCGGCGGTTCTGATACCGGCTCTGGTTCTGCGGCAACCGCGACGAGCAGCGCGACCGGAACGGCGACCGTAGCGGGGACCGGATCTGCAGCTGCCGCAGGCGCTGCCAGGTCCGTCGATACCAACTCGGCGACCGGCCTGGCGGGCTTCCTCTCCAGGCAATCTGTCCTGGTCGTTGCCGGTCTGTTTTTCCTGCTGGGCCTGGGGCTGACCTTCACGCCCTGCGTCCTGCCCATGGTTCCCATCATCTCCACCCTGGTGTCAGGTCACAATACCCGCACCACAAGCCATGCCCTGATGCTCTCCGGGAGTTACGTACTGGGTATGGCGCTGACCTATGCCGCTGCCGGGGTTCTGACCGGGTTGCTGGGTGCCAGCTTCAACCTGCAGGCCCAGCTGCAGTCCCCGTGGGTTCTGGGCGTCTTTGCCACGCTGTTCGTGATTTTTGCTCTGTCGATGTTCGACCTGTTCGAGATCCAGCTGCCGCGTTTCCTCCGGGACTCCCTCAATAACGCCAGCCACAAGCTCACCGGGACCCGGGTCGCAGGCATTTTCGGCATCGGAGCCCTGTCTGCGCTGATCGTCTCGCCCTGTGTCTCGGCACCACTGGCGGGCAGCCTGCTGTATATTTCCACCACCCAGAATGCCGCAACCGGTGGCATCGCCCTGTTCGCACTCGGCCTGGGCATGGGCGTCCCGCTGATCCTGGTTGCGGTTGGCGGCCGCAAGCTGCTGCCCACCACCGGCCACTGGATGACTGCCGTCAAACATTTCTACGGCGTGATGCTGCTCGCCGTGGCTATCTGGCTGGTAGAGCGACTGGTTCCGGCCTGGGTTGCACTGACCCTCTGGGGTTTGCTGATCGCCATCACCGGGGTCCAGCTCGGCGCGTTTGACGCTGCCAGGGCCGGCTGGCAGCGGACTCGCAAGGGGCTGGGACTGATCATGTTCGCTTATGGCCTGGCACTGCTTGCCGGAGCCGTCGGTGGTGCCAGCGATCCACTCAAACCCCTGGCGCCATTTACGGTGGCCTCGTCGACACCCTCAGCCAGAGCGGCCGGCAGCCACGACGAGTTCCAACGGGTCGGGGAACCAGCGGAAATCCGGAGACTGTTGCAGGCTGCCCGGGACCGGAATCAACCGGTCATGCTCGACTTCTATGCGGACTGGTGCATTTCCTGCAAAGTCATGGAACGCAACGTCTTCAGCGATGCCCGGGTTGGCGAGGCGCTGTCATCCTATACCCTGCTGCAGATCGACATCACCCGGAACACTCCCGAGCAGCAGGCCCTGCTGGACGAGCTCGGTCTGTTCGGCCCACCTGCGATCCTTTTCTTCCGGGCTGATGGCGACGAACTGGAAGATCATCGAATCCTCGGCGAGATGGACAAGCGGGAATTCCTGACCCACCTTGAGCGGTTGCCGATCCGGTCCTGATGGCCGGATCACCCGCCTCGACGAATCAGGTAGACAAATTCCCCCTCCTGCTCCGCCTGACTCACCAGCTCATGCCCGAGAAACTGGCAGAAGCGGGGTATATCCCGGGTGGTGGAAGGGTCGGTCGCCACCACGCGCAGAACGCCGCCGGGCTCGACGTCGTTGATGCGGTTGTGGAGCATCATGACCGGCTCCGGGCAGAACAGGCCCCGGGCATCAAGTTCGGCATCGAATTCATTGGCCGTCAAACGATCACTCCTTCTGGTTACGCTGATTTTTCAGAAAAACGTGCTAAATTCCTGTTTATAACCGCTAAAAATGCACGGAGGAAAACCATGATACGGGTTTTGATCGAACGCCATATCGCCGAATCCCTGGAAGAAGCCTATGAACAGCGGGCCCGCCTTGTGCTGCAGCAGGCAGTGGCAGCGCCGGGCTTCATCTCCGGAGAGACTCTCGTCGACAGCCACGACCCCAATCACCGGATCACCCTCGCCAACTGGCGATCGGAAGCCGACTGGGACCGCTGGCACCACTCCCAGGAACGCCGGGACCTGATGGCAGAGCTCATCCCGATGATGGACAAGGATGAAACCATCACGGTGCTCCGGCAGAACGCAATCTGATCGCACCGGATCAGCCAGCCGGTGCGCCCGATAAAACAGGTGATGGCACCATGGGCCAGAACCAGTACGACTTTCGGCCGATTTCCGAAGTAATTGCTCTTAATCAATTTCACCGGATTCACCTCTGCCAGATCAGGGACTATTATACTCAGAGCATGCAGCAATTACTCGGGGCGCATCTGCCTCTTCGCGAATGATTCACATGCTCGCCAGGTCGCTGATTTCGGTGACTTTGACGGATATCAGGAGTTGACCTGAATCATTGCAAAGAGCTAATGGTTTCTCCATACTTGCGCCCGCATAATTCCCCATCCTAAACCCATTGGTAAGGCTATGAGCACAGTAAATGCAAACCTGACATACAACTACAAGGTGGTGAGACAATTCGCCATCATGACAGTGGTATGGGGTATTGTAGGAATGGCTCTGGGTGTGCTGATTGCGGCACAGCTGGTTTGGCCATCCCTTAACCTCGACCTGTCCTTCCTCCACCTGCACTTCGGCCGTCTGCGGCCGCTGCATACCAACGCCGTTATCTTCGGCTTTGGTGGAAGTGCCCTGTTTGCCACCTGCTATTACGTCGTCCAGCGTACGTGTCAGGCCCGCCTGATCTCGGACGGCCTGGCGGCGTTCACGTTCTGGGGCTGGCAGGCAATTATCGTGGCAGCAGCCATCACCCTGCCAATGGGCCTCACCACATCCAAAGAATACGCCGAGCTCGAATGGCCGATCGATATCGCCATTGCCGTGGTCTGGGTAGTCTACGCCCTGGTGTTCTTCGGCACGATTGCCAAACGCAGCACCCCGCACATCTACGTGGCCAACTGGTTCTACGGCGCCTTCATCATTACCATTGCGGTTCTACACATCGGTAACAACATGGAGCTGCCGGCCAGTGCCTTCAAGTCCTACTCGGCCTACGCGGGTGTTACCGACGCCATGGTGCAGTGGTGGTACGGCCACAATGCGGTAGGCTTCTTCCTGACCGCCGGCTTCCTGGGCATGATGTACTACTTCGTTCCCAAGCAGGCCAACCGTCCGGTTTACTCCTATCGCCTGTCCATCGTGCACTTCTGGGCGCTGATCGCCACCTACGTGTGGGCCGGTGGTCACCACCTGCATTACTCTGCTCTGCCAGACTGGGCGCAAACCGCAGGCATGGTGATGTCCCTGATTCTGCTCGCACCGTCCTGGGGCGGCATGATCAACGGCATGATGACCCTGTCAGGCGCGTGGCACAAACTGCGTACTGACCCGATTCTGCGCTTCCTGGTGGTGTCCCTGTCTTTCTATGGCATGTCCACGTTCGAAGGCCCGATGATGTCCATCAAGACCGTCAACGCACTGTCCCACAACACTGACTGGACCATCGGCCACGTCCATTCCGGCGCCTTGGGCTGGGTTGCCATGATCAGTATCGGTGCAATTTACCATCTGGTTCCCAAACTCTGGGGCCTGAAGGAAATGTACAGCACGGCTCTGATCAACGTGCACTTCTGGCTGGCCACCGTCGGTACCGTACTCTACATCGTTGCCATGTGGGTCAACGGTATCATGCAGGGCCTGATGTGGCGCGCAGTCAACGAGGACGGCACCCTGACCTACAGCTTCGTGGAAGCCCTCCAGGCCTCCTATCCGGGTTACTTCGTCCGCTTCCTCGGTGGCGCCATCTTCCTGACCGGCATGCTGCTGATGGCTTACAACGTCTACATGACCGTTCGCCAGAAAGAGGCGGTTGCAGCTGACAATGCTGCGGCTCAGGCGGCGTAACGGGAGAGAGATCAGATGAAACACGAAATTATCGAAAAGAATATTGGTCTGATGATCATCCTGATCGTCCTGGCCATCAGTGGCGGTTTTCTGGCCGAGATCGTGCCACTGTTCTTCCAGAAGAGTGTCAACGAGCCGGTAAAAGGCCTCGAGCCCCTCTCTGCTCTGGAGCTGGAAGGCCGCGACATCTACATCCGTGAAGGCTGCCATGTGTGCCATACCCAGCAGATCCGTCCGTTCCGGGCAGAAACCGAGCGTTATGGCCATTACTCCGTTGCGGGCGAATTCGTTTATGACCGCCCGTTCCTGTGGGGTTCCAAACGCACCGGCCCGGACCTGGCCCGCGTTGGCCGCCGTTATTCCGATGCCTGGCATCGCCAGCATCTGTTTAATCCGCGCAGCGTGGTTCCCGAGTCCAACATGCCGGCATTTCCCTGGCTGTTCGAGAACCGTGTCGATCATGAAAGCATCGATGACCGGATGAAGACTCTGCAAACACTCGGCGTGCCCTATACGGACGAGCAGGTCGCTGCCGCGCCCGCCGACGTACAGGGTAAATTCGAAATCGAAGCGCTGGTCGCGTACCTGCAGCAGTTGGGTACCGTGATTTCTGACAAACGGTGATCCCATGGATATCAATGAGTTACGCGGAGTTCACACGCTTCTGGTAATGGCGGTCTTCCTCGGAATCGTCTGGTGGGCGTACAGCGCCCACCGCAAGAAGGCCAATGACGAAGCGGCACACCTGCCATTCGATGATGAAGACGTGGAAAAGCGTACTCTCGAACAGGAAAAGACGGAGAAGAAACAATGAGTACCTTCTGGAGCATCTGGATCAGCGTGATCGTGCTCGGTACTGTATTTGGCTGTGTCTGGCTGCTGTGGGCGACCCGCAAGAACCAGACCACTGATGTCGAAACAGACCGGACCATGGGCCATTCTTTTGATGGCATTGAGGAATACGATAACCCGCTGCCCAAGTGGTGGTTCTATCTGTTCATGGCATCCTGCGTGTTCGCCCTGGGTTACCTGGCGCTGTATCCGGGTCTGGGCAACTACAAGGGCCTGCTCGGCTGGACTTCCCACAACCAGTGGGAAGCCGAAGTGGCTGCGGCGGAAGAGAAATATGGCGAAATCTACGCCCGGTACGGCAACACCCCGGTGCCCGAACTGGCCACCAATGAGGACGCCCTGAAAATCGGCCAGCGTCTGTTCGCCAACAACTGTGCCCTCTGTCACGGCTCGGCGGCCCGTGGCCAGGTGGGTTTCCCCAACCTGACCGACGACGACTGGCTCTATGGCGGTACGCCTGATGCCATACTGGCAACCCTGCACAATGGACGCATGGGCAACATGCCCGCCAAGGGCGTTATGCCCAACATGACCAACGAGCAGGTGGACCAGGTGGTCAACTACGTACTCAGCTTCAGCGGCCGTGAGAACGATGCCGAAGCAGCCAGGGCTGGCGCCCAGGTATTCCAGCAGGCATGCTCAGCCTGTCACGGACCGGACGCCAAAGGCAATCAGGCAGTGGGCGCCCCCAACCTGACCGACAACACCTGGCTGTACGGGTCCACCTACGACTGGATCAAGAGAACCGTCATGAACGGTCGCCAGAACCAGATGCCGGCCCAGGCCGGACGTCTGTCCGAGGACCAGATCCAGATCCTCGCGGCTTACGTGTACAGCCTGTCCAACTGAAAATGATCCGGCCAGGGTGCTCTGCCCTGGCCCGGTCTTTTCAACCCTGCGTCTGCCCTTGCGGGCACAGGCTTGAAACGATCAGCAGACCCTCCGAGGCCCGCTCCCCGCTTTTCCATTTCATCGGGAGGTTACGATGAGCAGTAAGATTCCGGTCAAACAGATTGACCCTTCGTCTGATTCCTCCAACAAGAACAAGAAAGCCGAGGCCGTCGAGCTCTACGCGAGCCGGAAGAAGATCTATGTCAAGGAAGTAAAAGGCTTCTTCCAGCGTATCCGGAATGTGAGCCTGACTCTGCTGATGGGCATGTACTTCCTGTTCGTCTGGATCACCATCGACGGCCAGCCACTGATCCACTTCGACCTTCCGATGCGGGAATTCCACCTCTACGGCATGACCTTCTATCCCAAGGATTTCATCCTGCTCTCGGGCATGCTGATTATCTGTGCCTACGGCCTGTTCTTCATCACCACCCTGTTCGGCCGGGTCTGGTGTGGGTATACCTGTCCTCAAACGGTATGGACCTTCATCTTCATGTGGGTTGAAGAGCGGATCGAGGGTAGCCGTAACAAGCGGATGAAGCTGGACAAGGCGCCAAATTCCCGGGCGAAAATTGCCAAGAAATCCACCAAGCACGCGATCTGGCTGCTGATCGCCCTGGCAACCGGCCTCACGTTTGTCGGGTATTTCTACCCCATCCGGGAGTTGATTGCTGATCTGTTCACCCTGCAGGCCAACGGCTGGGCCTATTTCTGGGTGGCCTTCTTCACTGTCGCCACCTACCTGAACGCTGGCTGGATGCGTGAACAGGTATGCCTTTACATGTGCCCGTATGCCCGCTTCCAGTCGGTCATGTTCGACCCGAACACCCGGGTGGTTTCCTACGATCCGAACCGTGGTGAGCCCCGGGGCAGTCGCAAGAAGGGCGTTGACCCGAAGGAACTGGGCCTTGGCGACTGTATTGACTGTGGTCAGTGTGTCCAGGTCTGCCCCACCGGTATCGACATCCGGGACGGATTGCAATACGAGTGCATCGGCTGCGCCCTGTGCATCGACGCCTGTGACGAAGTCATGGAGAAAATGAACTATCCCAAGGGCCTGATCCGGTACACCACGGAAAATGAGCTGGAGGGCAAGCAATCCAGGCTGCTTCGTCCCCGCACCTTCGGCTATGGCATCATGCTGGCACTGATGATTTCGGCAATTATCTTCACCATTGTGACCCGGGTGCCGGCCCAGATAGACGCCCTGCGCGACCGTGGCGCCCTATACAGCTTCAACGGGCAGGGCCGGATTGAGAACTCCTATACCCTGAAGATTGCCAATATGACCGAAGTGCCCCAGGTGTTTACCATCTCCGTGAGCGGCCTTGAGGGCATCCAGATTCTGACCGACACCAGGGTAACCGTTGAAAGTGGCGAGAACCGCTCACTGCCGACCGTCGTGGACGTTCCGCCAGAGTCCATCACAGAATCCAACAACGAGATTCGTTTCCGGGCAGTTTCCGAAACCGATCCGTCACTGGAACTTGAAACTGAAAGCCGGTTTGTCGGTCCAACACGCTGATTTGTACAATTGGCCCCATTGACCGGTTCTGACAGAGATGAAGCATTATGAGTGAACACGCTCCGATAGCACCCTGGTACCGCCAGCCCTGGTTCTGGTTCCTGACCATTTTCCCGCTGGCAGCGATCATCTGGTGCATCGTGATGATTGTGGTTGCCAGCAACATGAGGGACACCCTGGTAACTGATGACTACTCCAAGGAAGGCCGTGGCATCAATCTTGAAATCGCCCGAGACAAACAGGCCTATGAGATGGGCATGATTGGTGAAGTGAACTTCAATGATCGTCAGATCACACTGAAACTCAACACCGATAATGGCCCTGCCCGGTTCCCCTATGTGGTCCTGAACCTGTTTCATCCCACCCTTGCGGAGCGGGACCGTACCATCCAGTTCCGTAATGAGGGAGGTGGTTACTATTCAGGCACCATGCACCAGGACATCGAAGGCCGTTGGTACTATGATCTGCGAGGGCCGGACAACGCGTGGCGCCTGAAGGGTGAAGTCCGGCTGCCGCCGGAAAACGGCCTGACCATCCGGGCGGAAAAACCCATCAAGGGGTGAGTACGCTGGATTGCTTCCATTGCGGTGAACCCGCCGAGGGGAATCCGCCCATCACCCTGGAGCTCGAGGGCACTACAAGACATTTTTGCTGTCAGGGCTGCAAGGCCGTCTGCGAGACCATTCACAACGAGGGGCTCACCGGCTTTTATGACTTCCGGACCGAACCTGCGGTAACACCCCGGGAACTGTCTGGCTCCGAGCTCTCCCGTCTGCGCGAGCTGGACCATCCACTGGTCCAGCAATCCTTCGTCTCGCCCGTCAAAAGTGGTCAGGAAGCAAACCTTCTGATCGGCGGCATCACCTGTGCTGCCTGTATCTGGCTGCTTGAAAACCACATGAAGAAACAGCCGGGAGTACAGAGCTTCTCGGTGAACCACACCACCCAACGGGCACGGCTGATCTGGTCCCCGGATCAGGCGAAGCTGAGTGACCTGCTGATCGCGATCCACCAGCTCGGTTACACGGCCCGCCCCTACCAGGCCGATGAGGTCGAGCAACAGTTGAAAGCGGAACACCGCTCGATGCTGATCCGGCTCGTGGTGGCGGGGATCGGATCGTTCCAGAGCATGATGCTTGCCTTTCCGCTCTATTTCGAGCTGGTCAATGGCCTGTCACCGGAATTTGTTTCGTTTTTCCGCTGGTTCAGCCTGCTCGTGGCAACACCCGTCGTGTTCTACAGCGCCCGTCCGTTCTTCCGCAATGCCCGTCGTGATATCCGGAGCCGGCACCTCACCATGGACGTTCCCGTCGCCATTGCCATCGGCCTGGCCTATGCCGCCAGCACCTGGGTGACGGTGTTCGGAGGCGATGAGGTCTATTTCGAATCGGTGTGCATGTTCACTTTCTTCCTGTTGCTTGGCCGTTATGTGGAAGTCCAGGCCCGCTATCGGGCTGGCCTGACCGGCAATGCCCTGGCCGGATTCCAGCCGGCGATTGCGGCGCGGGTGAACGGAGAGGAAACCGATATAGTTCCGGCCCACGACATCCGGCCCGGCGACGTGGTCCGGGTAAGGCCTGGCGAAACCCTGCCTGTAGACGGACGCATTGTGCGGGGCGAATCCACCCTGAACGAGGCGGCGTTGACCGGAGAATATCTGCCGGAGTCGCGGGGGCCGGGCGACACGGTCCACGCCGGCAGCATCAACGGCGAGAACCCCCTGGATGTACTGGTGGAAAAATCCGGCGCCCAGACCCGGCTCTCCGGCATCCTGCGGGTCCTCGACCGGGTCCAGGCGGAGAAACCGCCGATTGCCCGAATGGCTGACCGGATCGCGGGCAAGTTTGTGGGCCGGGTATTGATCCTGGCCCCACTGGTCTGGATCGGCTGGTGGCTGGCCGGGGCAGAGAACGCGTTCGATATCACTCTCTCAGTGCTGGTGGTGACCTGCCCGTGTGCCCTGTCCCTGGCCACACCCACTGCCATCACCGCGGCCACCATGCGCCTGCGGAAACTGGGATTCCTGCCCACCCGGGGCCATACACTGGAATCCATGAATACCGTCGATACGGTCATCTTCGACAAGACCGGAACCCTTACCCGGGGCGAATTGAGCCTGGTGGGCCAGCAAAGTGTTGGCAGTCTTGATGCCGACACTTGCCTGCGTCTGGCCGCGGGACTGGAAAGATTTTCCGAACACCCTATCGCCCGCGTCTTCCACGACCGCCCGGCAACGGCCATGGCAGGCGTCCGCAATCACCTCGGCGGCGGCCTGACCGGGCAGCAGGGGGAGCACAGCTACGCCATCGGCCATGTGGATTTTGTGGCGGGGCACACCAACGCACCAGCGCCTGAACGTGATCAACACACCGGTATGGAAATCTGGCTGGCCTCCGAAGCCGAATGGCTGGCATGCTTCCGGCTCGACGACCAGCCCCGGGACGATGCCGCCGAAACCATCAGGGCCCTGCAGGACCAGGGCATCCGCACCATCCTGCTCAGTGGTGACCAAAGTGGCCACGTGGCCCGCGTTGCCGAGGCGCTGGGCATCACCGAAGCGATCGGGCAGGCATCGCCGGAACAGAAACTGGAAGTACTGGAAAAGCTCACCGGCGAAGGGCGCAAGGTGATGATGGTCGGCGACGGCCTGAACGACCTGCCCTCCATGGCCGGAGCCGGCCTCTCTGTGGCCATGGGAAGTGCCGCCGACCTGACCCGGCTCAAAGCCGATGCGGTTCTGCTGAATGGCCAGCTCATGCAGTTGGTGGAAGCGCTCAAAACCAGCCGGCAGACCCGCCGGGTCATCCGCCAGAACATGATCTGGGCCCTGGCCTATAACCTGTGCGCCCTGCCCCTGGCTGCAGCAGGCCTGGTCCCCCCCTGGCTTGCCGCCATCGGAATGTCCGCCAGCTCATTGATCGTGGTGCTCAACGCGCTCAGACTGGGCGCCAGCCCCAGCCCGTCAGCGACGGAACCAGCGCCGGTTGGTACTCGGGCATTGTCCTGATAACGTAAAAGACACACTTCATGACGAGGCAAGTGCCATGCAGATTGTAATGGTCCTGATACCATTGATGCTCATTCTGGTTGCTGTGGGGATTGCCCTGTTTGCCTGGGCCATCAAGAACGGCCAGTACGACGACGTGGAAGGCCCGGCTCATCGCATCCTCTATGATGATGACAAGGACATGATTCCCCGCGAAGCCAGAACCGACAAACCTGAACAGGAAGGGGAAGAACCGGAGCAGAGCACCGGGGAGGAAGAGCGGGACAGCGCCGGACCGAAAAGCTGATGGCAGCAGACCTTTACCTGAGCTATCCCAGCGCCTTTGTCATCGGCCTGCTCGGCAGCAGCCACTGCCTGGGCATGTGTGGCGGCATCAGCGCCTCCCTGTCCATGGCCCTGCCGGTGGGCCGGGGATTCCGCTTTCGCCAGTCGCTGATGCTGCTGGCCTTCAATTTCGGAAGAATCGGAAGCTATACCCTGATCGCGGCACTGATCGCGGTGCTCAGTACCGGGGCCGCCAGCCAGTGGGCTTTGGCAGGGATGGTGCTGCGTACTATTGCGGGGCTGCTGCTGATTTTCATGGGCCTGTCCATGGGCCAGTGGTGGCAGGGCATCCGCTATGTGGAAAAGATCGGCGCCCCGGTCTGGCAGAAACTCTCGCCCCTGACCCGACGCCTGATGCCGATCCACCATCCGGGCCAGGCGCTGGCACTGGGCGCACTCTGGGGCTGGCTGCCCTGTGGCCTGGTTTACAGCACCCTGGGATGGGCTGCGCTACAGCCTACCGTTACGTCGGCCGCTCTGACGATGTTCTTCTTTGGTCTCGGCACCCTGCCTTCCATGCTGGCGACAGGCTATGCCGCCAGCTGGGTGCGCGGCCTGCAAAAGCACCAGGCAGTCCGGAAAGCCAGTGGTGCCTTGCTCATCCTGTTCGGTATCTGGACGCTGCCGTTGTTCTGATGACAGCCCGGGGCACTAGATGTTCAACACGTCCAGGCGACCGAAATCCTGATTGGATTCCGGCTCCGCGGACTGGACCACCGCCTGGCGCTTACCGCCCAGCCGCTTACCTTCCTTGAAGTCGTACAGATTCGGGTCCGCCAGGTGGGACGGTTCAACATTGCACAGGGCCCGGAACATGGTTTCCAGCCGGCCGGGGTGCTGCTTGTCCCAGGTCTGGAACATTTCCTTGATCACCTGGCGCTGAAGGTTCTCCTGGGAACCACACAGATTGCACGGAATAATGGGAAACTCGCGCAGCGCAGCATAACGGGCAATGTCCTTTTCGCGGGCATAGGCCAGGGGGCGGATCACAGTATTTCGACCATCATCACTGTGCAGTACCGGTGGCATGGACTTGAGCTTGCCGCCGTAGAACATGTTCAGGAACAGGGTCTCGAGCATGTCGTCCCGATGGTGGCCGAGGGCGATCCTGGTGACCCCATGCTCCTCGGCAAAATTGTAGAGAATGCCCCGGCGCAGGCGCGAACACAGGCCGCAGGTGGTCTTACCTTCAGGTACCTTTTCTTTGACGATGCTGTAGGTGTCCTTCTCGATGATGTGATACTCGACACCCAGTGAAGCAAGGTATTCCGGCAGCACCTCTTCCGGGAAGCCTGGCTGCTTCTGATCCAGGTTGACCGCAATCAACTCAAAGGAAACCGGTGCGCTTTTCTGCAGGTTAAGCAGGATATCCAGCATGGCATAGGAATCCTTGCCACCGGACAGGCAGCACATGA
>JAXHVJ010000120.1:0-4389 GCA_034189235.1 Pseudomonadota bacterium
CGGGTGGCCAGTTCCGAAAAGCGTGAGTTCGGCTATGCCCAGGTAAAGGTGCGCGCCAAGGGCCCGCTGCTGGCGGATATTACCGACCACCTGACGCCAGCCGGGGAGTCCCTGCTGGACGTGTGGATGAGCCACGGCGACAAGGTAGTGGTGATGCCGGAAGGCTTCGAGCTGCTGGCATCCACCGAGAGTGCCCCGATTGCGGCCATGCAGGACACCAGCCGCAATCTCTATGGTGTCCAGTTCCACCCCGAGGTCACCCATACCCTCCAGGGCAAGCGCATTCTCGAGCACTTCGCGCTGGATATCTGCGGCTGTGAGGCGCTGTGGACACCAGCGAAGATCGTCGACGATGCGGTACGGCAGATCCGTGAGCAGGTCGGTAACGACAAGGTCCTGCTGGGTCTGTCCGGAGGGGTGGATTCCTCCGTGACCGCCGCACTGCTTCACAAGGCCATCGGGGATCAGCTGACCTGCGTGTTCGTGGATAACGGCCTGCTTCGTCTGCACGAAGGCGATCAGGTTATGGACATGTTTGCCAGCAACATGGGCGTGAGGGTCATCCGGGTGGATGCCGAGGACCTGTTTTTGTCCAAGCTCAAAGGTGTGGACGATCCGGAGCAGAAGCGGAAAATCATCGGCAATACCTTCATCGATGTATTTGATGGCGAGGCGGCCAACATCAGGGACGTCAACTGGCTGGCGCAGGGAACTATCTACCCGGACGTGATCGAGTCCGCCGCCTCCAGGACCGGCAAGGCCCATGTGATCAAGTCCCATCACAACGTCGGTGGCCTTCCGGAAACCATGAAAATGAAGCTTGTGGAGCCGTTACGGGAGCTGTTCAAGGACGAAGTACGCCGTATTGGCCTGGAGCTGGGGCTTCCCTACGACATGGTATATCGCCACCCGTTCCCCGGCCCCGGCCTGGGCGTCCGTATCCTGGGTGAAGTCCGCAAGGAATACGCCGATATCCTGCGCCGGGCCGACGCCATATTCCTGGAAGAGTTGCACCGGGCAGACCTCTATCACAAGACCAGCCAGGCCTTTGCGGTCTTCCTGCCGGTGAAATCGGTGGGAGTCGTGGGCGACCAGCGCCGGTACGAATATGTGGTGGCTCTCCGCGCGGTCGAGACAGTGGATTTCATGACCGCCCGCTGGGCGCATCTGCCGTATGATCTCCTGGAGAAGGTCTCCAACCGGATCATCAACGAAATCAGCGGTGTATCCCGGGTGACCTACGACATCTCGTCCAAACCACCGGCGACCATTGAGTGGGAGTGAAATAAGGTCTTTCGGGGGCTATTGGCAGCAATCGGAAAACCTGGCGCGGGATTGCCAGCTGAACGCTTCCGGCCCCTTGGGTTGTCACGTGACAACCCAAGGGGCCGTACCCATACTGGAAACAAGGAATGACTCGTCCGTCACATCCGAAGAAGGAAATTGAAGCTGCGCTCAAGCATGCGGAAGACGAGGGGTGGTGGACAAGTGCTCCACTCACCAGCTCCGGGGCGATACGGAGTGGGAGGATTGAGTTATGGGATATATATTCACGCTGAAATACCAATTGGCCGACCACGATAGCGATCTGGATTTACTCGTGGAACGATTGGGCGCCGCCGGTTGTGATGACGCCCTTGCCGGTGTGGGGCAGCCTGGTCGCCTGGCGCTGGAATTCTCCCGCGAGGCGGAAAGCGCCGAGGAAGCAGTTCGTACCGCCCTGGCCGATGTTGTTGGCATTTCCCGGCAAGCGATGCGCAAGCTCATGTTGGCCCACCGGGCAACGTTTCCCATGCCGGTTCACGAAGGCAGCGCTTCAATCTGGCATCTGGCGGAAGTGCTCGATTGGCTGAGTGCCGCGAGCCCCAGAACCATCGCCCGGCCCGGGCCGCGGCCGCCACCGGTGACGATGGCGGCCTTGCCCTCCAGTTGCCCGCCGCTCATCGGTTCAGTGCCTGCATCTGGGGTGCCGCATAGCGCTCTCCGGCGGCAGCCCCGGGCGGCAGGATGCGGTCGATCCGGGCGCAATCCTCGGCCGTGACCTGCACGTCCACCGCTGCCACGTTCTCCTCGAGTCGCGCGCGTTTTTTGGTTCCCGGGATCGGAACGATGTCTTCGCCCTGGGCCAGAAGCCATGCGAGCGCCAGCTGGGAAGGCGTGCAGCCTTTCTCGCGCGCCATCGTTTCAATCTCGGCTACCAGATCGAGGTTTTTCTGGAAGTTCTCTCCCTGGAAGCGCGGCGAGTTCCGGCGGTAATCGTCCTCGGCGAGATCCTCGATGCGGCGGATCTGCCCGGTCAGAAAACCACGTCCAAGCGGGCTGTAAGCCACATAGCCGATGCCGAGTTCGCGCACCGTCGGCAGGATCTTTTCCTCCGGATCGCGGCTCCAGAGTGAATATTCGGTCTGCAGTGCCGAGATCGGGTGGACGGCATGGGCGCGGCGGATGGTTTCCGGCGCGGCCTCCGACAGGCCGAGGTAGCGGACTTTGCCGGCCTTCACGAGATCGGCCATGGCGCCCACGGTTTCTTCGATTGGCGTGTCCGGGTCGACCCGATGCTGGTAATAGAGATCGATGTGGTCGACCCCGAGGCGCTTCAGCGACGCGTCGCAGGCCTGGCGCACGTATTCCGCGTCGCCGCGAATACCGAGATATTCTCCGTTCTGACCACGAACGTTCCCGAACTTGGTCGCAAGCACGACCTGGTCGCGGCGGTCGGCGATTGCCTTGCCCACCAGAACTTCGTTGGTAAAGGGGCCGTACATGTCTGCGGTGTCCAGTAGTGTGACACCAAGTTCGAGAGCGCGGTGGATCGTTGCGATCGCCTCGGCTTCGTCGCGACCGCTATAGAATTCCGACATCCCCATGCAGCCGAGGCCAAGGGCTGAGACCTCCAGCCCCTGTGAACCCAGTTTGCGAGTATTCATCGTCATGTCCTGCTCCTGTTGATCCGGCCAGATGAAGTTTCAACATTATTTGCAAATACAGCTTTGGCCCGGCCCCGCCCCCGCAGGGAGAACTGGCAAAACCTCGCATTGCCTATGTCACTTAGTCTGGAGCTTCTGACAAAAACGTCAAACATAATCTGGCCGGATGAATAAACCTTGTCGCCTTGTCACGGTAATGTCATTGAATTTTTCAGCGGCCGCTTACCCCGGGCCTGAGTTGATGACGTTGTCCCGGTGTCGGCATGACTGATGGGGGATCGGCCATTTTTAAAAGTTTGGCTGGATTCCAATGGTGTGCTATAGCTTCTCCGTAGCCAATGAAGGCCAATTGACGATTCGTATCGATAACGTGACGGAACCATTCGGTCTGAAAACCATCGCTTTTTATTCAGGATTCAAAACATTACGGCAAGGATCTCGTTTTCGTTGGGAGCTCTTGATGCGGAACGGAATCTCGTAAAGGAGATCAGAGAAATCGTTTCCCGGCATTGAGGTCATGCCGGAGAACGCCATGGACTATCGACATTTCAATAATGTTGAAGAGGTGACTAATGCCCACACGGAAGAAAAAAAGCACGAGACTTCGCCGCAGCTCTATGCATGGCTTGAACGGAGACCAAAAAGAAGGCGATTTCGGTGCGTTTGTGTCCGCAATCATAGATAAGGGAGCCAGAAAGAAAGTTTTTACGGCCAGGGAAGTGATCTATCGCGAGGGTGATCATGCCGACAAAGTATTCATGATCCTTGGCGGTATGGCCAAATTACTCAGTTATCTGCCAAACGGTCGTGCGCGTATCGTGCGTTTGCACAGCCTTAACCATTGGCTGGGATTTGAGGGGTTGCTTGATCAGCCATACGAACACACTGCCATCGCCGTCGATGATGTGGAGATGGTCTACATGTCCCTGAATGATCTGCATCTTCTCGAAAGGGACAATCCGAGGCAATACTGCGAGCTGCTCAAACAGGGGTACAGACATCTGGCGCTGGCCGACAGATGCCTCGCGGATCTCTCGACCGGAGGGATCAGGCCCCGCGTGGCGCGGTTGGTGGACTTCCTTGCCAAGCTTGAATATGGTGAAACATCCAACCGGGTCGAGCTGTTAACGGTTCATGAAATGGCGGATATGTTGGGCGTTACACCGGAAAGCGTGAGCCGGATTCTGGCAGAGTTCAAGCGCAATGATATCTTGCACAAACTGAGTGATCATCTGGACGAGGTATATGAAATAAAAGCCGAGCAACTTCAGCGCGAAGCTCGGCAATAGTCTGTCGGCGGCACATTGGATTCCCGAATCTGGAACGAGGTGTCGGATCGGGTCTGTGGGATCACAACTGAAACTCGCGAACTTCGCCCGGCCTGAATTCGTGGATATCCGAGACGATACCAATCCGGATCGGCTTTTCTTCGCAAGGCTCAGTACTGACCCGCAAACGGCTG
>JAXHVJ010000121.1:0-4332 GCA_034189235.1 Pseudomonadota bacterium
AGGAGCAGATCTACCTCCACGCCCAGAAAGACCTGGATCTTCTGACCGAAAACAACCGCACCGAGGTCATCAAAAACGACAGCCACCTGACCGTGGACAACCACCGCAAGGCCCACATCAAGGGCAATGACCACGTCACCGTGGATGGTGAGAAGCGGCACCAAACCGGCAAGGATCACAGTTTCAACGTCACCGGCACCCTGCACCTGAAAGCCGGCACCGCCTGGCTCAGTGACTCCGGCACAGAACTGCACATCAGGGCCGGCCAGAAGGCCGTTATCGAGGCCGGTGCGGAAATTACCCTCAAGGCCGGCGGCAGCTTCGTGAAGATCGACTCCAGTGGCGTCGCCATGGGCGGTGCCGTCATCAAGCTCAATGCCGGTGATTCGCCGGGCAAGGGCAGCGGGCAGAAGGTTCAGGTGCCGGAAATGCCCGGATTGGTGGAGAGGAACGGGGGTGCTGTTGCGCCGGTGAAGATTGAGGATGTGGGACGGCGGGCGAATGCCGAGCCAAAGCCTGTGGTTGCGCACCGGTTGAGGCAGGCTCGAATGAACCGGGTAGCGGTGGTGGAGCAGTGTCAGGAGCAGCCCGATGGTTCCTGCCTTCTGACTCATTGTCCATGCGGGAAGGCACAGCAGGTATAAGCGGGGAGGGTATCTTCCATGGTTGGAACACCTGAACAGATCAAGAAAACGCGTTATCTTGTGCTGGAGCCCCGGCACAAGACGCCCTTGCTCCAGGAACTCTACGAAATTTCGGAGAGTCCTCGTTGGCTCTATTTGTTTGCGGACACAGACTGGCAAGCTTATTTCAAGGATGGTCCGATTTTGTTGGAGGCAGCACAGGAAAGTGCTGAGTATCGCTGGGCGCTTAAGGGTCTGAAGCAAGAGCGTTTGAGCGGCCTTATTCTTGGATCGTCAAAGGGGCTTGACGCCGTCGCCAACTGGTTGAGGGAGCGTTTGAATGTGTGCTTCGAGGGCCAGAGAGAAGGACTGTTGCGGTTTTACGACCCACAGATCTGGCATCAACTGAAACCTCAAAGTAATCCCGAGGCAGATGTTATTGAGCTGGCCATATACTGGCACGGGGCGCCGGGCCAACAGCGGTGGTTAACAATCGAAAATCCGGAACCGATTGCCATGTCGCCAGCACCGACACTGGACGAACAACAGTGGTTGGCATTGAATGCCACCAGCGTCTAACCATGAATCCGGCGTTTGTAAGGGAAAGGAATCACAGGGATGTCTGACAAAGCATCTACCCAAACAGCAGGAAGCTATGGCCCCGCTTGCGAGGGTGAGTCGTTAATTATTGAGGTGATCGGAAAGGATCACCCCGAAGGGCACACCTTCCGGATCTTCGACGACAGCGATAATGAACATCAGGAGTGGTTGGAGAGTCAGGGGCGGGTTGAAGGCCTGGATGCGTCCGTGCTCCATCTCTGGCCATGGAAAGGGCAGCCGCAACGGAACGTCTGGCTTGATATTGAGGCTGGGGACGGCGAACCTGTCCGCGTTCTCCTGTTTGATGGTGTTGCCAGCACCCCACGCCAGTTCGAGAGACAGTGGAACCGGATCTGGCCCGTGGTTCCCTTGACCCTGATTCATGATCCGGACCCGGAGCCCGGCCAGCCTGCCGATAACATTGTTCCGACCAGGCCCGGCTTTGTCTACCTCTTCCGGAACGGCACCCTCTGGCGCGAAATCGAAGTTCGCAATGGGGAGGCCGGTGCCCCGGAGTTCCGTGATGTCCGCCTGACGGATTACCGTGCGCCGGGTTCGCCGGGTGTCACCGAGGATCGCCGTGCGGTTGCAGGCAAACCCCTGCCCGGTATCTGGTTGCCCGTATGCCGGATGAATACCTCTACCATGGGCGAGTTTCAGTTGGCCTTTTCGGAAGTGCAACTGTCAGCGGAGCGTGTGACCTACCTGGAACTGGATGATGCCGCCCGGCAGCAACGATGTCAGACGCTGCGGGGACCAGAACCCCCGCTACCCCCTCGGGATTCTGCCGTGCAGCGGATTACGCCGGGCCAGCTGGTTTCCCTTGGTCCCCTACCTGAAATGCGGCTACGGGAACCGGAATTGGAGCAGCGCCTGCCCCGGCCCTGGAAGCAGGTGTATGACCTCTCCGGAAGTCATGCCAGCAACCTGTTCGGCCAGGCAAAGGAAGAAGCGCAGGCCTTCAGCGCTGGCGGTGTTTCGGCGGAAGAAGCCTGGGAGGCGGCACATTATCGCGATGCCCCCCTGCGGGGAGCTCCGGCCGCCCGGGCAGATGCCCGGCTTGCAGAGGCGGAACCCGACACCGCCAAAACAGGGCTCTGGCAGACACTCAACTCCTCGGAAGATGCCTTGTCTTCTACAAGGGAAAGCGACCACGCAGGCGTGATCCTGGAAGACCGTCTGTTTTCCCTGCGCCATCGCCTGACCCTGGCGCTCGAAGCGCATCGTCTGTTGACCGGACTGCTGGAAACGGTCGGCCAGCAACCCCATAGCGATAGCGCCCAGTTGGTCTACCGGCTGATGGGGCCGGAACAACTGGGCGGGCAGGAAAACCCGCTGCATCACTACCTTGACGAAATAGACGCCAGCCGCTTCGGTCCCTTACATACCCACCTGTTGACCGCACAACGCCAGCTTGCCCGGGACGAGCTGGCCGAGGCCCAGAAACAACTGGCCGGGCTGGTCCGGCAAACCGACAACCAGATTGCCATGGCGGATCTGTTCAGCCTCTCGAATGCCGACTACATTGAAGGTTTCGCCCTTACCCGGGACCTGTTCCAGGCACTGGCCATGGACCCCGACAGCGTTGACCATCTGGCACGTACCGAGTCTGCCAGCGAAGCGCAGGTAAAGGATGCCAACGATCTGGTCCTGAAGATTGTGGAGGAAGGCAGCGACCAGCCACTGCATCGAATGCTGTTTCCGTCTGAACAACCGGACGAAACGAGCCGTGTTGTTTCTGGAAACACGGCCAGGGGAGAATGCGGTGATGGTCGCTGCCGACCGGCGGATCTGAAGAGGTTGCCCGACCAGCCACCTGAACCGGATGAGGTGCAAACCCTGACTGCGGCAGCACTGGCGGGCCTGGTGAAGACCAATGCCATCGACCTGCCATCCGAAGCCAAACGCTGGATGGCCGCCGTTGGCGCGATCCTCGACGGTATCGACAAGCACGTCCGCGCTCTGGCCAACCGGCTGAAATCCCGGGCCTACAGACTCGACAGCCGGCTATACGGCCCGCTGTTGCGAATGGCAAAGGCACGCGATCCCTCCCTGCTGGGCAGCGTGCAACAGGTGGCCCGCAATGCGGTCCCTCAAGGCTGGGTGATCCTCGGGCTCCGTGACACTGCCTCCGGCCTGGAAATGGGATTAACAGAAGCAGACCGGGAGTATGTCCATAAAGCCAATGGCCATCGGCGCTTCTACGGGGAATACCTGGACGCCGACGGCAACCCCCTGGCCAGCACCCGCAAATCCGCCATCCCCGATCTGGCCGACACTGCCGAAGCCAGGCATATACAAGTGTACGCCGCGCCGGAAAACTCCGAGGTGGTTCGGGCCCAGCGGGACATGCGGCGGCTTAAACGGTGGGATGAGCTTTTCAGCAGGATCAGGGTGCCGTATCTGGTGTTGGTGCTTGAGGGGCATAATATTAGTGTAGAGTTTAGCCTTGCCGAAAAAACCTTCCAGACAAAAGGTGCAGCTCGAGCAGCAGCTGGAATTTTTAGTGCGACAATGGATCTGGGCTTTGCTGCGGCAATAGCGGCAGAGCGGTTGAGTATGGACCTAAAAATCTGGAGCGAAGTCTCATCCAAACTGGGAGATAAAGCTTTCCAAACTACCAATCCAGTTTTCCAGCGGGCATTACCTTCACTTGCCCGCGCAATCCCGGAAATTATCACAAAACGCATGCTGGGTGGTCTGATAACTGCTGGCCTCACCATTACGGTTTCACTTTTGGACATGGCCCACGAATGGGATACCGGTGACCAGGATTCCGCAGCGGCCTACGGTGCGTCAGCGGTCGGCGGCGGCATGATGGTGATGGGTGGCTTGATGATGGCCAAGATGACCGAGGCTGGAATTGCTCCCATCCTGCTGGGCCTGGGCCCCTGGGGCTGGGTTCTGGCTGGTGCCACGGTCGCGATTGGCGCCGGGGTACTGGTCACATTGCTGGACGACCCACCCCTGGTCGACTGGCTGAAGCGCGGGCCTTTCGGACCGGAACAGGACGATGCCTGGCCCCACCTGGCCAACAGTCCGGAGGAAACCTATTACCGGCTGGTCAACCTCCTCGCCCGGCCCCGCATCACCATCGAGAAGGTCCATG
>JAXHVJ010000122.1:0-4330 GCA_034189235.1 Pseudomonadota bacterium
AGCCGTATGAATCGAGAGGTTCACGTACGGTTCTGTGAGAGGCTTTGGGGGTGGTTCCCATTGCCTGCTCGACCGGTTTTGTCACCGGTGATGGCGGGCGTTAGGGCCGGTCGTAGTGCCCTCCAATGGCGAAAATATAAATGGATTCGTCATCGAATCGGTATATGAGCCTGTCCTTCTGTGAGATGCGTCTTGACCACAAGCCTGATAGGTTGTGTTTAAGCGGTTCAGGTTTTCCGATGCCTGTTGACGGGTCGTCGAAGCGAAGCATCTCTCTCAGCAATTTGCAGAGCGCTTTGTGCAGCTTTTTGTCTTTCTCTCGCATCTTTTCGTAGGCTTCCCAAGTGCTACCCTCAAATACCAGTGATCTCATTCATCTGCTCATCAGTGGGTGTGTATCCTTGGCCGCGGCCGTGAGTATCGAGGGAAGTCGCGATCTGTTGCATCAGATCTCGGTTCTGAAGAACATGCAGGGTTTCTTGTTCTCTTTCCCAGTCCTCAGCGCTTATAATCACGAAAGCCTCTCCGGCCCGACGCGTCACCTTGAGGGGTTCATGCCTGCTAATAACCTGTTCGACCAGGCTTTTTAGATTATCTCTGAATTTGTTTACACTAATGATGTCCATGACTCCACCTTTACGTACGGAAACTCCGTACAACTATATCGTAGTAGCCCTAACAAGGCCAGGCACGGCGACGTCTACTACTACTACATTGCGCCTTCGCCTCCATTTCAAAGCCGCGCATGCTACGGGCGTCAAATTTTTGCTGCACCCTGGCAGACTATGCTGTACTACGTTGTAGTCGGCAAGTTCGAGGGTACAGTCATGAGTGTCACTACAGTTCGCCTTCAGGCAGAAGTTGAACAGCACCTGGAAGCAATCGCCGGCAGGCTCCACCGGAGCAAAGGCTGGGTGATCAATCAGGCATTATCAGAATACATTGAAAAGCAACAGCGTGAGCAGGAGCGCTGGCAGCAAACGCTAGAGGCAATGGAGTCGGCCGCCCAAGGAAAGGTAGTTGATGCTAGCGAGGTCCATGGTTGGCTCTATAGCTGGGGAACCGAAAACGAGCAGGATGCGCCAAGGTCAGGTAAGTGAAACTGGTTTACACGGACGAAGCCATTGAAGACTTGAAACGCCTCAGGGAGTTTATCGCAGTTCACAATCCTTCTGCGGCAGGCAGGATAGCCACAGAGCTGGTTGGCAAGATCGAATTCGGCAGTAAACAGTTGGTCTTGGAAATCCGGTACTGTGAATGCGAGGCGATCAAACCCGATAGTCGTCCATCCGACTTGTTATCAAAGGGAAAGCGGTCTCACCCGAACCTTACCGCGCAGCCGATCGACCGTTTCTTTGTCGAACAACTCCGTCCCTGGCTGCATCACTGTCGCCGCGCTGCAGGCAATTCCCTCGCGTAACACATCCTGTTCCGACGCGCCCTGTGTCAAGAGCGCCGCCATACCGGCCACCATCGAATCACCGGCCCCGACGGTGGAGACCACGGGTACTGAAGGGGCTTCCGCCTTGAGGGCCCGTGATGGCGTTACCAGCAACGCCCCCTCCGCGCCAAGGGAGACGCAGACCCAGGTCACGCCTCGCTCCTGCAGCTGGCGTGCTTCCCGAACGATATCCCGCTGATCCTTCAGGGGCTGGCGGACCAGGGTTTCCAGTTCGAAGCGATTGGGCTTGATCAGGAAGGGTTCGGCTTCGATCGCGTGCCGCAGGAGCTCATCGTGGGAATCGACGATTGAGCGTCCCCCGGCCGCCCGGACGCGGCGCACCGCTTCAGCGTAGAGGTCCCGCGGCAGGCCCCGTTGTAGCGAGCCGGTGATTACGCCCAGTCCCTTACCCCCATGGGTCACGAAGCGGTCTAGCAAATGTTGCCATTGTGCGGTGGACACTGGGGGGCCGACACCGCTGACCTCAAACTGAGCTTCGGTGACGCTCTCGAGAATGGTGCTATTGATGCGGGTTTCTCCTTCCACTTCCAGGTAACTGGCCTGATCCAGCTGCCTGTCGAGCTGATGGCGCAGGAAGCGACCGATTTCACCGGCGACGATACAGAAAGTGCAGGCTTGCACCCCAAGGCGTTTGAGACCGCGGCCAACATTGATTCCGTTACCGCCGGGGTCGTACCGGGAATCCGAGGCATGGACCTTCTGGTCTCCAATCAGCTGAGGGATTTGGTAGGTGATATCAACGGCCGGATTCAGACTTAAAACGGACACTGGCAGTTGTGTGGAGGCGTCAGCCATAAACTACTCCTGTTTGGCGCTCTCGATCTTCCGCTGTGGAACTATTCTGGTATGAATATTGGTGTATATCGCTATAAACATCCAATTCATTATTTAATTGAGGGAATTCGAACGAGCAGGAACGGTCGGCGCCGCGTCCTGCCACGGGGAGGGCGGGTTTGCAAGGCCATGGCTACATGCCGCTGGAGTGATATGGTCTGGACAGAGTTCCTGTCGTAACACTTCACTGTCAAAGTGATTTTCCGGTAAAGTCGGGAAACTCTATCCACGCACCAAACGGAGACGTCCTCCAGATGAGCGATCCAGCGTACACCCCGCCCAAGGTCTGGAAATGGGATCCCGGTAACGGTGGCCGGTTTGCCAATATCAACCGCCCGATTGCAGGCGCGACCCATGATAAGGAGTTGCCGGTCGGCAAGCACCCGATCCAGCTGTATTCCCTGGCCACGCCGAACGGTGTGAAAGCCACGGTGATGCTTGAGGAGTTGCTGGAGAGGGGGCACAAAGGGGCTGAGTATGATGCCTGGTTGATTCAGATTACTGAAGGCGATCAGTTCGGCAGCGGGTTTGTGAAGGTGAATCCCAACTCCAAGATCCCGGCCATGATGGATTACAGTGTCGAACCGGCCATCCGGGTATTCGAGTCCGGTTCCATCCTGTTGTACCTGGCGGAGAAGTTCGGTGAATTCCTGCCGAAGGATCTCGCGGGGCGAACCGAGACCCTGAACTGGCTGTTCTGGCAGATGGGTAGTGCGCCGTTCCTGGGCGGGGGCTTCGGCCATTTTTACGCCTACGCTCCGGAGAAGTATGAATATCCGATCAACCGCTTCACGATGGAGGTGAAACGGCAGCTGGATGTGCTCGATCGCCAGCTGGCGGACAACCAGTTCATCGCCGGTGATGAATACACCATTGCCGACATGGCTATCTGGCCCTGGTACGGCGCACTGGTAAAGAACATGGTGTACGAGGCGGCGGAGTTCCTGGAGGCCCACACCTACAAAAATGTGGTGCGGTGGACGGATGAGGTGGCACAGCGGCCGGCGGTGAAGCGTGGCCGGATGGTCAACAAGACCTGGGGTGATCTGTCATCCCAGCTGCATGAGCGCCATGATGCCAGTGACTTTGAGCTCAGGACCCGGGACAAGCTGGAAGGCAAGGATGGGTAATGGTCCCTGCTTCGAATAAGGCCAGAAACAGTAAGGGCAGCCATTTCCCTTTCTGTTTTCGTCCCCATTTTGATTTCCACTCCCTGACCAACCCGTGGTCGTGGTCTATCCTTTCAGTCACCGATGATTCCTCATTTGAAAGTGCGACTTGCCTGAAGGAGTAGTTGATGACAGTACCCGCACCGCTGAACATTGATCAGGTTTACCACCGTTGCCCGCCGGAAAAACTGGATTTCGAGACCACGGAAACCCTCCAGGACCTGGAACTGCCCTGTGGCCAGGAGCGGGTACTGCGGGCACTGGAGTTTGGTGCCAGCATGGAAGGCCGGGGGTTCAACCTCTTTGTGCTTGGGCCCTCGGGCGCCGGGAAGCACGAGTTGGTGGAGCGCTTTCTGGGCAAGCACGCCAGCGAGAAGGACGTGCCACCGGACTGGTGCCATGTCTATAACTTCAAGAACGCCGACCGACCGAAGGCTTTGCGCTTCCCCGCCGCTCAGGGTCGGGAATTCCGCAAGGATATGAAGGATTTTACGGACGAATTACGCACGGCCATCCCGGCCACGTTCGAGAGCGAGGAATACCAGTCCCGAATCCAGGAGCTCCAGGAAGAAATGGCCAAGCGCCAGCATCAGGGGCTGTTCGATATCCAGGAAGAAGCCAACCGTAACAACATTGCCATGATCACCACGCCAGCGGGGTTTACCTTTGCCCCCATGCGGGATGGTGAAGTGATTGATCCCGAGGAGTACAAGAAATTCTCCGATGAGGAAAAACAGCTTATTGAGTCGAAGGTGGAGGAGTTGCAGAAAAAACTCCAGCAGACTATTCAGCAGATTCCCAGGCTGCGCAAGGAAGTTCGCGAGCGAGTGCATGCGCTGAATGAGGAGATGGTGCAGATTACGCT
>JAXHVJ010000123.1:0-4310 GCA_034189235.1 Pseudomonadota bacterium
CAGACCGAAGTGGACCTGGAAGTAGCCGACATCAAGGAAATCAACCGCCGCGTTTCCATCGGCGAAGCCAAAGCCCGCCGCGCCAAGAAAGAGATGGTTGAGGCCAACCTGCGTCTGGTTATTTCCATCGCCAAGAAGTATACCAACCGTGGCCTGCAGTTCCTGGATCTGATCCAGGAAGGCAACATCGGCCTGATGAAAGCGGTAGACAAGTTCGAATACCGTCGTGGCTACAAGTTCTCCACCTACGCCACCTGGTGGATCCGGCAGGCCATCACCCGCTCCATCGCCGACCAGGCCCGCACCATCCGCATCCCGGTGCACATGATCGAAACCATCAACAAGCTCAACCGTGTGTCCCGCCAGATGCTGCAGGAAATGGGCCGCGAGCCGACTCCCGAAGAGCTGGGCGAGCGCATGGAAATGCCGGAAGACAAGATCCGCAAGGTACTGAAGATCGCCAAGGAACCGATCTCCATGGAAACCCCGATCGGCGACGATGAAGACAGCCATCTGGGCGACTTCATCGAAGACATCCAGGCCCTCTCCCCGGTGGACTCCGCCACCGCCGAAGGCCTGCGGGAAGCGACCCGCTCCGTGCTGGCCGGCCTCACCGCCCGGGAGTCCAAGGTACTGCGCATGCGCTTCGGCATCGAGATGAACACCGACCACACGCTGGAAGAAGTCGGCAAGCAGTTCGACGTCACCCGCGAGCGGATCCGCCAGATCGAAGCCAAGGCCCTGCGCAAACTGCGCCACCCGTCACGCTCCGATCACCTGCGCGGCTTTATCGACGATCAAGGCAACGCATAAGCTCCACAACAGTAGCGGGCGCCACCCCTCACCGGTATAATGGCGCCCGCTTTGTTTCCCCTTTCGGGAAAACCTCTCCAAAAAGCAATTCTGTACGGGCCTATAGCTCAGTTGGTTAGAGCAGGGGACTCATAATCCCTTGGTCGCTGGTTCGAGTCCAGCTGGGCCCACCACTCCTTTCAGTCAGTAGCACCAAACCCACCAGACTATTCCGGATTCCCTTCTGACCCACACCTTTTTGGGCTACCCTAAGCTACACAAAACCACGCAAAACCAGGTGGTTGCAATCAAGAAGTAACGGCGGCGGGCGCATGGACAAGAAACAGCTCACAGAGCGGGACATCTGCACCAAGTACATCAACCCTGCCCTGCAGAACGCAGGCTGGGATATGCACAGCCAGGTGCGGGAGGAAGTGTCGTTCACCGCTGGCCGCATCATCGTGCGTGGCAGGCTGCACACCCGCGGCAAACGGCGCCGGGCGGATTACGTTCTGAGCTACAAAAAGAACCTGCCCATTGCCATCATCGAGGCCAAGGACAACAACCACAGCCTGGGCGATGGCATGCAGCAGGCTCTGGCCTACAGTGATGCGCTGGATGCCCCATTCGTGTTCAGCAGCAACGGTGACGGCTTCCTGTTCCACGACCGCACCGGCCTCTTCGGCCAGACAGAAACCATCCTCACTCTGGATGAATTCCCCTCCCCGGAAACCCTCTGGGAGCTCTACTGCCAGCACAAGGGCATCCACCAGTCCGCCCGGCAAACCGTTGAACAACCCTATTACGATGACGGCAGTGGCCGAACACCCCGCTACTACCAGACAGTGGCCATCAACCGCACGATAGAAGCCGTGGCGCGCGGACAGAACCGTATTCTGCTGGTGATGGCCACCGGCACCGGTAAAACCTTCACCGCGTTCCAGATCATCTGGCGGCTGTGGAAGTCCAGGCAGAAGAAGCGCATCCTGTTCCTGGCCGACCGCAACATTCTGGTGGACCAGACCAAGAACAACGACTTCAAGCCCTTCGGCCAGGCCATGACCAAGGTCACCAACCGAACGGCAGACCCCTCCTACGAGATTTACCTGTCGCTGTACCAGGCCGTCACCGGCAGCGAGGAAGAACAGAACATCTACAAGCAGTTCTCGCCGGACTTCTTCGACCTGGTGGTTATCGACGAGTGCCACCGGGGCAGCGCCTCCGTGGACTCCGCCTGGCGACAGATTCTGGAGTACTTCTCCGCCGCCACCCACATCGGCCTGACCGCCACGCCCAAGGAAACCAGGGAAGTCTCCAACATCGACTACTTCGGCGAGCCGGTTTACACCTACTCCCTGAAGCAGGGCATCGAGGACGGCTTCCTGGCTCCCTACAAAGTCGTCCGCATCGACCTGGACCGCGACCTGCAGGGCTGGCGCCCCAGCAAAGGCCAGACCGACAAGCACGGCGAGCTCATCGACGACCGCATCTACAACCAGAAAGACTTCGACCGCACCCTGGTGCTGGAAAAACGCACCGACCTGGTCGCCCAGAAAGTGACCGAATTTCTGACACAAACCGACCCCTACCAGAAAACCATCGTGTTCTGCGAAGACATCGACCACGCCGAGCGCATGCGCCAGGCCCTGGTGAACCTCAACCCGCTGCGGGCGAAGGAGAACCGCAAGTACGTGATGCGCATTACCGGCGATGAGCCCGAAGGCAAGGCCGAGCTGGACAACTTCATCAACCCGGAAGAGCGCTACCCGGTGATTGCCACCACCAGCAAGCTGATGACCACCGGCGTCGATGCCCAGACCTGCAAGCTCATCGTGCTGGACCAGCGCATCCAGTCCATGACCGAGTTCAAGCAGATCATCGGCCGCGGCACCCGCATCAACGACGACTACAACAAACACTGGTTCACCATTCTGGACTTCAAGAAGGCCACCGAACTGTTCGCCGACCCGGCCTTCGACGGTGATCCGGTGAAAGTCTACGAGCCCAAAGCAGGCGATTCCGTGGTGCCGGATGACGAGCAGGAGGAGCTTGATCCAGGCACCACTGAGCTGCCGTTAAGCGAAGATGCCGAGGGTTACGAAGTCGAACCCGGCGAAACCTGGCACAGCGACGACAGCACGCCTGCCTGGCCCTCTGCTGACAAGGACAAGACCAGGCGGGTGAAGTACGTGGTCGGCGATGTGGATGTCAGCGTTATCGCCGAGCGCGTCCAGTACCTGGGCCCGGACGGCAAGCTCATCACCGAAAGCCTGAAAGACTTCACTCGCAAGAAAGTGAAAGAGCAGTACGCCACCCTCACCGACTTCCTCAGGCACTGGAACCAGGCCGACCGCAAACAGGCCATCATCGAGGAACTGGCCGAGCAAGGCGTCATCTGGGACGACCTCATCAAGGATGTCAGCAAGAAGCTGGGCGCCGAGCCGGACCCCTTCGATGTTATCTGCCACATCGTCTACGACCAGCCGCCCCTCAGTCGCAAGGAGCGGGCCGAGCAGGTGCGCAGGCAGGATTACTTCAGCAAATACGAAGGCGCCAGCAAACAGGTTCTGAACGCCCTGCTGGACAAGTACACGGACGACGGCATCGAACCGATTGAGGATGTTAAAATCCTCAACCTCGCGCCGTTCAGCCAGATAGGCTCACTGATGGAACTGGTGGATGCCTTTGGCGGCAAGCCCGGCTACACCGAAGCCGTGAAAGACCTGGAAGACGAGCTGTACCGGCAGACCTCATAATCCGAAGCCCGTTTTGCCCCCATTCCGAATACTCAGGAACTGAACACTTATGTCTATCAGCACCACCATCAAATCCATCCAGGACATCATGCGCAAAGACGTGGGCGTGGACGGCGACGCCCAGCGCATCGGCCAGCTGGTCTGGATGCTGTTCCTGAAAATTTTCGACGACCGGGAGCAGGAGTGGGAACTGATTTACGACGAGTACAAATCCCCGATCCCGGAACACCTCCGCTGGCGCAGCTGGGCCGCCGACCCGGAAGGCATGACCGGCGACGAGCTCAAAGACTTCATCGACAACACCCTGTTCCCCGGCCTGCAGAACCTGGAGCCGGCCGGTGACGACTACCGGGGCGTGGTTATCCGCAACGTGTTCGAGGATGCCTACAACTACATGAAATCCGGCCAGCTGCTGCGCCAGGTCATCAACAAGCTGCAGGACGGCATCAACTTCAACAAATCCGCCGAACGCCACGAACTGGGCGAACTGTACGAGCAAATCCTCAAAGACCTGCAGAGCGCCGGCAACGCCGGTGAGTTCTACACCCCGCGGGCAGTGACCGAGTTCATGGTCAACCGGGTAGACCCGAAGCTGGATGAGAAAGTGATGGACCCGGCCTGCGGCACCGGTGGCTTCCTAACCTGCACCATCGAACACAAGCGCAAGCATTACGTCAGCACCCCGCAGGACGAACAAATCCTGCAGAAGAGTATCCACGGGGTAGAGAAAAAGCCTCTGCCGCACCTGCTCGCCACCACCAA
>JAXHVJ010000124.1:0-4303 GCA_034189235.1 Pseudomonadota bacterium
ACCCAACGGCGGACTCAGCAGTTAAATCGAGATGAAAAGTTTGATGCGGGGTGGAGCAGTCTGGTAGCTCGTCGGGCTCATAACCCGAAGGTCGTTGGTTCGAATCCAGCCCCCGCTACCACTATTGAAACAAAGCCCGCATAAGCGGGCTTTGTTGCTTTCAAGCGGGGGCTTTTGAGTCAGCTCTTTTTATCCGCGCTTCGCGCGGGGTTGTTGCTGCCGCAGGCGCTCATTCGCGCCTGCTCCCCGCTACCACTATTGAAACAAGGCCCGCATAAGCGGGCTTTGTTGCTTTCGCTTTCTGCCGCTGAAATTTTCTCCGTGCCCTGTGCGTTGAGCCGTGCATAGCCATAGATATCGACTTTTGTATCGCCTGCTTCAAAAGAAATCGCTCGAAAGTTACTCGTTTATTTCTGTGATCCCGCCGTCTTTGCGGGCCGCCTGGCTGATTTCTTTCGGGTTAAACAGTAACTTGCCTTTCCACTTACCGGCTTCGACCTGTTCTGCCACTTGCTGCATGATGATTTCTGCCAGTTTCATGGTGGCAACGGAGGCGGGAAGGTCCGTTGGGGTTACGATAGAGAGGGTTCGCTTTATTTCCGGTGACGTAATAGGAATGGCGGCCACCTCGTTTCTCTGAACCATGTCATGAACCGCGGCTGAGGAGAGAATGGTATATCCCAGGCCCCGACGAACCATGTCGGTCAGCATGGGCCAGGCACTTACCTCCATGACCAGGTTAAGCGTTTTGTTGCGTTCGGTCGCTTCCTTTTCCATAGAGATTCGGAGCCCATGCTTTTCTTCAGGCATTACCAGTGGTAATTCAACCACTTCATCCAGCGTAATCTCCGAGCGTTTTGAGACACGTGTATCGGTTGGCGAGATCAGATAGAGCTGTTCTTCAATCAGAGGCCGGTAACGGAGATTCTTATGGTTGCTGTGGTTGTAGCTGATTGCCAGGTTCAGTCGATGCTGCATTACCATCTGCTGCAAGGTGCCACTCATGGCAGATTTGACAGCCAGGTGCACCTGAGGAAATCGTTTTCGGTACTGCTCAATAATTGTGCCAGAAAAACTGTGGGTGACTGTTGGGAGCAAGCCGAGTATTACCTGGCCCGTTACTTCACCGGCAACTGCCCTCACATCTGCCTGTGTTCGCTCAAGGCTTTGTAACAGGATCCGGGCCCTTTCATACAGCAGTTCTCCCGCAGCGGTGAGCACGACTCCCCGGCCGTGGCGTACAAAGACCTCCACGTTCAGCGCTTCCTCCGACATTGCCCACTTTGTTCTGGCCTGCGATCAGGCTCGTACTCCTGGTGCCGTCGCCAGGAAAATTGGCATTTCCGCCGACGCGGTGATCGACAACCACATCGGGGATCTGGGCGTCGCCGGCGTTGCTCATCCGATCCTGTTGCTCACCGAAGCGCTGGAGAAAGCCAAAACCGGTGACCTGATCCTGTTGACTGGTTTCGGGCAGGGTACTGACGCCGTGCTGTTGCGCGCAACTGATGCACTCGCCGGCAAGCGTCCGGAAACGGGCTTCAGTGGTGCTCTGGCTCGTCGCCGCGAGGATGCCAATTACAACAGGTTCCTGAGCTTCAACAATCTCGTGGACCGTGAGGTCGGCAAGCGTGGTGAGCTGGACAAGCAGAGTTATCTGGCGGCCATGTACCGTCGCAAGGACCTGCTCACCGGATTCATCGGTGGCAAGTGCCTCTGGAAGGCCACTCCGGCTCAGCAATAACTCACGCAGCGACGACAGGTGAATAACATCATGTCTAGGCATTGGGCTGGCCGCCGGGGGCGTCATCGCTGAGGAAGTCGGCCGCGTGATTGCCCCCGAACCGGTGGTAATGACGATCGGGCTGAGCCTTGGCCTTCTGCGTCGGCTTTGCCCGGATCATCCGAAGGTGGCGCAACTGATCAGCGGTGACACTGTCCTGGCGGTGGCCTGGCAGGAACGCGGCGCCGGTGGGGCTCCTGGCGATGTGGCATGCCGCTACGCAGATGGAAAGCTGACCGGCAGCAAGGCCTGGGTCGTCGGCGCGCCCGGGTCACATGGTTTCCTTGTTGTGGCCGAGGGGGACGATGGTCCGGTTCTGGCCCTGACCGAGGCCACCGCAAACGGATGTTTCGTCGACCAGCGCGTGCAGGCCGACGGTAGTGCGATGGGCGAGCTTTCGTTTTCGGCAACTCCGGCCGAGGAACTTGCCCGGGGTAACGCCGTAACAGAGGCGCTCAGCGAAGCAATCAGCGATACAACGGCGCTTGCCGCGGCCGAGCTCGTCGGCCTGAGCGATCGCGCCTTTGAAATCACTCTGGACTACATCAAGACCCGTGAGCAGTTCGACAAGCCCATCGGTTCCTTCCAGGTCCTTCAGCATCGCGCCGTGGATCTGAATGTCATGCGTGAGGTTGCACAGGCTGGCGTGCGCGAGGTTCTGGCCCGGATGGACTGCGAAACGGATCCGGGGGTCCGCAAGCGGCTCGCCAGCCGCGCCAAGGCGCGCGCTGTCACAGCCGCAAAGAAGTGTGGTTCAAGGCACGTGAACAAGAGGGGGCGGCATAATGGCGGACTGGAACACAATGAGTGATGCGGAATTCCGCAAGGAAGTGCGCTGCTTCTTCGAAACGGAATACCCCGAAGAGCTGCGCCATCTGCCGCACCGTCCGAAATTCGCCGAGATCGAGCATTGGCACCGCAAGCTGCACGCCAAGGGCTGGGTGGCCCCGGCCTGGCCTGCTGAATATGGCGGCATGGGGCTGAATGCTGCCAAGCTGCTGATCTTTTACGAAGAACAGCAACGCTGGGGTGTGAACCGCGGGCGCGACATGGGTGTGCAGATGGTCGGCCCGCTGATTATCAAGTTCGGCACCTGGCAACAAAAAGACTATTGGTTGCCTCGCATCCTCAGCTGCGAAGACATCTGGTGTCAGGGCTATTCCGAGCCCGGGGCCGGGTCCGATCTGGCCAGCCTGCGTACGCGCGCAGACATCGATGGCGACGACTTCGTCATCAACGGGCAGAAGACCTGGACCACGATGGCCCATGACGCCACCCATATCTTCATGCTGGTGCGGACCGATCCGGGGGCACCAAAGAAGCAGCAGGGCATCAGCTTCGTGCTGGCGCCGATGGACCAGCCCGGGGTGGAGGTGCGTCCTATCCGGACACTTGCGGGGGAAACCGAGTTTTGCGAGGTCTTTTTCGACAATGCCCGCACGCCCTGCGAGAACCTCGTCGGCGAGCTGAACAAGGGCTGGACGATGGCCAAGGCGCTGTTGAGTTTCGAGCGTATTTTCATCGGTTCTCCAAGCCTTGCACAGAACGCCCTGGGGCAGCTGGAAAGCTTTGCCCGGTGTTGCGGCGCATTTGACGATCCGGTGTTCTGTGACCGCTTTGCCCAGGCCGCCCTCGACGTTGAAGACCACGCCGCGCTTTATGCCCGTTTCGCGGATCAGCTTAAGCGTGGCGAAACGCTGGGTGCGGATGTCTCGATGCTGAAAATCTGGGTAACTGAGTGCTTCCAGCGTATTACCGAGCTGATGATCGAGGCCGCCGGCCCGGATGGCGCCACAATAAGTCCGCTTCAGGTCGGCAACGTCAGCGTGGACATTCTGGCGAGCTTCTACAAGGCCCGACCGACAACGATCTACGGCGGGTCGAACGAGATCCAGCGCAACATTCTTTCCAGGGCCGTCCTTGGATTGCCAGGCTGAACCCACACTTAACATCCATCCAACGAAGGAACAGAACTCTATGTCGGACCGTTATGCACAATACAGCAAGCTGAAATTTGACTATCCGGCGGATCGCGTCCTGCGCATCACCTTTGACCGGCCCGAGTCTTTTAATTCAGTCGATGCGGAAACCCACACCCAGATGACGGATATGTGGATCGATATCGACCGCGACCCCGACATCAATGCGGTGATCGTGACCGGCGCGGGCAAGGCGTTTTCGGCGGGCGGCGACTTCAGCCTGATCGAAAACATGATCGGGAATTCCCAGGAGATCATGAAAACGTGGAAAGAGGCCAGGGGCCTCGTCTATAACATTATCAACTGCAACAAGCCGATCATTTCCGCCATCAACGGCCCGGCCGCGGGTGCGGGTCTTGTCGTTGGCCTCCTGGCGGACATCTCCATCGCCGGCAAAAAGGCAAAGATCGTCGATGGCCACGCAAAGACTGCCCGCTTTAGTAAAAGAATGGTCAGGGGGGGCATGGTCATGGCTATGGATATAGCGAAAGCCTGTGCCCCCGCGGCCGGGGAATCGTCATTGCCACGCCGGATGTCAAGG
>JAXHVJ010000125.1:0-4074 GCA_034189235.1 Pseudomonadota bacterium
ACGATACGCTGGACCAGCCGAAAAAAGCCGAAACCGATCTGCGCCGGATCATCGAAGCCGACCCGGAAAACGCGGTTGCGCTGAATGCGCTGGGTTACATTCTCACGACCCGCACAGACCGTCTGGAAGAGGCCCGCACCTACATCGAGCGTGCCCTGCGCCTGGACCCGGAAAACCCCGCCATCCTGGACAGCATGGGCTGGGTACTCTTTCGGGAAGGACAGCTCCGGCCCGCCCTGGATTACCTGAAAAAGGCGTGGCAAGCCTACCCGGACCCGGAAGTAGCCGCCCACTATGGCGAAGCTCTCTGGATGGCCGGAGAAGAAGAGCAGGCCCGAATCGTCTGGCAGGAAGGGCTCGAGCAGGATCCGAACCACCAGATCCTGCGTGAAACCATCCGGCGCCTGACCGGTAACGGAGCCCGCTAATGGTCGCGGGAGCAAGACTCTTCCCGACTCTGGTCCTGGCAGCCCTGCTGCAAGCCTGCACAACCATTCAGTTGGAACCGCTGCCGGAGGGAATGACCGACCAGCCCCCCCCCGGCTGGGCCGACCGGACGCGCCAGTTGAGCCGGTTCGACCAGTGGGAACTCTCCGGCAAACTGGCGGTTCGCCAACCCACAGACAGCGGCACTGCCCTGATCAATCACTGGATCCAGAATGGTGAAACCTACGACCTGGCACTCTCCTCTTCCTTCCTGGGCATGGGCAGCACTTCTCTGAAAGGGGTTCCCGGCTTTATTGAACTCACCCTGCCCAACGGTGACACCTACCGCTCCAACGAACCCGAGGAACTGGTAGAGGCAGCCACCGGCTGGCAGCTGCCGCTCGAAAACCTGGTGTGGTGGATCCGCGGCCTGCCTGCACCGGGCGGGGATTTCCGGCTCCTGTTCGACAACCAGGGCCAGCTGGCGATTATCCGCCAGGCCGGCTGGGAAATCCGTTACGATCGCTGGCAGAACTTCCTGGCCGACTATCCCGAGCTGCCCGCCCGGGTTACCGCCCTGAAAGGCGAGAAGCGGGTCCGCATGGTGATCGGCCAATGGCACGATCTCGAGAAACAGCAATGAACACTTCGATTACCCTGCCCTCTCCAGCCAAGCTCAACCTGTTCCTGCATATTGTCGGTCGCCGGCCCGACGGCTACCACGAGCTCCAGACCCTCTTCCAGTTCCTGGACTATGGCGATGACATCACCTTTACCCTGACGCCCGGCCAGCCCTGCGTCCGGCTGACGAAACCGGTGCCCGGCGTACCAGACGATGACAACCTCATCATCCGCGCTGCCCGGGCCCTGGCAGCCCGTGCCACGACCGCCCTGCCCGGCGTCACCATCAGCCTGGCCAAGCGCCTGCCAATGGGAGGCGGCCTGGGAGGCGGAAGTTCCAATGCCGCTACTACCCTGCTGGGCCTCAATTATCTGTGGCAGATGGACCTCAGCCTGAATGAGCTGGCCGAGATCGGTCTCAGTCTTGGTGCAGACGTCCCGGTGTTCGTCCGGGGCCATGCCGCCTTTGGCGAAGGCGTGGGCGAAAAACTCACGCCGGCGAACCCACCGGAGGACTGGTTCGTTGTGCTCAAGCCAGCCTGCGACATCAACACCGGAAAGATTTTTTCCGAACAAGGGTTGACAAGGGACACCCCAAAAATCAAAATAGCGCCCGCTTTTGAGGGAGACGCCTCGAGGTACCGAAACGACTGTGAGGATGTGGTTCGTAAACTGTATCCGGAGGTTAACCAGAGCCTGGAATGGCTTTCACAATTCGGACCTGCAAGATTAACCGGAACCGGGGCTTGCATTTTTGGACGTTTCCCGACAGAATCCGCAGCCCGGATTATCCGGGAAAGCAAACCCTCCGGCATCACGGGGTTCGTAGCTAAAGGGGTGAACGTATCGCCTCTTCACCAAAAGCTGACAGAGCTGAAATGATGCCAAAAAAGCACGATACTGGGGTGTCGCCAAGTGGTAAGGCAACGGGTTTTGATCCCGTCATGCGCAGGTTCGAGTCCTGCCACCCCAGCCACCTTTCTCCCGCTTCTTCTGAATCAAACGCCGATACCGAGAAGGATGCTGTCGTGTCCAAACTGATGATTTTCGCTGGTAATGCCAACCCGGCCCTTGCCCAGGATATTGCCAAGAAACTTCACATTCCCATGGGCCAGGCCACCGTAGGCCGTTTCAGCGACGGCGAAACCACCGTCGAGATCAATGAGAATGTCCGGGGCCATGATGTCTTCATCATCCAGCCCACCTGCTATCCCACCAATGACAACCTGATGGAACTGATCGTGATGGCTGACGCCCTGCGTCGCGCCTCCGCCACGCGCATCACTGCGGTTATCCCCTATTACGGCTATGCCCGCCAGGATCGTCGCGTTCGCTCCAGCCGGGTTGCCATCAGCGCCAAGGTCGTTGCCGACATGATCTCCAGCATCGGCGTGGATCGTGTTCTGACCGTGGACCTGCACGCAGACCAGATTCAGGGGTTCTTCGATATCCCGGTAGACAACATCTACGCCACTCCGGTGATGCTCGAGGACATCGAAAAGCAACGTTTCGAGAATTTTGTCGTCGTCTCCCCTGACGTCGGCGGCGTGGTTCGCGCCCGTGCCGTGGCCAAACGCCTGGATGACGCCGACCTCGCGATCATCGACAAGCGTCGCCCGAAAGCCAACGTTTCCCAGGTCATGCACATCATCGGTGATGTGAAAGACAAGACCTGCATCCTGGTGGACGACATCATCGACACTGCAGGCACCCTGTGCAAGGCGGCCAATGCGCTGAAGGAACACGGTGCAGCAAAGGTAATTGCCTATATCACCCACCCTGTCCTGTCCGGCCCGGCCATCGATAACATCAATGCCTCCCGGCTGGATGAACTGGTGGTATGTGACACCATTCCGGTGGATGACAAAGTCCGCAATTGTGATAGAATCCGCGTCCTCAATATGGCAGGGCTGCTTGCCGAATCCATTCGTCGCGTGAGCAACGAAGAGTCCATCAGCGCCATGTTCGAGAACGTCTGAGCCGGCCAGGCGCCGTAAGCTCAGGCCAAAAAGGCAGTTTTCGGGTCGGGAGCCCCAACGGGCTCCCGACTCTTTTCGTCAGCCGGGGAACACCCCGGCTTCATCAGAAACATCATCTGTTCCGAGCCTGGTCGCGGGCCGTTCAGATGACGAGTGAGGTAAAAACCATGTCTCAGGAATTTGTCATTGAAGCATTTCCTCGTGACGACCAGGGGAAAGGTGCGAGCCGCCGCCTGCGTCGCGAGGAGCGTAAAATCCCGGCCATCATCTACGGCGGCGATAAAGACGCTACTCCGGTTGCCATCTGGCACAACGAGCTGAAAAAGGCCCTGGAACACGAGGCCTTCTACTCCCACGTTCTTACCGTTGAGCTGAACGGCAAGAAAGAGAGCGTGATCCTGAAGGATCTGCAGCGCCACCCGTACAAGCCCATCCTGACCCACGCCGACTTCCTGCGTGTCGACAAGGACCACGAGATCCACGTCAACGTGCCGCTGCACTTCGTTAACGAAGAGACCGCCCCGGCTATCAAGCTGCAGGGCGGTGTTGCCAACCACCAGATCAACGAAGTGGAAGTAATCTGTCTGCCCCAGAACCTGCCTGAGTTCATTAAAGTCGACATGGCTACCGTCGACATGGACCAGGTTGTTCACCTGAGCGACCTCAAACTGCCGGAAGGCGTCAAGATTGCCGCTCTGCTCCAGGGCGAGGATCACGACCTGCCGGTTGTGGCTATCCACAAGCCGCGCGGAGCCAAGGTTGACGAAGGCGAAGAAGGCGAAGAAGGCGAAGAAGAAGGCGGCGAGGAGTAATCACTCCGGGGGCAACGGCGAATGGCACAGGATATTGTCATGGTGGTCGGACTGGGTAATCCCGGCCCTGACTACGAGAATACCCGCCACAACGCCGGCGCCCTGTTCGTCGAGGCGCTGGCCCGCGATGCGGGCCAGACGCTCCGCCCTGAAAAGAAATACCATGGGCTCTACGCCCGCATTCAGTGGCAGGGACTCGACCTGCATCTGCTGAATCCCTCCACGTTCATGAACCG
>JAXHVJ010000126.1:0-4073 GCA_034189235.1 Pseudomonadota bacterium
GTCTGGAACCGGACGGCCGCCAGGGCCGGACAATGGGCCAGCGAATACCAGGGAACCGCCTGCAAGACGATTGCGGAAGCCGTTCAAGGCGCAGACTTTGTGATGACCTGCGTGGGCGCGGACAAGGATCTGATTGAGGTGTTCGAAGGCGAGGACGGCATCATTGCCAATGCGCCCGAGGGCGCGATCCTGATCGATCACACGACGGCATCGGCGGGCGTGGCCGAGCATCTGGCGGCGGCCGCGGTGAAGCGGAATCAGGCCTTTATCGATGCGCCGGTTTCCGGTGGCCAGCAGGGGGCGGAGAACGGCAAATTGACGGTGATGTGTGGCGGGCCGGAGAAGGCTTTTGCCAAGGCGAAGCCGTTGATGGACCACTACGGCCGGGCGGTTAACCTGATGGGGCCGGCCGGTAGCGGCCAAAAGACCAAGATGGTCAACCAGATTGCCATTGCCGGCCTGGTTCAGGGCCTGTCAGAAGCCCTGCACTTTGCCGAGCAGGCGAACCTGGATGTGGCGAAGGTGGTTGATGTGATCTCCAGGGGCGCGGCGCAATCCTGGCAGATGGAGAATCGCTCGGGAACGATGATCGAGGGCGAGTTCAACCACGGCTTTGCGGTGGACTGGATGCGCAAGGATCTGGCAATTTGCCTGGAGGAAGCCCGTGCCAACGGTGCCAGACTGCCTGTCACCGCACTGGTGGACCAGTTCTACGGCGATGTACAGGCCATGGGCGGCGGGCGCTGGGATACCTCATCCCTGCTCCAGCGGCTGCGGAGGAAGTGATTTTTAAGCCACAGAAAACACGGAAAAAAGATTTGAGGATTTTTTACTTCCCGTGCTCTTCCGTGGCAACCTTATTTTTTCTTGTCTCGCGGCACCCAGCGCCCGTTTTCGTACCAGGCGGACCAGCCGGTGGCTTTGCCATCCTTCTCGGACATCACGTACTGCTCTTTCGATTTCCGGCTGTAGCGGATCACCGTGGGGTTGCCTTCGGGATCGGTTTCCGGGGCATCCATGAGGTAATCGTACTTGGGATCGATTTCCTTGCGGTGCGGTTTGATTTCCCTCACCAGCGGCGGTCGGGTTTCCCGGTTCTTGGGGAACTTGCTGGCCGCCAGGAACAGGCCGGAAGCGCCGTCGCGCAGCACGTAGGTGTCGTCCACTTTCTGGCACTGCAGCTCGGGCATGGGCACCGGGTCCATCTTGGGGGGTGCCGGCTCGCCGTTCTTGAGCAGTTTCCGGGTATTCTTGCAGTCCGGGTTGGTGCAGCCGAAGTATTTACCGAAGCGGCCGGTCTTGAGCTGCATCTCGGAGCCGCACTTGTCGCACTCCAGGGTCGGGCCGTCGTAGCCCTTGATGCGGAAGGTGCCCTCCTCGACCTCGTAACCGGAACAGTCGGGGTTGTTACCACACACGTGCAGCTTGCGCTTCTCGTCGATCAGGTAGCTGTCCATGGCGGTGCCACACTTGGGGCAGCGACGCTTTTTGCGCAGCAGGCGGGTTTCGCCCTCGCCTTCCACGTCTTCGTCGGCACTGACCACCTCGTCGCCGGGAATCAGGTTGATGGTGGTCTTGCAACGTTCCTTCGGTGGCAATGAATAGCCGGAGCAACCGAGGAACACGCCGGTGCTGGCCACCCGGATCTGCATGTTGCGGCCACAGGACGGGCACGGAATGTCGGTCTCCGTGGGCGTGTTCGCGCGCATGCCACCTTCGGCTTTTTCCGCGGATTCCAGCTGTTGCCGGAACCGGGCGTAGAAGTCATTGAGGACCGTCTTCCAGTCCTCATCGCCCTCGGCGATCTCGTCCAGCTCGTCTTCCATGCGGGCGGTGAAATCGAAATCCATCAGATTCGGGAAGGACTCGGATAACCGTTCGGTAACGATCTCGCCCATTTTCTCCGCGTAGAACCGGCGGTTCTGCAGGCGCACGTAGCCACGGTCCTGGATGGTGGAAATGATCGAGGCATAGGTGGACGGCCGGCCAATACCCAGCTTTTCCAACTCTTTTACCAGGCTCGCTTCGGTGTAACGTGGCGCCGGCTTGGTGAAATGCTGGCTCGGATCGAGCTTTTTCAGCTCCAGGGTGTCGTTGACCTGGATATCCGGCAGCGCCACGTCCTCGTCTTTCTTGCCGGACTGGGGCGCGGCCTTGAGGAAACCGTCAAACTTGATGATGCGGCCACGGGTGCGCAGTTCATAACCATCGTTGGCCACCAGGATGGAGGTGCTCAGGAACTCGGCATCGGCCATCTGGCAGGCAATGAACTGGCGCCAGATCAGGTCATAGAGCTTCTCAGCGTCTTTTTCCAGGCCGGTAATATCGGACGGACGACGGCTCACCTCGGTCGGACGAATCGCCTCGTGGGCCTCCTGGGCGCCTTCCTTGCTGCCATAGACCCGGGGCTTCTCGGGCAGGTACTTGTCCCCGAACTGCTTCCTGACAAACTCCCGGCAACTGGCAACCGCGTCCTGGCTCAGGTTGGTGGAGTCGGTACGCATGTAGGTGATGAAACCCGCCTCGTACAGGCGCTGGGCCAGCATCATGGTTTTCTTGACGCTGAAACCCATGCGGTTACTTGCCGCCTGCTGCAGCGTCGAGGTAATAAAGGGAGCAGACGGACGTGACCGGGTCGGCTTGTCTTCCCGCTTGGCGACCTTGAAGCTACCTTCCTTCAGGCGCGCAACGTGCTCGTTGCTCTGGGTTTCATTGACCGGCCGGTAGGGTTGGTCGTCATACCGGGTTACTTCGAAGCGCACCGGATCCTTCGCGCCTTCTGGAGCCAGATCTGCGTGTAACTGCCAGAACTCTTCCGGGATGAACTTGCGGATTTCCCGTTCGCGCTCGACGATCAGGCGCACAGCCACCGACTGGACCCGGCCGGCGGACAGACCGCGGGCAATCTTGGCCCACAGCAGCGGTGACACCATGTAACCCACGACCCGGTCCAGGAAGCGCCGGGCCTGCTGTGCATTCACCCGGTTCCGGTCCAGATGCCCCGGATCCTTGAATGCCTCCTGGATGGCGCGCTTGGTGATCTCGTTGAAGACCACGCGCCGGTATTTATCGGAATCGCCGCCAATGGTCTCCTGCAGGTGCCAGGCAATCGCTTCCCCTTCGCGGTCCAGATCCGTTGCCAGGTAGATGTGGTCGGCGGACCTGGCCAGGCGCTTGAGTTCACTGACCACCTTTTCCTTTCCGGGAAGGATTTCGTAGCGGGCCTGCCAGTCGTGCTCCGGGTCGACCCCCATGCGGGCCACCAGTTGCTCACGGCCCTTGCGCTTCTTGTGCTCGGCCTTCTCTTCAGGACTCATCTTGCGGGTCAGCGCCGCCTGCCGGGCCCGTTCCCTGGGATCGGTCCGGGAGCCACTGCCGCTGACCGGCAGGTCCCGGATGTGCCCCACGCTGGACTTCACGATGTAGTCGGAGCCCAGGTATTTGTTGATGGTCTTCGCTTTCGCTGGCGACTCGACAATTACGAGACTTTTACCCATATCGGAGATCTGTTTCCTTGGCGACAATCGGTCAAATAATCAACAACCCGTAAACTCGCTGTAAAATCAGGCGGCTAGAAAACACACACGAGCCGTCATTCTGTATAGGCTCACTGTTTTACAGGGTCAGGATTGGCAAGACAACCCATTCTTTATTTTCCCGGGGGCTTTTTTTTCACAACTCACAAACAGCGAGGCCCGGCAGTTGCCGGGCCTCCTGTTCAAAAAGCGCTCAGTTCCGCGAGCGGAATCAGATGCGCTCCCACACCGTGGCAATGCCCTGCCCCAGACCGATACACATGGTGGAAACACCCAGCGTACCGCCTTTGGCCTGCATGACATTCAGCAGTGTGGTGGAGATGCGGGCACCGGAGCAGCCCAGCGGATGGCCCAGGGCAATCGCGCCACCGTTCAGGTTCACCTTCTCTTCCATAACACCCAGCAGTTTCAGATCCTTCAGGACCGGCAGGGACTGGCCAGCGAAGGCTTCGTTCAGTTCCCAGAAGTCGATATCTTCGACTTTCAGGCCTGCACGCTTCAGTGCCTTCTTGGTGGCCGGTACCGGGCCATAACCCA
>JAXHVJ010000127.1:0-4054 GCA_034189235.1 Pseudomonadota bacterium
TCTGTGGGATCACAACTGAAACTCGCGAACTTCGCCCGGCCTGAATTCGTGGATATCCGAGACGATACCAATCCGGATCGGCTTTTCTTCGCAAGGCTCAGTACTGACCCGCAAACGGCTGCGTGTGAGATACAATCTCAGCAGATGTTGGCGGTAACGGACACTGAGTGTGAGGCTACTCAACCCCTCAGGCAGACTCGGATTCAGCCACAAGACATCGCCCCGGGTCTCGATGCCGGTAAAGCAGCGTTGGATGAGATCTACAGTGCCGGCCATTGCACCGGTGTGGATACCTTCCGACGTCGTGCCACCCTGGATGTCGGCGACATCACTGTCGAGCGCTTTGGCGAAGAGTGGCCAGGCGCCTGGACGATCTGCCCGCGCCAATACCCAGGAGCTGACCACCCGGCTCAGAGTGGAGCCGTGGGAAGTGCGCCGCATATAGTAGTCGATATTGCAGGGAATGGTATCGTACTCGAAGCGATAGCCAAGACGCGTGAACAGCTCTCCGAGTTCCTCTGACGAGAACAAGTAGAAAAGCATCAAAACGTCGGCCTGCTTGGAAACCCGGTAATTATTTGCGTTATCCTCCGAGGCTTCCAGGATCCGGTCCAGTCGCTGAATATCGCCATACTTTTCACGATAGCCTTCCCAATCGAACTCTTTCAGTAGCTCGTAACCTTCGAACTGGCTGATGATGTCGTTGTCATGATCATCCTTATGAAAAGGCACGTGCATTTTTCGGCTTATGTCGTCCCAGAGCGCGAACTCCTCTGGTGACAAATTCATTAGCTGGCAAAGTTCGGTAAAACGCTTGCCGGGCAGGATTTCGCGAAGTTCGAGCGCGCGCAGTAGTACCCAAACCGCCATGATATTGGTGTAGGCGTTGTTGTTCAGGCCGGGATTTTCGGCAGCAGGATAGGCATCGTGGTATTCGTCCGGGCCCATCACCTGAAGAATTTCGTAGCGTTCGAGCCTTTCATTATAGGTAGCAATGCTGGCCCAGAAGCGGGCGATCTCCAGGAACATTTCCGCCCCGTAGAAAGACAGAAACTCCATATCGCGGGTAACCTGATAATACTGCCAGACATTGTAAGCCACCGCTGCATTGATGTGGCGCTGGAGGTGGGAGTTGTCGGGTATCCAATTGCCTGATTCGGGATTCAGGTGTAGCCGCTGACTTTCCTCACGACCGTTGCTACCGCTCTGCCAGGGGTACATGGCGCCTCGATATCCGGCAGTGCGCGCAGCGCGACGTGCTTCATCCAGGCGGCGATAACGATAGCGAAGCAGCGCGCGGGTGATCTCTGGCATGCGTAGATTGAATAAGGGGAAGATGAATAGCTCGTCCCAGAAAATATGACCGCGATAGGCCTCGCCATGCAGACCGCGTGCCGGCACCCCGACATCCAGATCCATAACATGGGGTGAAATGGTCTGTATCAGGTGCAGGATGTGCAACCGCAGATTACGTTCGGTTTTTTCTTCTTCTTCCGGGTCGTCGTGTTCGATGTCAAAGTCAAAACGCCGCCATAACTGCTTCCACACCAGGATATGGCGGCTGCTCAATGCGCCGAACGTCGGCGCCTCGGCAACCGCCTTGCGCGCCTCCAGTCCCGGTTCGCTGATGGCATGGTCGCGGGAGGTATACAGTGCAACGATCTTCTCGATGCGCAAAGGCTGCTTTGAGTCGAGCCGGGTTTTGTAGTGATGGGCAATGTAGCCTTCGCCCTGGTCCACCGCCGGCGCCAGCGTGATGCATTGCTCACCGCGCCACAGGCGAGTCGTTGCCGCCTGGACGATACGAATGTGGGACTGGGTGGTTTCGACCTCGAGCCAGAAGGTATCATCCGCAATGGATTCGGCGGTGTTCGGATTCAGGTGGCGTTTGTTCAGATCACGGTAGCGTTCGACACCGGCATTGACGACCTGGCCGTCCAGTGCGCTGCGTACTTCAATACTACCGGTCCAGTCCTCGGCATGAATGCTGGTTTCCAGGGCAGCGAGGTGCGGATGTTCTATGGAGACCAGGCGCCGTTGGCTGACTCGGGTATGCCGCCCGTCCGGATCGCGAAAGCGAATCGTCCGTGTGAGAATGGCCTTTTTGATATCCAGCTCTTGGTGACAGGAAAGGACATTGACGTTGCCGACGTCGAACCAGTCGCCGTTTTCGATGCGGAAAGTAAGTGCCAGCCAATTGGGGGCGTTGACCAGGCTTTCGTTCTCGATGGTTTCACCGGCGATTCGGGTTTTCAGCCGGTTATAACAGCCGGCGATGTAGGTGCCGGGATAGTGGATCCCGCCCGCCGACGACTCCGGCACGGCACCGCGGCTGGCGAAGTAGCCATTACCCAGTGTGCACAATGCCTCTCGCAGCCCCTCCTGTTGAGGATTGAATCCCTCGTAGAGCAGTTTCCAGCCGTTCATGGGCCGAGCCTCGCCAGTTTGTCGTACAGTTGATCGAGAAATTGTTGCACCTCGTCGGGGTCGTCAAGACGGTAGGCAGCATGGGTCGGCTGGTCCTTCTCTGCTACCAGAATGCCTATTCCGTCTGCTGCCAACTCACGGAAAGCATCCTCGTCGGTAGTGTCGTCCCCTATATACAGAGGAATAAAATGCGCTGTATCCGTGCCCAGGGCCTGCATTAGCCAGCGTAGTGCTTTGCCCTTGTTCCAATCGATATCCGGTTGCAGCTCATAGATTTTCTTGCCAGTCGTCAGACGAAGCCCGGTATGCGCGAAGTTTATTTGATCGACCACCTGTTTGACTCTGTCCACCTGGTCTTCCGCTACCTGACGGTAGTGGGCGGTGACAGCAAACTGCTTGCGTTCCACCAGGCAACCCGGAATCGCGTCCAGTTTTTCGCGCAGGCGGTGTTCCGCGGCATCAAGCGCTGGCAGATAGTTGCGGCCTTCCTCATATTCGGTGTGTTCGCCGTTTGGTCCGGAGATATCGAAGCCGTGACTGCCGGCATACCAGATACCCTTTATGCCGACCCGTTCGCGCACGTCAACGAGATCCCGGCCGCTGATAATGGCGATCTTACATAGCCTTGCCAGCCGCTGCAGGGTTGCGCGCATGGTGTCGGTCAATATCGCGTCATTCGGATGGGGCACGATAGGCGTCAAGGTGCCGTCGTAGTCGAGGAAGAGTACCGGCTGGCGATCATGGCCTCGGACCATCTCGTCCAGATGGTCAAGGGCCGAAGGCAGTTGTCTGGTGGATGGCGTATACCCGCTAGTCAACGCCAGCTGTAATTCGCCAAGATCAGAGACCACAATGTCAGCCCCATGTTCGAGCAAGGCTTCCTTCCGGTCGCCACGATTGACGCCGATGACACACCCGAAACCGGCGGCCCGGGCCGCCTGTACGCCTGCGGTGGCGTCTTCAATCCCGATACAACGATGGGGCTCGCACGCGAGCCGGCGACTGGCCTCGATGAACATATCCGGCGCGGGTTTGCCCGCCAGCTTGCATTTTTGCAGTTCCACGCCATCGACGCAGGCGTCGAACAGGTCGGAAATTCCGGCGGCTTCCAGCACCGCCCGGCAGTTGCGGCTCGAGGAGACCACGGCGGTGCGCAGCCCGGCCCGGCGTAATGTGCGGATGAGGCTGATGGTTGAGGCATAAACCTCAACACCCTCGTGGCGCAGTTTTTCCCGGAACAATTCATTTTTACGGTTGCCAAGGCCGCAGATCGTCTCTTGATCGGAACCATCATCCGGCCTGCCCTCGGGCAGGTCGATACCGCGTGATTGAAGGAAGCTGCGCACACCATCATAGCGCGGCTTGCCGTCCACGTACTGGCGGTAGTCGGTTTCGATGTCGAACGGTTCGGAACACCCGCCTTCCGCAGTATGTTTCGCCAGGAAGTCGTCGAACGTTGTCTTCCATGCCGCGGCGTGCACCTTGGCCGTCTGCGTGATCACGCCATCGAGATCAAGCACCAGGGCATCGAAACGGCCTACTGAGAGAAGGGTGTCGGCGCCGGAGGTATCTGTTTTGTTCACGGTGGACTCTCGCGCTCTGTCATATTGTCGTACACGCACTGCCT
>JAXHVJ010000128.1:0-3869 GCA_034189235.1 Pseudomonadota bacterium
TTTCAGGGGACTGCCTGGCTCTTCAACGCCTGAAGGTCCCTGGGCTCGACGCCCAGATCCTGCCAGTTTTCGGGGTGGCAGGTAAACAGCAGAATCTGATGCCGCTGCGCAGCGTCAAACAGAATCCGTTTCATTCCATCCAGCCGCTCCGCATCGGAATGCACCAGGGTATCGTCCAGGATAATCAGTGTTGGTCGCCCCGCTTCCCGCAGCAAGTCCGCATAGGCGAACCGGCTGACCAGCCCCATCTGCTCCCGCGCCCCGAAACTCAGCTCAGTCATCCGTCCCAGCTCGTTGCCACGGGTAAACCTGCCTGGCATCAGATGTTCATCCACCTCCAGCGTCGCCTCCGGGAAAAGTACCGAAAGGTAGTGATCGAGGTGTTTTTGCAGCGGTGCCTGCAGCCGACGGGTCAGTGCCTGGCGTTTCCGGGTGAGCACATTCAATAACAGGTCGAGTGCCTGCGCACGGCGATGCAGTTCGCCATACCGGCGATTGATATGCTCGAACTCCCCGGATTTCTCACTGAGCTGTTCCTCAAGCCCCTCTGCCCCCCAGGCTTCCAGCCGGACTCGGATATCCCGAAGCTCCCGTTCCCGGTTTTCCTGGGCTTTCTGCTGTGTTTCCGCCGCCTGCCGGAAACGCTGGATATCCTGTTGAAGCAGCTCCGGTCGCGCCTCACGGATCTTTTTGTCCAGTACTTCCAGGTTGCCCAACACTGTCGCTTCCCGCTTCTCCGATTCGGAGATCCTGTCGGCAAGTTCGCGAAGCTGGCGCTGGCTCCCGGAATTGTTCAGTTCCTCCCTGAGCTGCTGCCATTCCCGTTCGGCATTCTCGACATTCTGTCTGGCGGTCAGGATGGCCGCCTGATGTTTACTCAGGGCACTTTCGGCTTCTGAAAGACGCTGCTCCGCATTCTTTCTCGCCCTTTCGGCCTCAGGCAGGCCGGGAAGATTGGGGTCAGCCGTTCCCGCTGACTTCTGTAATGCCTCGAGTTCCCCTTTTCGAGCCTCCAGATCCGCCAGGGTATCCCGGGTCTCGGTGGCAAGACGCTCCAACCCCTGGGGCGCAACAGACACCAACAGATCCTCGGTGTGCTTCACCCTGTTCTCCGCACCCTGATACCGCGCCAGCTTCTGTTCCGCGTCTTCAACGCTACGCACACCGAGTGCTCGAAGGTGTTCGCCCAGGGTTTGCTCAAGATGCGCCAGAGCGCGCCGGACCCTCGCGAGATCTTCCCCACCCGGCGTAATTCCGATCCGACCCACACCGGGAATCGCCAATGTGGTCTGCTCGAGGAGGCGACGTTCGCCCTCCCCCTCGATGTTTTCGTCATCGAGATGCAGGCTTTGTCCCTGCTCCAGCTGCCAGGTCAGGCGGGTGGCGATGGTCTGGGACCTGATCTGCTCTTCGTCAAGCTGGCGCCGGGTCATCCTGGCGTGTTGCACCAGATCCGGGTCAATGCTGTTCTCCTGTTTCTGTTTTCGGGCCTCGTCCAGCTTTTGCTGGAAATCAGTGGCCTTGTCCAGATTCTGCCGGAGAGTCTTGTGCTGGTTGTCCAGCCTGGTGACTTCCTGCTTGAGCCTGTTCAGGGTTTCCAGCTGGCGGGCCTGATCGACGGTTTCGACCGCCGCCTCATAGGCTTCACGGGCATCCGCAAGAGCCTTGTCGAGAACCGGGGTTCGGGCCTCTTTCTCGGCCAGAGTCTCCCGGGCCTTACGCAGGTCGGTTTCCCGCTGCTCCAGCTTTTTGCCCTGACGTTGCATCTGCTCCAGGTTCTGGCGGAGCAGATTCAGGTTCTGGCGCACATGATCGAGGGTCTCCCGCTCTCTCGCCTGTTGCGCCTGGAGTGACTCCACCTGACGGAATTGCTCCTGCGCCTGCTCCATCCTGCGGCGGGTCTCTGCCCAGGGCTGCTCCCGGTCCGCTCGCTCAAACTCGTACGTCAGTGTGCCAAGGCGATCCACCTGGGCCTGGTATTGGTCGATTCGGGCTTGAAGCTCGGCAATCTCGTCTTCCAGTTCAGCCCGTTCCTTTTCAAGCTGCAGGTATTCTCCCCGGGGTTTTCCGGTTCCGGTAAGCAGCTCCGCGCGCTGTTTTTCCACGGCCTGGATCACGTCATCGCCGCCGGTGCTGGCCACTTCGCCAACCAGATTGTTGAGGGCGGATTTCAGGTGATCGCCAGCGTGCTCAACGGCCTTCTCGATATTCTGGCCGGTGCCCTGCTCGACCCAGAGCAAACCCGGGATACCCCAGTGCTCTTCCTTACTGGCACCCTTTTTAGGGAACTGGTAGCCCAGCAATTCGGCGAGTTTCTCTTCGGCTTCTTCACCACTGAAGCTCTGGCCGTCAACCTGCAGATCACAGCGTTTACGCTGGAGGAAGCTTTTGGTAAGTAACCAGTGATGGCCCCCGTGCTCGAAGGTCAGCTCAATCGCCGGTGCCGCTGCCGAGTCACCCCAGGGGCGCAGATCCTCGACGGATTTGGAGCGATGACGCTCGAAAAAGGCGGCCCGGATGGCTCGCACCAGAGTGCTTTTCCCGGATTCGTTGGGGCCGTGAATCAGATTGATACCCGGCTGGAGCCCCTCGAGGGCGATCGGATTCCGGAACTGGCGAACCTGTTCGATCCTCAGTCTTTCGAGTCTCACTGGCTTACCTCCTGCTTACTGCTATTGAGCAGTCCCGTAAGGATTGCCAGGGCATCCCTTGCCGGTTCAGGGTTGTCTCCAACCTGGAGCTGCCTCAATTCCTCAATGGTTTCCCCCAGATAGCCATCGGCGTGAAGCGCCGCGATATCTTCCTCAGTGGGCTCAAGCTGAAGGCCGGTACGATCACAACTGACGCTTCGGAACCGCGCCTCCGCCAACGAGAGCGCGTGATCGAGACGCTGAAGGCCTTCCAGGGTAATCGCGCCATCGAGGCGTATATCCAGAACCGACGCTTCGGGAAGCGTCTCCATCCGTTCGGCCAGCCGGTCCAGGTCCGACGGCACAGAGAGCGTCTCCCGCCACTGATGCCAGCGATAGCGGGCAGTATCAAGGCTCTTGACGTCAGGCACTGCGCCAGGCTTGGAAATATCGATGACCAGGGCATAGCCGGCTTCGTTGTTCCGGAAGCGCTCCGGCTCCGGCGTACCGCTGTACCAGGTTCGCTCGTTGATCTGCCTGGCGCCGTGCCAATCGCCCAGAGCCAGGTAATCAAGGTTGGCCAGCTGCGCCCGGTTCGGTGCGATCGGGTTGGTCGCGTCCACTTCATCCGGCAGAACGCCCTGAACACTGCCATGGGCAAGACCCACTCGCAGAAGACCGGCGGGCGTCCCACGCTCGCTGAAATCGTCGGTCAGGTCACTGTAGGTATGGCGCTGGGTCAGCGGTGCGCTGAGCACTGCAATGCCCTGCTCTTCCAGCAGGATCACGCCGGGCTCAAGCGCCAGCTGAATGTTATCGGGTACTGCTTTCAAACGTCGGGCCCGTGTCCAGACGCTCTCGGCAAGGGCCGCGTCATGGTTACCGGGGAGCATGACCCAAGGGCCCTTGAAGGCACTGGTGGCATTGAACACCCGGCGGATCGTCCGGTCGGATACCCCTTGGGCATCGAACACATCACCTGCGACCAACACCGCATCGCATTCCTGCTCGACCGCCAGTTGTGCCAGCTTTTCGATCGCCGCATAACGGGCCTCCACCAGCGCAGCGCCATCTTCCGTTTCGAAACGACTGAACGACCGGCCCATTTGCCAGTCGGCGGTATGAAGAAATCTGGGCACAAATCATCCCCTGTCTGAATGCATGCTCTCTCGACACGCACTAAAGGTTACCCGTACCTGAAGAGAATTGCACAACACTCTGATTGGCGAGAGCTTTGGG
>JAXHVJ010000129.1:0-3728 GCA_034189235.1 Pseudomonadota bacterium
ACATGCTCAAGGCCCTGAAGAGCGGCGCCGTGGTGTGCAACATCGGCCACTTCGACAACGAGATCGATACCGCCTACATGCGCAAGAACTGGGAGTGGGACGAGGTGAAACCGCAGGTTCACGTCATCTACCGTGACAAGGCCACCAACGACCACCTGATCCTGCTGTCCGAAGGCCGCCTGGTGAACCTGGGCAACGCCACCGGTCATCCGTCCCGGATCATGGACGGCTCTTTTGCCAACCAGGTGCTGGCACAAATGTACCTGTTCGAGCGCAAGTTTGGCGACCTGCCGGAAGATTCCAGGGCCAAGGGCGTCTACGTCCAGGTGCTGCCAAAGCAGCTGGACGAGGAAGTGGCCCGGGCCATGGTGGAAGGTTTTGGTGGCGTGATCACCAAAATGACTCCGGAGCAGGCGAAATACATCGGTGTACCGGTCGAAGGGCCGTACAAGCCGGAAAGCTACAGGTACTGAGCGGAACAGATCATGGAATCCCAGAAGCAATTCAAGCGCCGGTTCAGCTTCGAGTTTTTCCCGCCCAAGACGGATCAGGGCAAGGAAAAGCTGCAAACAGTGCGCAACCAACTGGCCGGGGTGAACCCCGATTTCTTTTCAGTCACCTTCGGCGCGGGCGGCTCCACCCGTGACCGCACCATCGAAACCGTGCTCAGCCTGCACAAGCAGGGCATTTCCACGGCGCCACACCTGTCCTGCGTGGGTGGTACCCGCGAGGAAATCGGCGAGCTGCTGGACTTGTATAAGGAAAACGGCATCAACCGGATCGTCGCCCTGCGGGGCGACCTGCCTTCGGGCATGGGGGCCTCCGGTGAGCTGCGCTACGCCAATGAGCTGGTGGAATTCATCCGGGAACACAGCGGCGATCACTTCAGCCTGGAAGTGGCCGCCTACCCGGAATTCCACCCCCAGGCCCGCAATGCAGAGGAAGACCTGAAGAACTTTGCCCGCAAGGTACAAGCCGGCGCCAACAGCGCCATCACCCAATACTTCTTCAATGCGGACAGCTACTTCTACTTCATCGAGCGCCTGGAGAAGATGGGGGTTACCATTCCGGTGGTGCCGGGCATCATGCCCATCGTCAACTTCTCCAGCCTGGTGCGATTCTCCGACATGTGCGGCGCGGAAATCCCCCGCTGGATCCGCAAGCAGCTGGAAGCCTATGGTGACGACAGCGACAGCATCCGCAAGTTCGGCGAGGAAGTGGTTACCGAGATGTGTGCACGGCTGCTGAATGCCGGCGCGCCGGGGCTGCACTTCTATACCCTGAACCAGGCGGAGCCGAGCCTGAAGATCTGGAAGAATCTGGGTATCAGCGATCGCGAGAAAATTGCTTTCTGAATACCCCGCCTTCCCTCCCAAGCATTTGATTTCAGGCAGCCCGGTGGGTAATAGTCTAAAGTGTATGTATTGCAATCCCATAAACACTCCCCGGAAGCCACGGTCACCAGCAGTGGTTGTTCCGGCTTGCCTTACCGGGCAAACGGGGTCTGAAAAAAGCAAAAGGAGAAAGGCATGAGCACGAAATGGCTGAAGACTCTTGGCGCCAGCCTGGCACTGACTGTGGCGGCGGGAACCGTTAGCGCGGAAAACCTGAAAGTGGTTACGGACCCGAGCTTCGTTCCGTTCGAGATGATGGACCAGAAAACCGGAGAGATGGTCGGTTTCGACATGGAAATCATCGCCGAAGTGGCCAAGCGTGCGGGCTTTGAATATGACCTGCAAACCATGGACTTCAATGGCATCATCCCGGCCCTGCAGACCGGCAGCGTAGATATCGCCATTGCCGGTATCACCATCACCGGAGAGCGCGAGCAAATCGTCGACTTTTCCGACCCGTACTACGATTCCGGTCTGCGCATCCTGGTGCGCATAGGCAGTGATGTTGAAGAGCTGAGCGATCTTGAAGGCCTCAAGGTCGGCACCAAGATCGGTAGTACCTCTTATGATTACCTGATGGCCAACCTGGATGCCGACGATGGCGTAACTCCTTATCCGGGCAGCTCGGACATGTACATGGCCCTGATGTCCCGCGCCATCGACGCAGTTTTCTACGACGCCCCCAACGTTGGCTACTTCGCCCGTACCAAGGGTGAAGGCAAGGTAACCACCGTCGGCCCGCTGTATGAAGGTCAGCAGTATGGTATTGCCCTGATCGAGGGCAGCGAGTGGGTTGACGAAGTCAACGATGCACTGGCTTCCATGAAGGAAGACGGCACCTACAAGAGCATCTACGAGAAGTGGTTTGGCCCGATGCCGGAAGGCAAGTAACGCCGGTCCATGTTCATTGCCGAGGCGCCCGCCCCGGCGGTTTTTGACATTCAGGAGCCTTTGATTAACAACAAACCGGAGGCTCCTTAACCCCCTGCGGAGGCATTGCCTGTGGAATTCCAGTTCCAGTTTGACTGGCAAGCAGCCATTGACTCTATTCCCTTTCTGCTCAAAGGGGTCCCCTACACCCTGTTGATCTCGTTTGGCGGTCTGCTTATCGGTTTCGTACTGGGCATTATTTTTGGCCTGCTGAGCATCAACAAGAAATGGTTCCTGCGCTGGCCGGCAACCGCTTACATCGAAATCTTCCGGGGTACTCCGATCCTGGTCCAGGTGCTGTTCATTTTCTACGGCCTGCCCGACCTGATTGGCAGACCAATTGATCCGCTGACCGCGGGCATTTCCGCTATCGCACTTAACTCGGGAGCCTACATCTCCGAAGTGGTCCGTGGTGGCGTACAGTCCATCGCCAAGGGCCAGACCGAGGCTGGCCTTTCTCTCGGCCTGTCCCGTACCCAGACCTTCTGGTCCATCATCTGGCCACAGGCCTTCCGTCGCATGATTCCGCCGCTGGGCAACCAGGCCATCGTCAGTATCAAGGACACTTCCCTGTTCTCTGTTATCGGCGTCGGTGAACTGGTCCGTCAGGGTCAGATCTACATCGCCAACACCTTTACCGCGTTCGAGGTGTATTTTGTGGTGGCCATCCTTTATCTGGCAATCACCCTGTCCCTGTCATTCATCCTCCGCCTGGTAGAGCGGCGCGGACTGGTTTCTGTCTGAAGGAAAGGTACCCATGACTCATATCGTAGAAATGAAGGGCATGAACAAGTACTTCGGCAAGCTGCATGTTCTCAGGAATATTGACCTGACGGTCGAGCAGGGAGAAGTGGTGGTGATCATCGGAGCCAGTGGTTCCGGCAAATCCACCCTGATCCGATGCGTGAACGGCCTCGAGGAATTCGAATCGGGGAAACTGGTGGTGGACGGCCAGGCCCTTACCCCCAAAGGCGGCAACCAGAAAGCCCTGAGTAAAATCCGCAAGGAAGTGGGCATGGTGTTCCAGCAGTTCAACCTGTTCCCTCACCTGACAGTGAAAAAAAACGTCATGCTGGCGCCCATGAAGGTGAAGAACGCTTCCCAGGTGGTTGCCAATGCCACCGCCGAGCGGCTGCTGAACCGGGTTGGCATTGGCAACCAGGCCGACAAATACCCGAGCCACCTCTCCGGTGGCCAGCAGCAGCGTGTGGCCATCGCCCGCGCCCTGGCCATGGAACCGCGCCTGATGCTGTTCGACGAACCCACCTCGGCGCTCGATCCGGAAATGATCGGTGAAGTGCTGGACGTCATGCGTGAACTGGCCAGGGAAGGCATGACCATGATGGTCGTGACCCACGAGATGGGCTTTGCCCGGGAAGTGGCCGACCGCGTGATCTACATTCA
>JAXHVJ010000013.1:0-46619 GCA_034189235.1 Pseudomonadota bacterium
GGCGTAATCGAAAGCGCCGAGGATGCGCAGGCCGACGCGGTGGTTCGTTACGCACCGGGGCTGCTGTCAGCATGAAGGCAGAACAAGCTCCACTGCCCAAAATCCTCGTTCTTGTCTCCGGCAGCGGCACCAACCTGCAGGCGCTGATTGATGCCAGCCGGGAACGGGACTTTCCCGGCCAGATCACTGCCGTTGGCTCCAACCGCCCCGGGGCCTTTGCCCTGGAGCGGGCGGCCCGGGCCAACATCGAAACCTTTGTGGTCGATCACAAGGGATTCGAAAGCCGGGAGGAGTTTGATGCCGCGCTGATGGCCGAGATTCGCCGCCATAACCCCGACCTCATCGCCCTGGCAGGGTTCATGCGGATCCTGACCACGGATTTTGTGCGTGCCTTCCGGGGCAAGATGCTCAATATCCATCCGTCCCTGCTGCCCAGATACACCGGCCTCAACACCCATCAGCGTGCTATTGAAGCGGGCGACACCCTGCACGGGGCTTCGGTTCATTTCGTGACGGAAGAACTGGATGGCGGCCCGGTAATTGCCCGGGCGGAAGTTCAGGTGGCCCCGGACGACACCCCGGAATCCCTGGCAGAGAAAGTGCAGGAGAAGGAACACATACTGTATCCGATCGTGGTTCGCTGGTTCTGCGAGGGTCGTATCCAGCTGGGCAGCGACTACATCCTGTTCGACGGCGAAATACTGAAAGCCCCGATGCGGCTGCCTGACAACTGAACAGATTGTCATCCTCACTCCATCCGGAAACAGCTACACTATCGTTGACTTCAACCGTTTGAAGGTTTGGCTTATGCGCATGTCAGGACTATCCGGGAGACACGGCAGAACCCCTGCATTCCGGCGGCTGGCCATGCTGACCCTCCTGCTTTTACCCATCATCTCTGCGGCACAGGAAGCTCCGCGGGCGTTGATTTCCTCCCGCGCAAGCTACACCGCCACCATGGACAAGGGCCTTCAGATCAACGGCTCCGCCGTGCGCAGCCTCACCCCCCGGAACAACGGCATCTGGCTATACCGTACCAATGTCGACTCTTTCATCGCCGACATTGACGAATCACTGATCCTGAAATGGGAAAACGACCGGGTGATTCCCCTGCGTTACCGCTACCACCTCTCCGGCCTCTTCATCAGGAACCGGGAGCAGTCCATCGACTTTGACTGGGATAAGGGAATCGCAACCGGCAGCTATCGGGGTAACAGCTTTGAAATGCCTTTGAAGGAAGGCGCCCTGGACCCGCTCGGTTTCCAGCTGCAGCTCCGCCAGGACATCAAGGCCGGCGAGCGGGAAATGAGTTACCAGGTAATCGACGGCGGCGACTATGATGAGGAGAAGTTTGCCGTCATTGACCAGGAGCGGGTATCCACCAGTGGTGAAACCATCACTCTGCTCAAGGCAGAGAAGGTGCGGGGCGAGAATGCCCGGCGCCAGACCCTTATGTGGTTCGATCCACAGCAGGATTTCCTGCTGTCACGTCTGCTGCAGACTGAGCCCGATGGCAGCCGCTATGAATTGCGGCTGCAAGAGGCCGAGCTGGGTAATTAATCCCTGTCGCCGGCCTCCGCCCAGACCGCTTTCACCTCATCCGCAATAATCCGCAGCCCTTCAGCCACGCGCTCATCGTCCTGGGAATAGGTCACCCGCAGGCATTCGTGGCGGTGGCGCCAGCCATCCTCCGGCAATCCCGGAAAGAAGTAGTGCCCGGATACCACCAGCACTCCCCTGCCCTTCAGTCGCTGGTACAACTCCAGACTGGAGATGGGCAGCTCCGGGAACCATAACCACAGGAACATGGCGCCTTCGGGTTTGTGGATGTACCAGCGACAACTGTCCTCACCCATGGCGTCCCGGAAGACGGCCACTGCCCTTTCCATCTTGGCCTTGTAGAAGGGGCAGACCACATCCCGGCTCAGAGACAGAATCTCCCCGGATCGCACCAGCGGCTCCGCCAGCATGGCACCGAAACTTCCGGTGGCCAGATTCAGGATTGCATTGATACCGGACATCGCCTTGATGATCGGCTCGGCGGCGATGACGATGCCGGTCCGTGCGGCCGGCAGGCCGAGCTTGGAAAGGCTCAGGCAGAGAATGATCTGCTCGTTCCAGGTAGGGTGCGCGTCGACGAACAACAGGCTCGGGAATGGTGTGCCGTAGGCACCGTCGACAATCAGGGGAATGTCATGCTGCCTGGCCATCACTTCCAGCCGGGCCAGCTCGCCATCGGTAATGACGTTGCCGGTGGGGTTGGTCGGACGGGAGACGCAAATCGCCCCGGTCTCGCCGGTGACTTCCACCGCATCAAAGTCCACCCGGTACTTGAACTCGTGGGCATCGGTGAATGAAATATCCGGCTGCACAGCCCGGAACAGTTCCGGCTCGATGCCGGCATCGGCATAACCGATATATTCCGGCGCCAGGGGCAGCAGTATATGTTTGCGGTGGCCGTCGCCATAATCGCCGCCAAACATGTTGAACAGCATGAAGAAAGCGGCCTGACTGCCGTTGGTCAGGGCAATGTTTCCGGGCTTGAGCCCCCAGCCATACTCCCGGTTCAGCAGGTCTGCCAGCGAGGCAATAAATTGCTTTTCGCCCTGGGGCGGATCGTAGACGCCCACCAAGCGCCGGACGTCGTCCTCATTCCGGCTCATATCCCCGAGAATTTCCTGCACCCGTTGCTGGATTTCCGGAATATGTCCGGGATTTCCTCCGCCCATCATGATCATGTCGTCCCCGGACGCCATGGCATTTCCCAGATCGTCCATCAGGGAAGTGATACCGGCATCGGCGGTGAATTTGCGACCAAAGGCAGAGAGTTTCATGGCTGTATCCAATCAGGGCTGACAAGCAGGTTTACGGTTAAGTGTAGCGCGGACAGCCGGGTTGTTTAGCTGTCCAGGGCAATCCCGAGATTGCTGACGCCATCGTTGGCGGCTTCCGCCTTCAAATCTGCGATGAAGGACTCCCTGGGCACCCGCTGGCGTTTCAGTGCAAGCACCAGGTCCCGCTGGAACATCTTGTCTTCTTTCATCAGGGGGTGATGATCGAGCAGGCGAACCAGCTCATCTTCCGGCAGATCTTCGCCTTCGGACATCTCGATGAAGTTCATCACCGTTGCGGTGGCCAGCCGGGAGGCCTCGGTTGCCCGATGTTTGTTGGGGTTCAGGCGGTTGAGCAGGGCCTGCTCCAGCAACTGGCAAAAATCAAACGCCGGGTAAACGCCATAGGCGTCATAGTCGTCCACGTTGGGCGACAGGGTTTCGAGTTTGCTCAGCAACTGGGGAATGGCGGCTTCGCTGGCTTCTTTCTGGAGCATGTCCCAGGCCAGGTCCAGCAGCTGGCGCATCTTGGCGCCCGTTTTCAGGCCAACGGCGTCGGCGAACAGGGCGTAGTTGGGAAACGAACGTTCCGCCAGGGCAAGCAGGAACGCGCATTCGCGCCAGCCCTGCAGTTGCGCGATGGCTTTGAGAAACTGGTTGGCGTTCATGTCCTGGGCAGGGTCACGCCGGTCTGGCCAAGATACTTGCCACCCCGGTCTTTGTAGCTGGTTTCACAGATTTCATCGGATTCGAAGAACAGCATCTGGGCAACGCCTTCGTTGGCGTAGATCTTGGCGGGGAGGTTGGTGGTGTTGGAAAATTCCAGGGTAACCTGACCTTCCCACTCGGGTTCCAGCGGGGTGACGTTGACGATGATGCCGCAGCGGGCGTAGGTGCTCTTGCCCAGGCAGATGGTGAGTACGTTACGCGGGATGCGGAAATACTCGACGGTGCGGGCCAGGGCGAAGGAGTTCGGCGGAATGATGCAGACGTCACCGGTGTAGTTGACGAAGCTGTTGTCGTCGAAGTTCTTCGGGTCCACTGTGGCGCTGTGGACGTTGGTGAAGATTTTGAATTCGTTGCTGCAGCGGACGTCGTAACCGTAGCTGGAGGTTCCGTAAGAGATGACACGGCCTTTTTCGGTTTCGCGAACCTGTCCATGCTCGAACGGTTCGATCATTCCGTGTTGTTCGGACATCCGGCGGATCCACTTGTCGGATTTGATGCTCATTGGCGAAGTCTCGTATCCACTGGGAAAATTGAGGCGTAGTTTACCTGTTCCCTTGGGGTCTGTCGAAGGCCCCTCGGCTTATCTCAGGCCTGCTTGATCTGGGGGCTGCGACTCTGGGCTCGGGCCTCAAGATTTGCGGGCTGCGCCCATAGGGGCTGCCTTCCAAAAACCGCTACGAGCACCCCTTCGGGGTCCAGCCAGCAATCACAGATTGCTGTCGTTCGGCTGTCGCATGAAGCTTCGCTTCACAAACGCTCGGCCTCACCCCTGTGCGCTTGTTTCCGGCCATCCCTGGCCTCCAACATTTTTGGAAGGCAGCCCCTATGGCCGCGATCATGCCTCCAAGTGGACCGCCGCATACATCAGAAAGTTATCAGTGCTCGGTTACCGAAACACTTGAAATCGAACCACTTAAGTTCCGCTCACGGGTCGAGAGCTCAGCCCCTACCCTCCTCGCGATATCGCGGTAACGGCGGGCCACTTCCGAGTCCGGTTCAGCGATCACGGAGGGGGTGCCTCCGTCGGTCTGCTCCCGGATGGTCATGTGCAGAGGCAATTGACCAAGCAGTGTGGTGTCGTATTCCTCGGCGATGCGCTCGCCGCCGCCGTGGCCGAACAGGGGTTCTTCGTGGCCGCAGTTGCTGCAGATGTGGACGCTCATGTTTTCGATCACGCCGAGGACCGGGATGTCGACCTTGCGGAACATTTCGATGCCTTTTTTTCCGTCCAGCAGGGCGATGTCCTGGGGGGTGGTGACGATGACGGCGCCGGTGACCGGGACTTTCTGGGCCAGGGTTAACTGGATGTCACCGGTGCCCGGGGGCATGTCGATGATGAGGTAGTCGAGTTCGTCCCAGAGGGTCTGTTGCAGCAGTTGCATGACGGCGCCGCTGACCATGGGGCCACGCCAGACCATGGGGGTTTTCTCGGTGACGACGAAGGCCATGGAGTTGGCCTGGAGGCCGTGGGCTTCCATGGGGACGAAGTATTTGTTTTCTCTCGTATCCGGGCGTTTGCCTTCGGGTACGCCGAGCATCATGCCGATGCTGGGACCGTAGATGTCGGCGTCGAGGATGCCGACTCTTGCGCCTTCGGCCTGCAGTGCCAGGGCGAGGTTGACGGCGGTGGTGGATTTGCCGACGCCGCCTTTGCCGGAGGCCACGGCGATGATGTTCTTGACGCCCGGGACGGACGGTATGTCTTTCTGGACTTTGCAGGAGTGGATCTTCTGGCCGACGTGGACGTCGGCGCTGTCAACGCCGTCGACGTTTTCCAGGGCGTTGGTGACGATCTGTTTGAGCGCTCCGGCAATGCCTTTGGACGGGTATGGAAGCTCGACCATGAGGGTGACTTTGCCGCTGTCGTCGGCGGCCAGGTTTTTGACGGCGCCGAGTTCGTACAGGTCCTTTTCGAGGTAAGGGTCCCGGTATTCGCGGACAGCGGCTTCGAGGGCCTGCTGGGAAATCTGGGTCATCGGGTTCTCCGGAATAAGCTCATGAACACGGAAACGGGGGTTTCAGGTGAAAAATTGCTGCCTGAAAGGTATCATCTGTACCCGTTTCTGACCATATGGGGTCATTACCTGGAGCAATCAATTCGGGATCTGTGCCGGGACCCTGTTTTTGTCTTTCCAACCCTTACCAACAGAAGGTTCGGACATCACCATGACGCAAGCGAGCAAGCATCAGCGCGATATTCTGGTTACCAGCGCCCTGCCCTATGCCAACGGGCCGATCCACCTGGGTCACCTGCTGGAGTATATTCAGACCGATATCTGGGCGCGTTACCAGAACATGCGTGGCCACAACTGCTACTACGTTTGCGCCGACGATGCCCATGGCACCGCGATCATGCTGCGGGCCGAGCGGGAGGGTATTACTCCGGAGCAGTTGATTGACCGGATCAGCCAGGAACACCAGAAAGATTTTGCCGGTTTCCATATCCGCTTCAGCAACTACTACTCCACCCATTCTGAGGAGAACCGTTACTTCTCCGAGTACATCTACCGCCAGTTGCAGGAAAACGGGCACATCGCCACCCGGAAGATCACCCAGTTCTTCGATCCGGAGAAGGAGATGTTCCTGGCGGACCGTTTCATCAAGGGCACCTGCCCGAAATGCAAGGCGGAAGACCAGTACGGGGACAACTGTGAGGCCTGTGGCGCCACCTATACGCCGGCGGAGCTGATCAATCCGCGCTCTGCAGTGTCCGGCGCCACACCGGTGGAGAAGCAATCCGAACACTATTTCTTCAGGCTTCCGGATTTCCATGACTTCCTGGCCAGGTGGACCCGCAGCGGCACCCTGCAGCCGCAGGTTGCAAACAAGCTGGCTGAGTGGCTGGACGCTGGTCTGCAGGAGTGGGACATCAGCCGTGATGCGCCCTACTTCGGTTTCGAGATTCCGGATGCCCCGGGCAAGTATTTCTATGTCTGGCTGGACGCACCCATCGGCTACCTGGCCAGCTTCAAGAACCTGTGCAACCGCGAAGGCATCGACTTCGAACACTTCTGGAAAGCGGATTCCGAGGCTGAGGTCTATCACTTCATCGGCAAGGACATCATTAATTTCCACGCCCTGTTCTGGCCGTCCATGCTGCACGATGCGGGGTTCCGGACGCCGACCGCAGTCTGGGCCCACGGTTTTGTGACCGTCAACGGCAAGAAGATGTCCAAGTCCCGTGGCACCTTCATTATGGCACGCACCTACCTGGATCACCTGAACCCCGAATACCTGCGCTATTACTTCGCAGCCAAGCTCACCGGCAGCGTCGATGACATGGACCTGAACCTGGAAGACTTTGCCGCCCGGGTCAATTCGGATCTGGTGGGCAAGGTGGTTAACATCGCCAGCCGCAGCGCCGGCTTTATCACCAAGCGCTTTGACGGTCAGTTGGGCAAGGTAACCGAGCATGGAAAGCTGAAGGAATTCATCGAGGCGGGCAAGGAGATCGAGGAGTTCTTCGAGGCCCGTGAATTCGGACGCGCCATGCGTCGGGTCATGGAGCTGGCGGATATCGCCAACCAGTATGTGAACGACGAGCAGCCCTGGGTCATCGCCAGGCAGGAAGGCCAGGACGAGAACCTGCAGGCAATCTGCACCAATGCTATCAACATGTTCCGGATCCTGATGACTTACCTGGCACCGGTGCTGCCGAAGACGGCCGAGGCCTCCGGGGCGTTCCTCAATGCCAGGCTGGACTGGAACAACCGTGCCGAACTGCTTGAAAACCACGGCATCAACAAGTTCATGCCGCTGATGAACCGGGTGGACATGGCCCAGATCGAGAAGATGCTGGATGCCTCCAAGGAGGAACTGCCTGCAGCGACTGGTCAGCCGGAACCTGCTGCCAATCTGGAGCCGATCGCCGATGAGATAGAATTCGGCGATTTCGCGAAAGTGGATCTTCGGGTCGTTAAAATTGTCAAAGCAGAGTATGTTGGGGGTGCCGACAGGCTACTTCGCCTGACTCTTGACGTGGGACATGGCGAACGCAACGTGTTTGCTGGTATCAAGTCAGCCTACAAGCCGGAGGAACTGGAAGGCCGCATGACCGTGATGGTGGCCAACCTGAAGCCGAGGAAGATGAAGTTCGGCATGTCCGAGGGCATGGTTCTGGCAGCCGGCCCGGGTGGCAAGGATATTTTTATCCTGTCTCCGGACTCCGGTGCGACCCCGGGCATGCGGGTAATGTAAGGCAGCGCGAGGAGGAGCAGCTCCGATGACAGAGTATTTGCTGATACTGGTCAGCACCATTCTGGTGAACAATTTTGTACTGGTTCAGTTCCTGGGCCTGTGCCCGTTCATGGGTGTGTCCGGGAAACTGGAGACCGCCATGGGCATGTCTCTGGCCACCACCTTTGTACTGACCCTGTCATCGGTCTGCAGTTACCTGGCCTACACCTACCTGCTGGCGCCGCTGGATCTGGCGTTCCTGAAGACCATCACCTTTATCCTGGTGATTGCAGTGGTGGTCCAGTTCACCGAGATGGTGGTTCACAAGACCAGCCCGCTGCTCTACCGGGTTCTGGGCATCTTTCTGCCCCTGATCACCACGAACTGCTCCGTTCTCGGCGTGGCACTTCTTAACCTTAATAAAAACAACAACTTCGTTGAGTCTGCCCTGTACGGGTTCGGTGCAGCGGCCGGTTTCTCCATGGTACTGGTGCTGTTTGCCGCCATGCGTGAGCGTATCGCGGTGGCCGATGTTCCGGTTGCCTTCCGGGGCGCCGCCATTGGTATGGTAACCGCAGGGCTGATGTCGCTCGCATTTTTGGGCTTCACCGGTCTGGTCACTGTCTGACGGAGCATTTGTTGTTATGTTGACGGGCATTCTGATCGCCGTTGCTGTGCTGCTGGCCCTGGCCTTGGTTTTTGGCGGGCTGCTGGGCTTTGCCTCCGAACGGTTCAAGGTCGAGGGTAACCCTCTGGTCGACCAGATCGACGCCCTGTTGCCACAGACCCAGTGTGGCCAGTGCGGCTTCCCGGGTTGCCGCCCGTACGCCGAAGCCATCGCTCAGGGCGAAGCGATCAACAAGTGTGCACCGGGCGGAGAGAGTACCATCAAGGCTCTCGCCGACCTGCTGGACATAGAGCCGCAGCCCCTGGATGCTGAACACGGCGTCGAGCAGGCCAGGCGCGTCGCGGTCATCCGTGAGGATGAATGTATCGGCTGTACCAAGTGCATTCAGGCCTGCCCGGTGGATGCCATCCTGGGCGCAGCAAAACACGTGCATACGGTGATCGAGAGTGAGTGCACCGGTTGCGACCTGTGCGTTGAGCCATGCCCGGTTGACTGCATCGACATGGTCACCCTCGAACCGGACATCCGCACCTGGACCTGGACACCGCCGAGTTCCGGCATCATTGCCACCGACCGCCAGGGAGCCAGCGCCTGATGACTCAGTTATGGGATTTCTCCGGCGGCATCCATCCGGCCGAGAACAAGCAGCAGTCCACCTCCCGACCGATCCGGACAGCCGGGATACCCGAACGCCTGGTCGTGCCACTGCAGCAACATATCGGTGAGCCGGCAGAACCTCTGGTGGAAGTCGGTGAACGGGTGCTGAAGGGACAGAAGATCGCCGATGTCACTATGGGCATGGGCGTACCGGTCCACGCCCCCACGTCCGGGGTGGTTGAGAGAATTGCCGAAATGCCGGTGCCGCATCCCTCGGGCCTCAATGACTGGTGCATTACCCTGAAGCCTGACGGTGAGGATCAGTGGCGTGAACGGCATCCGGTTACCGATTACCGAAGTCTGGACCCGGAGGCGGTACTCGGAATCATCCACGAGGCCGGCATTTCCGGCATGGGCGGCGCGGGCTTCCCCACCGACATCAAGCTTCGTCCACCCAAGGACCGCAAGGTGGACACCCTGATCCTCAACGGTGCCGAGTGCGAGCCTTACATCACCGCCGATGATATGACCATGCGGGAAAAGGCCGCAGAGGTTGTTTCCGGGCTCAAGGTCATGGCCTGGATTCTGAGTCCGGAGCGCTGTGTAATCGGTATCGAGGACAACAAGCCTCAGGCTATCGAGTCCATGCAAAAGGCCTGCGAAGGTACACAGATCGAGATTGCGGTGATTCCTACCAAGTACCCGTCCGGTGGCGAGAAGCAGCTGATCCGGGTCCTCACCGGCCTGGAAGTCCCGAGTGCCGGGATCCCGGCCGACATCGGCGTCATGTGCCAGAACATCGGCACCGCCGTTGCGGTCTCCCGGGCGGTCTTTGAAGACAGCCCGCTGATCTCCCGGATCGTCACCATTACCGGTGAAGCGGTCCGGGAACCCGGCAATTTCGAGGCACTGATCGGCACACCGATCGATTACCTGCTGGAACAGGCGGGGCTGGAGCCGCAGAGGGTGAACCGCCTGGTACTCGGTGGCTCCATGATGGGTTATACCCTGACAACAACCGCGGTTCCGGTGACCAAGACCACCAACTGCGTGATCGCCGCCACCGGGGCCGAATTGCCGGCGCCGCCGACGGAACGGCCCTGCATCCGCTGTGGCCAGTGTGCCGAAGTGTGCCCCATGGAGCTACTGCCCCAGCAGCTGTTCTGGTACTCGAAATCCGGCGAATTCGAAAAGGCGGAACACCTGAACCTGTTCGATTGCATCGAATGCGGCGCCTGCTCCTATGTTTGCCCCAGTTTCATTCCCCTGGTGCAGTATTACCGGTATGCCAAGGGCGAGATCCGCGTCCAGCGGGCAGAACAGATCAAGGCCGACCGCGCCCGGGAGCGCTTCGAGGCCCGGCAGGCCCGCCTGGAGCGGGAGCAGCAAGAGAAGGAACAACGGCGTAAAGAACGTGCAAAAGCGGCTGCCGAAGCCCAGGCGAAAAAACAGGCGGAAGCAGAAAAAGCAGCGGCTACCGGTGAGGCAGTCGACGAGCGCGCCGCCAGGGCAGCCCAGGTCCGGCAGGCCCTGGAGCGCAAGAAGGCGAAAGCCGCCACCAAGGCAGAAACGACTGCCAGCGAGGACAAGCCCGACATCGAGGCACTCGAAAAACAGCTGGCCCAGGCCAAGGCCAAGCTCGCCACCATGCAAAGCATGCTCGATGACGCCAAGGCGCAGCAGGCGGACAACGTCGACAAGCTTGAACGTGCCGTGGCCAAGAACCACGATCGCGTACAGCGTGCCGAACAGGCCCTTGCCGACGCCCGCAAGGCCCTGGCCGGCACCACCGAGTCCCAGACATCCGATTAACCGAGCGCAGGCCCGATCTCCATGGCATTTGTTCAACAATCATCGCCCCATGCCCGCAACGCCCGACCAACGTCCCGGGTCATGCTCTGGGTCATCATCGCGGCATTTCCCGGGCTGATTGCCCAGACCATCTTCTTCGGCTGGGGCAACCTGATCAACATCATCTGGTGCATTGCCGTAGCCCTCGCCTCCGAGGCGGCTTTCCTGAAACTGCGCGGCAAACCGGTGGCGTTTTTCCTGAAGGACAGTACCGCAGCCGTTACCGGCCTGGTGCTGGGCCTCTCCCTGCCCCAGTTTGCCCCCTGGTGGGTATCCGCCATTGCCGTCATCACTGCCATTATCATTGCCAAGCAACTGTACGGCGGTCTGGGCTCCAACCCGTTCAATCCTGCCATGGTCGGCTATGCCCTGGTGTTGATTTCCTTCCCGGTTGCCATGACCACCAACTGGGCCGAGGCGGCGATGCTGTTCCAGGATGTGCCCGGATTCGGTGAAACCCTGGCAAGGATCTTCTCGGCCTCCCAGACCGCCGTCGACGGCTGGACCATGGCCACGCCGCTGGGCGAATACAAGCACAAGATTGCTTCCCACACTGCCACCGAGGTTCTGGCTCACCCCACCTTCGGCGAGGGTATCGCCAGGGGCTGGGAATGGGTCAACGTTGCTTTCCTGGCCGGCGGCTTGCTGCTGATGTTCCTGCGCATTATCACCTGGCATATTCCGGCGGGCTTCCTCGGCGGGCTGGTCCTCATGAGCCTGGCTTTCGGTACCAATGCCGACCAGTACGCGCCCTTGTCCCTGCACCTGCTGGCAGGCGGCACCATGCTGGGCGCCTTCTTCGTCGCAACCGATCCGGTCTCGGCGGCAACCAGTCACCACGGCAAGCTGATCTATGGGGCAGGCATTGGCGTGCTGATCTACGTCATCCGTTCCTGGGGTAACTACCCGGATGCGGTAGCGTTCAGCGTCCTGCTGATGAATTTTGCCGTGCCCTTTATCGATTACTACACACCACCGCGTGCCTATGGCCACCATAAGGCACGCCTCGGTTTGCCTGGCAAGAATCAGAGGTAAGACATATGGCTGCACTGGCACAATCCGTTCGACGCAGCGCCATCGGCCTGGGCCTCTTTGCCATCATCACGGGCGGGTCCATCGCAGTGACCCAGGCCCTGACCGAGGAGCGCATCCAGGAAGAAGCGGCACGGGCAGAGGCCCGGGCACTCTTTGAAATCATCCCGGAATCGCAGCATGACAACGATCTGCTGAACGATACGGTCCGGTTACCGGCCAGTGAACAGCTCGCCACCAAAGGACCGGTGACCGTCTGGGTCGCGCGGAAAAACGGTGAACCTACGGGCCTCATCATGCCGGTAGTGGCCCCTGACGGGTACGCCGGCGATATCCGGCTATTGGTTGGCATCGACCTCCAGGGCACGGTGCTTGGCGTGCGTGTGGTGAGCCACAGGGAGACGCCGGGGCTCGGTGACCGAATCGAGACCAAGAAATCCGACTGGATATATGGTTTCGAGGGTCGCTCCCTGGACAATCCCGAACCCCGTAACTGGAACGTCAAGAAAAACGGCGGCGCGTTTGACCAGTTTACCGGTGCCACCATAACGCCCCGTGCCGTGGTCAAGGCGGTCCAGAAGTCTCTGCTATACTTTCGCCAGAATCGGCGGGAAATCCTGAACCGACTAGAGGAGACGCCCTGATCATGGCAAGCAAGACCTCCGCAGAAATCATCCGCGACGGGCTGTGGAACAACAACCCGGCGCTGGTTCAGGTCCTGGGTTTGTGCCCCCTGCTGGCAGTAACCAGCACCGTGGTCAATGCCATCGGGCTCGGTCTGGCCACACTGATGGTACTCATGGGCTCGAACCTGGCGGTATCACTGATTCGCAACTTCGTGGCTGAGTCGGTCCGGTTACCCGCGTTTGTGATGATTATCGCATCGTTCGTCACCTGTGCCGAGTTACTGATGCAGGCCTTCACTTACGAGCTTTACCAGATTCTGGGCATCTTCATTCCCCTGATCGTCACCAACTGCACGATCCTGGGCCGGGCAGACGCCTTTGCCTCCAAGAACAGCCCGGGACCAGCGGTGCTGGATGGCACCATGATGGGCCTTGGTTTCCTGGCGGTGTTGGTTGTTCTGGGGGGGATGCGCGAGCTGATTGGCCAGGGCACCCTGTTTGCCGATATGAACCTGCTGTTGGGACCCATGGCCGCCGACTGGGTGGTCCGACCGTTTGAAAACTATCCGGACATGCTTTTCATGGTGCTGCCTCCCGGCGCTTTTGTCGGGCTGGGGCTGCTGATCGCGCTGAAGAACGGCATCGATAGTCAACTCGAGGCGAGCCGCAAGGCCCCGGTGCCGGAGCCCGCCACCAGCGGCAGCAAGCGTGTCCGCGTCACGGGCAACGTTTCCTGAACCCATACCGGAGCAGTATTGCTGACGGATGAACAAACAAAAACGTATTGAAATCTTTACCCGGCTGCGGAATGCCAACCCCAACCCGACCACGGAGCTGAACTATTCGTCGCCATTCGAGTTACTGATTGCCGTGATTCTCTCGGCCCAGGCTACGGATGTGGGAGTCAACAAGGCCACCGACAAGTTGTTCCGGGTGGCGAACACACCGGAAGCGATTCTGGCGCTGGGGGTGGATGGACTCAAGGAATACATCAAGACCATTGGCCTGTTCAACAGCAAGGCCGAAAACATCATCAAGACCTGTAGGATCCTGATCGAAAAACATGGCGGCCGGGTCCCGGAAAAGCGTGAGGATCTCGAGGCCCTGCCCGGTGTCGGGCGCAAGACCGCCAACGTAGTGCTCAATACCGCTTTCGGTCACATGGCCATGGCGGTGGATACCCATATTTTCCGGGTCTCCAACCGCACCGGAATCGCACCGGGGAAGAATGTCCTGGAAGTGGAAAAACGCCTGTTACGGCTGGTACCGAAGGAATTTCTACTGGATGCCCACCACTGGCTGATACTTCACGGCCGCTACACCTGCACGGCCCGCAAGCCCAAGTGTGGTGCCTGTATCATTGAAGATCTTTGCGAATTCAAGGAGAAGCAGGATTATCTCTGATTACCGGCTCCGGAAACAGAAAAGCCGGCCAAGGTCATTGGCCGGCTTTTCGATTACCGCGGTCAGAGAACTTACCGGAACAGCAGATTACCGGAAAGGCCTTCCTTTTCCAGGATTTCCCGCAAGCGTCGAAGCGCCTCCACCTGGATCTGACGTACCCGCTCGCGGGTCAGCCCGATTTCCTGGCCAACCTCCTCGAGGGTACTCAACGGATAGCCCCTGAGACCAAAACGGCGGGAAAGCACTTCCTGCTGTTTGTCGCTGAGCTGGTCAATCCACTTCTCAAGGCAGGAACACATATTATTGTCCTGCAGCAGATCCGCCGGGTCCGAAGCACCCTCGTCTGCCACGGTATCGAGCAGGGATTTCTCGCCTCCGGCACCGATCGGGGTGTCCATGGAGGCAACCCGCTCATTGAGGCCCAGCAGGCGCTTCACGTCCGACGCAGGCTTATCGACCATCTGCGCAATTTCTTCCGCAGAAGGCTCATGATCCAGCTTCTGGGTCAGCTCCCGGGCAGCACGCAGGTACAGGTTGAGTTCCTTGACCACATGAATCGGCAGGCGGATCGTGCGGGTCTGGTTCATGATGGCCCGTTCGATGGTCTGGCGAATCCACCAGGTCGCATAGGTGGAGAACCGGAAGCCACGCTCGGGATCGAACTTCTCGACCGCACGAATCAGGCCCAGGTTGCCCTCCTCAATCAGGTCAAGCAGGGTAAGACCGCGGTTGACGTACCGGCGGGCGATCTTGACCACCAGGCGCAGGTTGCTTTCAATCATGCGCTTACGCCCTGACTCCTCGCCTTTACGGGCGAGACGGGCGAAGTAGACTTCCTCTTCCGGCGTCAGGAGGGGTGAAAAACCGATTTCGTTGAGATAGAGCTGGGTTGCGTCCAGCTGCTTCTGGCTGCTGAAGTACCGTCCCTGACTGGAAATTCCCTCTTCACCGGCGCTGTCTGCCGACTCCTTTTTTTCAACTTTGTCTTCTGCTAGCACGTGATCCCCGGAATCATCCAGATCTTCGACACGATCAACAATGATCTCTTCTTGCTCTGCTGACATGTTTCTTGCCCCGCCTCTCAATAATCCTGTGGAACGTCCGATACGTCTTCTTATCCCGGACTCTGCTTTCATTCGTCTTCGTTTTATTCAGGACATTTGTTGTTTGGCCAAATCCGGCCGAATCATTCTGGTGTACGAGGTTTCTGTCAGTGCCGGGTTCAGGTTTGCAACAGCGGTCCTGGCTGCTTGCGTGAGGGCTAGCGGGGCGGCAGGTAATGGAGTGGATCGACGGGGTTGCCATTCTTCCGGATTTCAAAATGCAACATGGGTCGTTCCGCTCCGCTGCTCCCCAGCTCTGCGATCACCTGTCCGGCGTTAACGTCCTCCCCTTCCTGCACCAGAATCTTCCGGTTGTGGGCGTAAGCACTCAAATAGTGCTCGTTATGATTCACGATAATGAGGTTACCGTAACCAAGCAACCCGTTACCGGCGTAGACCACATTTCCTCTGGCCGCCGCTTTCACAGCATCACCGGCTTTTCCCGCAATATCAATACCTTTATTGACTTTTCCGGATGTTGAATATCCTGCAATTACGGTGCCAGCGTGCGGCCAGCGCCAGCTGACGCTGGCGACGGTTTGCGAGCGTTTGTCCAGGGACTCACCGGGTACTGCAGGCCTGGTAACTTTCGGCCTGGGCGCCGATTTTGGCGTCGGCGCCGGAGGTGCAGCTCTGGACGGAGCCGCGGCAACCCTCTGTTTCTGCCTATTCTGGCCAGAAGATGTGACAGTTTCGCGAAGGTCCAGGCGAAGCACCTGGCCGGGCTTGATGATCCAGGGAGGCCCAATGCCGTTGGCACGGCCCAGCTCCCGGTAGTCGCGGCCATAGCGCCAGGCAATCCGGTATAGGGTTTCGCCGGGCTGAACGACGTGTCGCCCCCAATACACGGGCGGGTTGTAGAGATCGTCCTGATAGATCGCCGAAGTGTTACAGGCCGTGAGCGCAACCACGCCCAGCGCGACCAGGAGCATTTTCCGGAAACGAGGCTGGAGCATGGCACCTGAGTGGAACCGCGGGAGAGCCGACTGTGCGGCATTAACGAGCCCACGCAAAAATCTCACAGAAATAAAGCTGCCCCAGTTATGAAAAATCCGTCTAAAAAGACCGAAGAATCAATCCTGATTCTAAAGTTTTTATAGTAACCCTCTAATTTATTGCATATTTTCAGAGGCAATCCAAGTTATGTGCTGGTTGCCTTTGTTACCTGGGGGAACACTGATTCTGTGCGTCAGGTAACACTTTTCGGTTCCCGACCCATTCAATTGCCAGCACCAGAAGCAACCCGACCAAGGCCATCAATAACGCCATGAGCACCTGGGGATCCTGTCCGGTCAGCTGCTCAAAGGTCGCAGGACCAATGCTGGTCTCGTTAAGGGGTACCTGCTCGCCCGCACTGTTGGTGCGCCAGCTGAGGACCTCTTTCCAGGGCCAGACCTTGTTCAGTGCCCCGATCATAAAACCGGTCAGCAGTGCCAGCACCATATCGTGGAAATGATGGAATGCCCAGGTGATCAGCCGCGCGATCGACAGCAGCCCGACCAGGCACCCGGCCATGAACAACGCAAGAACCCCGAGGTCCGCCGACTTGATGGCTGCCAGAACCGGCGCGTACATACCGATAATCACCAGAATGAAGCTCCCGGAAATCCCGGGCAGGATCATCGCGCAGATCGCCAGGGCGCCGGAACCGAAAAATGCCAGTGCCGATGGAGAGAGCTCGCCACCGGACAGCGTCATAACCCACCAGGCTACGGCAATGCCCGTAATCAACGGCACCAACAGGGAGATGCGATAGCGGCGAACCTGCCTGCCCACATGCCAGACAGACGCCACGATCAGCCCGAAGAAAAAGCTCCAGATCAGGATCGGATAGTTGGCCAGGGCAAAGCTGATGGCTGAGGCAAGGGTCACAATGCTGGACAGGATACCCGCCAGAAGGCACAGCAGAAACGTGCCGTCACAGGCAGACCAGAACGCCCGGAACCGCCCTTTGCGCAAGTCATGGAAAACAGCGACCGGAACGGCATTGATCGCTTCCAGCAAACGGAAATAAATACCGGTGATGAAAGCGATGGTACCGCCAGACACACCCGGAACAATATCGGCTGCCCCCATGGCCATGCCACGGAGGAATACAGCAGCGGGGTGCTGGTTTCTCCGGACTTCAGGCACGGCTTCGTGCAATCCTTCACTGGATTCTTTCACCGGATCACTCCCCCGAGCAGTGGCACGAAGTGCACAGGCTCAAGCTCCCGTCGTTCGAAATGCTCGCCACGGCGTACGACTTCCAGCAACACCTGTTTCTCCTCTCCGACCGGGGCAACCAGCACCCCATTATCCGCCAGCTGCACCAACAACTCTCTCGGCACGTCGCCGGGTGCGGCGGTCACGATAATACCGTCAAACGGTCCCCGCTCCGGCCAACCCATGCCACCGTCAGCATGCTTGAGCAGGACATTGCGTACGCCCAACTGCCGCAACCGGTCCCGGGCGCGGTCCTGCAAAGGCCTGATGCGCTCCACGCTATACACTTCCTCGAACAGCTGCGACAGCACCGCCGTCTGGTATCCGGACCCGGTCCCCAGCTCCAGGATACGAGCCGGGCCGTGCTGCTGCAGGATTTCAGTCATCCGGGCGACGATGTAGGGCCGGGACAGGGTCTGCCCGTAGCCGATGGGAAGCGAGGTGTCCTCGTAGGCCCGATGGGCCAGCGCCTCATCCAGGAAGATGTGACGGGGTACCTCACCGATGATCTCCAACACTCTGGCGGATTCGATCCCGGATTCCCGCAGCCGCTGAACCAGGCGCATCCGGGTGCGCCGGGAGGTCATTCCGATTCCCTGTAGCTGGGCACTCATGACGACAGCCCTCCGTCGGACACCAGTTCCTCAACCCACTCCCGCAGCGGCACCAGCGCTTCATGGCGGGTCATATCAATATGAACCGGGGTGATCGACACATAGCCCTCGCGGACCGCATGAAAATCCGTTCCGGGGCCGGCATCGCCCCCCTCTCCGGCCGCACCGATCCAGTATCTCTGCTTACCCCTCGGACAGGTCACGGGCACGGCCCCTTCGGCACGTTGCCGGTGGCCGAGGCGGGTGACACGAATACCGGCCAGTTGTTCCCAGGGCAGATCGGGAACGTTTACATTCAGGATCGAGCGGGGGCCAAGCCGAAGCGGGCGGTCCTGCTCCAGAAGCATGCGGACAACCCGCGCGGCGGTCTCGTAATGGAAATGGCCATCGTTCACCAGGGATACCGCAATCGCCGGCAACCCCAGGTGACGCCCTTCGGTAGCAGCAGCCACCGTTCCGGAATAAATGATGTCATCACCCAGGTTGGCGTGGGTGTTGATCCCGGACACCACGCGATCAAAGGGTTCCCCGAACAGACCATTCACCGCCAGATGCACGCAGTCGGTAGGCGTGCCATCCACGGAACGGAAGCCGTTGGGATGCTCCTCAACGGTGAGAGGCCGGTTCAGGGTGAGTGCGTTACTGGCACCACTGTGGTCCCGGTCCGGGGCCACGATTTCAAGATCTCCCAGGCCCTGAAGCCCCTCATAGAGGGCAACAAGCCCCGGCGAATGCACACCATCATCATTCGATAAAAGAATTCGCACAGTGTTCTCCGCTAGCACTTTTTATTCGTTATGGCGGCCAAGGCTCATGTCCTCCAGCTCGAAAATATCGCCCAGCACGGTAGTGGCATACTGGCCGGGGGGCAAAACAAAGCGGATTTCGAGGGCATCTTCGCCCTGCCACTCCCAGTCCAGCTCCTGCGGCCTGACTACCAGTGGCCGGCGTTCCGGCTGCATCCGCGTGGCAGCAAACAACCGTTCAAGCTCCGGCCACTGCCCGACCACGCTCCGCTCGAACGCCTCCTGGCCATCGGTTGCGGTGGTCCCGCCATCGCCCCACATCGGTCCCGTGGCCCCCGAGGCGCGGTCTCCCGGCTCTCCCGGCAGGCAGGTGGTCCAGCTACCATCCGATACCCGTGCGGCAAGCACCTCGTTGAACAGCCAGGATCGTGCCGCCGAAAAATACAATACGTTTTTCGATCCGTCCCTGCCACCTCGGGAACCACGTTTTGCACGACCTGCACGCCGGTTAAGCTGCGAGGGATCAATCTTCAGGGCCCGGTCGAGGTTGCCGCCATCACGGCCAAACCGCTGCGGCCCGAAGTAATTGGGCGCGCCCTGGTGCCCGAGACGGCTCAATGCCTCGTCAACCTCCGCCTTCGGACCTTCGACGTTCCTCAGCACAATGGTAAACCGGTTAGCCGAATGCTCCCCCCGACGCAGTTTCCGGGGAGCCCTCGCCGACTCCAGCACGCGCCAGTGCCCGGCCACTTCCCGAATAAAATCGGCGTCCTCGGTTTCCATACCCGGGCGGTAAAGACTGAACCATTGGCTGGTTACCGCATGGCGGTCCTTGAGGCCACAAAACCCGACATCAAAACCGCGACAACCGGCCATCCGCGCCAACTGCCTGGCTACAAACCCGGTATTATCGCCCGTCTTCCCGAGGCATAAGCAAAGGTGCTCACCTTCTCCGGGAATCAGGTCAGAAACAGCCAGGACTTCCTCCACCCGAAAATCCTCGGGAGCACTCTTCAGCTGCACCCTCGCAACCCGGCCGTGACTGGTTGGCCAGTCCAGTCGCCATTGTCCACGCGCAGTAACGCCGGAACTCACGTGGTCACCGGCTCAAGCAGACAGATCGTCTGACAGGCAATCCCCTCGCCCCGGCCAGTAAAGCCCAGCTTCTCCGTGGTGGTTGCCTTGACGCTCACCCGGCTGGCAGCAATCCCCAGATCTTCGGCAATGTTCAGACGCATGGCCTCCACATGCGGCGCCATTTTCGGAGCCTGGGCAATGATCGTGCTGTCCGCGTTCACCACCTCGTAGCCCTCGTCACGTACCCGAGCCATCACATGCCGCAACAGATCCCGGCTGTCGGCACCCGCCCATTCGTCACTGGTATCGGGAAACAGATGGCCGATATCGCCCAGGGCAACGGCCCCGAGCAGCGCATCCGCCAGGGCATGGAGCAACACATCCCCATCAGAATGCGCTTTCAGGCCCTGACTGTGAGGAATCTGGACACCACCAAGAATGACGGAATCACCTTCGCAAAAGGCATGGACATCAAAGCCCTGACCAATCCGCATGCTGCTCTCCGGAACGTTGAAAGGAATTTCGGGCGGAACCGGTTACAACCGGCTCAGGATAAAACCGGCCAATGCCAGATCTGACGGAACCGTAATCTTGATATTATCCGGCCGCCCTTCCACCAGAACCGGCATGTTACCGGAAAATTCCATGGCAGAGGACTCATCCGTCACCCCATGCCCGGCATCCAGACACGCTTCCAGCGCCCTGATAAGCGTGCCGAACCGGAACATCTGCGGCGTCAATGCCCGCCAGAGCCGGCTACGATCCACCGTCGCCTCCACCTCCGGCGGCTGCCCCTCGGCAGCCTGCTTCAGGGTATCCGCCACGGGAGCCGCCAACAGCCCGCCAACGGGGTGCCCGGAAAGGGTATCAATAAGGTTTGCCAGATCATCAGGGTGGACACAGGGCCGGGCAGCATCATGCACCAGCACCCAGTCACTCTCGTTCGCCTGTTCTTTCAACGCGTGGAGTGCTGAAAGCACCGAATCGGCACGTTCCTTACCACCGGTGCAGGTCTGGATACGGTCATCGCTGACCGCCTCGGTATCCGGCCACCAATGGTCCTGGGGGCTCAGGGGGACCATACAGCCCGCAAAGTCGGCATTATCGAGTAGTCGGGAAAGAGTGATATCGAGAACGAAACGGTTGGACAGCGTCAGATACTGTTTCGGCACTTCTGACTTCATGCGCTTGCCGATGCCGGCAGCAGGAACAATCAACCAAAGTCTGGGGTAGGTCATAAGAGGTCTGCACGTGGTCTGGAGAGTGGCGGGGTAGTCCTTTCCAGGACTGTCTGTGGCCATGGATGGCCACAGTCAAGCGCACAGGGGTGAGGCAAGTGTATATGAAGCAAAGCTTCATGCGTAGCCGAACGACAGCAATCTGTGATTGCTGGCCGGACCCACTTGTGGGTGCTTGTAGCGTGTCCTGGAAAGGACTACCCCGCCGCTCTGTGCTCCGCCCTCAGTTCTCAACAACCAGGAAGAAAGTCTCGTCCTCACGAATCAACCCGAGATTCATCCTGGCCCGCTCCTCCAACGCCCCCTGCTCACTGCGCAGGTTCCGCACCTCCGCATAGAGACGATCGTTACGGGCCGCCAGATCGGCATTCTCCGCGCGCTGCCCGGCAATCGACTGCTCCAGGGACCACACCTGCGCAAAGCTGCCTTCCCCGACCCACAGGCGCACCTGCAGCAGGAGAATCAACACAACCATAATGGCCCAGAGCGTCTTCATTCCAATTCCGTCGGAGAAATAACCGTTCAAAAATTCAACACTGGCTAATGAGTATAGACCTTAGAGTAGATTAACAACAAATTCTTCTAACTGGTTGTACAAAAAGGCCATCGTGTCTGAACTTTCATCCAGAACGCGATGACCTTACCATTTTGTTGCCTACCGGCCTGCGCCGGTAGGCAATTTTTTTCCGCCGGACCTCAGCCCTGACCCTTGATCTCGATCAGGCCACGATATGGCGCCTTGCCATCCAGCGCCTCTTCAATGCGCAGCAACTGGTTGTACTTGGCAACCCGGTCGGAACGGCACAGAGAACCGGTCTTGATCTGGCCTGCACAGGTGGCAACCGCCAAATCGGCAATAGTGGTGTCCTCGGTCTCACCGGAACGGTGGGAGATGATTGCGGTGTAGCCCGCATCCTGGGCCATCCTGATGGCATCCAGGGTCTCGGTCAGGCTGCCGATCTGGTTGAACTTGATCAGGATGGAGTTACCAATACCCTTATCAATACCCTGCTTCAGGATTTTGGTGTTGGTCACGAACAGATCGTCGCCCACCAGCTGCACCTTGTTGCCCAGCTTGTCGGTCAGCACTTTCCAGCCGTCCCAGTCGCTCTCGTCCATGCCGTCCTCGATGGACACGATGGGATAACGCTCGCACAGGCCCGCCAGGTAATCGGCAAAGCCTTCGGAATCGAAGCTCTTGCCTTCGCCGGAGAGCTGATACTGGCCATCCTTGTAGAATTCGGAAGAGGCACAGTCCAGAGCAAGGGTGACGTCTTTGCCCAGCTCATAGCCGGCCTTCTCAACCGCTTCCTTGATGGCTGCCAGCGCCGCTTCGTTGGATGGCAGGTTCGGAGCAAAGCCACCCTCATCACCAACAGCAGTGCTCAGGCCCCGGGCTTTCAGAACTTTCTTCAGGCTATGGAAAATCTCGGCGCCCACACGCAGGGCTTCAGCGAAGCTCTTGGTGGCAACCGGCTGAATCATGAACTCCTGGATGTCGATGTTGTTGTCCGCGTGCTCACCACCGTTGAGGATGTTCATCATCGGCACCGGCATGGAGAACTTGCCCGAGGTGCCGTTCACATCGGCAATATGCTCGTACAGCGGCTTGCCCAGGGAGGCAGCAGCGGCTTTGGCGGCAGCCAGGGAAACAGCCAGAATCGCATTCGCACCCAGGTTAGCCTTGTTCTCGGTTCCGTCCAGATCAATCATGACCTTGTCCAGACCACGCTGATCAGCGGCATCCTTGCCTGCCAGAGCATCACGGATCTTGCCGTTCACGGCTTCAACCGCTTTCAGAACACCTTTACCAAGGTACCGGGACTTGTCGCCATCACGCAGCTCCAGAGCCTCCCGCGAACCGGTTGAAGCACCGGAAGGTGCACACGCACTTCCGATTGTTCCATCTTCGAGGATAACGTCTGCTTCGACAGTGGGGTTACCACGGGAATCCAGAACCTCGCGGCCCTTTATGTTAGCAATCTTGGTCATTCGACTGATTCTCCAGGTTTTCGATTTCTAAACGGTTCTAATGTGTAGCTGGGCATAGAGCAGGTGGGGGATGGCTTTCCGAAACTGTGCGGAGCCAGGGATGGCGGAGCCCAGGCGTCACATGGGTTCAGCCGAGCGCTTATGAAGCGAAGCTTCATGCGACAGCTGAACGACCGCAATCTGTAATTGCGGGCCGGACCCCTTGGGGTGCCGCAAGGAGCGTGTTTCGGAAAGCCATCCCCCACCTGCTCGTACTCCCAAACAAAACAAACACCGCCAATCAGGCGGTGTCGACAGGTTTAAAACTTTTCACCAGGTCATCCACGGCTTTGACCCGCTCCAGGAAGGGCTCAAGCTGGCTGAGCCGTAAGGCACAAGGTCCGTCACACTTCGCTTGGTCCGGATCGGGATGCGCCTCCAGGAAAAGGCCCGCCAACCCCTGGGACATACCGGCCAGGGCCAGCTCGGTGACCCGGGCACGTCGGCCACCGGCCGAATCAGCGCGGCCACCCGGCATCTGCAGGGAATGGGTCACGTCAAACATCACCGGCACATTCATGGCCTTCATGATGCCGAAGCCGAGCATGTCCACGACCAGATTGTTGTATCCGAAGCTACTGCCCCGCTCACACAGGATCACCTTGTCATTACCGGCTTCCTCACACTTGGTGATGATGTGCTTCATCTCCTGGGGGGCAAGGAACTGGGCCTTCTTGACGTTGATCACCGCACCGGTTTCAGCCATGGCCACCACCAGATCGGTCTGGCGGCTCAGGAATGCCGGCAGCTGGATAATGTCACAGACTTCCGCCGCCGGGGCCGCCTGGGCCGGCTCGTGAACATCGGAAATAATCGGCACACCATACTTGCTTTTGATATCGGCAAGGATCTGAAGCCCCTTCTCAAGACCGGGACCACGGAACGAGTGCACGGACGAGCGGTTGGCTTTGTCGAACGAGGCCTTGAACACGTAGGGGATGCCGAGTCGACCACAGACATCCACGTACTTTTCAGCCACCTCGAAGGCAAGGTCCCGGGACTCGAGCACGTTCATACCCCCAAACAGCACGAACGGCTTGTCGTTGGCAACCTCGATACCTGAAACATCTATCGTACTCTGCGCCATGCTCAGAACTCCTTCTTGTGCCTCAGAGCCGCTTTAACAAAGCCCTTGAACAGCGGGTGGCCGTCCCGGGGGGTGGAGGTGAATTCCGGGTGGAACTGACAGGCCACGAACCACGGGTGATCCGGAGCTTCCACCACTTCCACCAGTTTGCCGTCACTGGAACGGCCGGAGATTCGCAGGCCCGCACCTTCAAGGGCCGGCAGGAAATGGTTGTTCACCTCATAGCGATGACGATGACGCTCGCGAATCGTCTTCTTGCCGTAACAATTGGCAATGGTGGATCCCTCGGTCAGGATGCAGTCCTGGGCACCCAGGCGCATGGTGCCGCCCAGGTCGGATTCCTCGGTACGTTCTTCGCGTTCACCGGTGGCATCCAGCCATTCGGTAATGAGGCCAACGACCGGCTCCGGCGTATGGGTACGAAATTCGGTGCTGTGGGCGTCTTTCAGGCCGGCGACATTGCGCGCGTATTCAATCACTGCTACCTGCATGCCCAGGCAGATACCCAGGTAGGGCACCTTGTTTTCGCGGGCATATTGTACGGTGCGGATCTTGCCTTCAACACCGCGGTCGCCGAAGCCACCCGGTACCAGGATCGCATCGGCGGACTCCAACACACGGGTGCCGTCCCGCTCAATGTCTTCGGAATCGATATAATTGATATTGACCCTGGTGCGGGTCTTGATGCCAGCGTGCAGCAGGGACTCGATCAGCGACTTGTAAGCATCCAGCAGATCCATGTACTTGCCGACCATGGCGATGGTCACTTCCTGCTCCGGATGCATCAGTGCCTCGACCACGCCGTCCCACTGGCTCAGGTCCGCCGGACGGGCGTCCAGGTTGAACCGCTCGATCACCAGCTGATCCAGGCCGTGCTCGTGCAGCATACGCGGAATGGCATAGATGGAACTGGCGTCCTGAAGCGGAATGACGGCACGCTCTTCCACGTTGGTGAACAGCGCAATCTTGCGGCGGGAGCTGGCATCCACTTCGTGATCCGAGCGGCACAGCAGGAAATCCGGCTGCAGACCAATGGAGCGCATCTCCTTGACGGAGTGCTGGGTCGGCTTGGTCTTGATTTCGCCGGCAGTGGCGATATACGGAACCAGAGTCAGGTGCATGAACAGGGCCCGCTGGGAACCGACTTCAACCTTCAGCTGACGGCAGGCTTCCAGGAACGGCAGGGATTCGATGTCACCCACGGTGCCACCGATCTCGATCAGTGCCACATCCACGCCCGCGGCGCCTTCCACCACCCGGCGCTTGATTTCATCGGTGATGTGGGGAATGACCTGCACGGTACCGCCCAGGTAGTCGCCACGCCGCTCCTTACGGATCACTTCTTCATAGACGCGACCGGTGGTGAAGTTGTTACGACGGCTCATCCGGGTGCGGATGAAGCGCTCGTAGTGGCCAAGGTCCAGATCGGTTTCCGCGCCATCTTCGGTGACAAAAACCTCACCATGCTGGAACGGGCTCATGGTGCCGGGGTCTACGTTGATGTAGGGGTCCAGCTTGAGAATGGTGACCTTCAGGCCGCGTGCCTCGAGGATGGCTGCCAAAGAGGCAGACGCAATACCTTTCCCCAAGGAGGACACGACACCGCCGGTGACGAAAATATAACGCGTCATGCAGATTCCGTGATTATCTGATTCGGTGAAGAGGGGGAGATTATTCATCTCAAGATGGGACGCCAGACTACCAGAAAGCCCCCCCTGACTCAATCACAATCCCGCTCCACAACCAGCCGCCAGCCGGCGGCAGGGGCGCCTCCCGAGTATTGTCCAGAACACCACAAATCGCCAATTGCGATCAGGGTTTCACCCTCCCCATCCCGGCTGAAAACCAGCGGGATACGTGGCCTCTCCCAGGGTGGAATCCCCTGCTCCTGTAACCATTTCTTGACCAGCTTTCGGGCGCCTTCCGGCAGCGGACGGAAACGCTCACCCCCTTGTCTGGCAGATACCCGTATTGCCGGCGGTACCTGTTTCTGGCCATCGACCGAAAGCAGTCGGATTCGCCAGCCTCCCCAACACAGTGGCTCACCGGGCACAAGCTCTGTGCTTGCCGTCTCCGGTTCGGGCCGGTCGGGAACAAGATACAACCGCCCCCGGAAACGACGGATGGCAAAGCCCGCACCGAGCAGTTCCGGCTCAGCGTCTTCCCGGGCATGGATCAGATCGGAGATAACCTGCCCCCAGTCCTGTCTCGACGGCAGCTCGTAACCGGAAGTCCGGATCCACCAGCGCAACAGGTTTTTCTGTTCCCGGACCGGCACCTGGTTCAGTCGCTCGGTGCACGGATGCCGGCCATCGGGCGCACAGTCGCGCCACTGGATCTCCGCCAGCCGGTCGGTCAGAGCTACCTGTTCGGCACAGGCAGCGGCGGTATGCCTGAGCCTGGCATTCAGGCCGGGCCAACGCTCTTTGAGTTCGGGCAGGACTTTATGCCTGAGAAAATTCCGGTCGAAGCGTTCATCGACATTACTCGGATCCTCAACCCACTCCAGACCGGCCTCATTGGCCCATTGGGACAACCGGGCACGGTCGAACCCAAGCAGTGGGCGCACGAGCCGCCCTGCCCCCAATGCCCGCTCACGAGGCATACCCGCCAGCCCCCGGACACCAGTGCCACGGAGCATCCTGAACAGTACTGTCTCGGCCTGGTCGTCCGCGTGATGGGCCATCAGTAACAGGTCATCGAACTCCAGAACCTCCTCGAACACGGCATAGCGGGCGTGGCGGGCTGCCGCTTCGATGCCGCCGGCGCCGCCCCCGGCCTTCTCTGTCCGGACATCCACCCGGCGCACAAGCAAATCAATGCCCAGAGCCTCACAGGTCCGACGGCAGAACTGCTCGGATCGCTCCGAATTGGCCTGTAACTGGTGATTGATGTGAACAGCACGAAGATCGGGGCTGCCGGGGAAACAGCAGGCTGCCAAGTGCAGCAGCAGGGTGGAATCCAGACCGCCGCTGAAGGCGACCCAGAGCCTGTTGTGCGCGGGGAGCGACCTGACCGGAGCGCACAGTGCCTCCGGCCAGGAAAAATCGGGGACGGGCTTACCGCCCGTTGTCATAGCGGGTCAACCGCTCGTAGCGACGGGACACCAGCTCGTCCAGCGGAAGCCGGGAAAGTTCCGTCACGCCCTTGATCAGGGTCTCGCGGAGGGATTCCGCCGTCTTTTCCGGATTCCGGTGTGCCCCGCCGAGCGGCTCGGGAATAACGTTGTCCGCCAGCCCCAGATCCTTGAGCCGGTCTGCCGTCACACCCATGGCCTCGGCAGCCTGGGCTGCATACTCCGCGCTCTTCCAGAGGATGGAGGCACAACCCTCCGGTGAAATTACCGCATAGGTGGAATACTGAAGCATGTTCAGCTGGTCGCAGACGCCGATTGCCAGCGCGCCACCGGAACCACCTTCGCCAATGACCGTGGAGATGATCGGGGTTTTCAGTCGGGACATCACGGCGAGGTTGAACGCAATGGCCTCACTCTGGCCCCGCTCCTCGGCACCGATACCGGGATAGGCACCCGGAGTGTCGATGAAGGTCAGAATGGGCATCTTGAATCGTTCGGCCATTTCCATCAGGCGCAGGGCCTTGCGGTAACCCTCGGGACGGGGCATGCCGAAGTTGCGCCTGACCTTGTCCCTGACCTCGCGGCCTTTCTGGTGACCGATAACCATAACGGGTTTGTCGTCCAGGCGCGCGGTCCCACCAACAATGGCCTGGTCATCCGCGTAACGGCGATCCCCGTGCAGCTCGTCGAAATCATCGAAAATCATCTCGATGTAATCGAACGTGTAGGGCCGGCGCGGGTGCCGGGCCAGCCGGGCAATATCCCAGGGCTGCAGGTTCGAAAAAATGCTCTCCGTGAGACTGACGCTCTTCTTCTTGAGGCGGCTGATCTCATCGGTGATGTTGATATCGGTGTCGTTGCCGACCATGCGAAGCTCTTCAATCTTGGCTTCCAGGTCGGCGATCGGCTGTTCAAAATCCAGGTAGTTAGGGTTCATGATGTTCCATCATTTTGATTCGCCTGACGACCCGGAGGGCCGCCAAAACCAGAATTCGGGACAAAGATAACAGTACATAAAGGCTGTCTAAAGCGGACATTGGTCTTAATCATAGATCAGTTCAACCGATTGTTCGCCCACCAGGTACCTGAGTTCCAGCAACAGGTTATCGTCCGGCTGCACCCGCCAGGATTCTCCCAGCTCGATGCGGGTCCGGGCCTCGGGACTGCGATACTCGATCCACACCGGGCAGCCCTCGCAACGGAACGGCCGCAGGGTTTCATCCAGCTTGTCCAGCAGACCGTTCTGCAGCTGATCCGCCACCAGCTCCAGTTTCAGCCCCCGGCTGAACTGTTGCCGGGCGGTGGCCACGTCCATCACGGAATTGACCCGCATTTTCATCTGCCCGGAGTAGTCATCGTGACTGACCTGCCCTTCTACCACAATAACCTGGTCCGATTGCAACAAATCCCGGTTCTCGAAGAAGGTCTCCGAGAACAGGGTTGCCTCGATGCGGGCACTCCGGTCATCCAGGGTAATGAAACACATGGTCGATCCGGTCCGCGTTTTCATGGTGCGCTGGGCAACCACCAGTCCCGCCACACGCTGGGGCGCCTTGTTCGGTTTCAGGTCGGCGATCGATGAGCGGACAAACCGGCGCACCTCCGTCTCGTACTCATCGAAGGGATGACCGGTCAGGTACAGGCCAAGGGTATCCTTCTCACCCTTGAGACGTTCCTTTTTCGGCCATTCACGGACTTGAGCCACGTCGGCGTAGGTATCGCCATCCTGGCCACCGGCCTCGAGCATTTCACCAAACATGTCCATCATGCCCGCGGCATCGTTACGGGACTGCTGGTCAGCCTGCTGCACCGCCTTGTCGATGCTCGCCATCAGCTGGGCCCGGCCGGGGCCGAGTTTGTCCATGGCACCGGCGCGGATCAGCGCCTCCATGGCCCGCTTGTTGACCTTCCTGAGATCCACCCGCCGGCAGAAGTCGAAGATGTCCTCGAAAGGACCGTCTTTGGCGGCAGCCACGATACTGTCAATCGGCCCTTCACCCAGGCCTTTGACCGCTCCGAGTCCGTAGACGATCTGGCCGTCGTCGTTGACGGTAAAAGTGTAGGCGGAACGGCTCACATCGGGCACCAGCAGGTCCAGCTTCATGCTCCGGCATTCTTCCACCAGCGTCACCACCTTGTCGGTGTTTTGCATATCGGCGGTAAGTACCGCGGCCATGAACTCGGCAGGGTAATGGGCCTTCAGCCACAGGGTCTGGTAGGACACCAGGGCGTAGGCGGCCGAGTGAGACTTGTTGAAGCCGTAACCGGCGAACTTTTCAACCAGGTCGAAGATATTCTCGGCCAGGGTCTTGTCGATGCCGTTCTTTTCACAACCGTCCAGGAAAATGGCTTTCTGCTTGGCCATCTCTTCCGGCTTCTTCTTACCCATGGCCCGGCGGAGCATGTCCGCGCCACCCAGGGTATAGCCGGCCATCACCTGAGCAATCTGCATGACCTGCTCCTGGTACAGGATGACCCCGTAGGTGGGCTCCAGTACCGGCTTCAGGCCCTCATACTGATAATCCGGATGCGGGTAGGAGATCGGCTGCCGGCCGTGCTTCCGGTCGATGAAGTCATCCACCATGCCGGACTGCAACGGGCCGGGGCGGAACAACGCCACCAGGGCGATCATGTCTTCCAGGGAATCCGGCTGCAGGCGGCGGATGAGGTCCTTCATGCCGCGGGATTCCAGCTGGAACACGGCCGTGGTTTCGGCCCGTTTCAGCATCTCGAAGGACGGCTTGTCGTCCAGCGGGATGGTGCTGATATCCAGAGCCCCCTCGCCGAGCTTTTCCCGGCGCGGGTTGATCATGTTCAGGGCCCACTTGATGATGGTGAGAGTCCGCAAACCCAGGAAGTCGAATTTCACCAGGCCGGCCTCTTCCACGTCCCCCTTGTCAAACTGGGTTACCAGGCTTCCGCCCTCATCATCGCAGTATAGCGGTGAGAAATCGGTAATCTTGGTGGGCGCAATCACCACCCCGCCGGCGTGCTTGCCGGCGTTCCGGCAGACACCCTCGAGCTTGAGGGCCATCTCCCAGATTTCCTGGGCTTCCTCATCCTGTTCCAGGAAGTCCTTGAGCTGGGGTTCCTGCTCAATGGCTTTTTCCAGGGTCATGCCCACTTCGAACGGAATCAGCTTGGACAGCTTGTCCGCCAGACCGTAGGACTTGCCCTGAACCCGCGCTACATCCCGCACCACCGCCTTGGCAGCCATGGTACCGAAGGTGATGATCTGGGAGACCGCCTCACGCCCGTACTTCTCGGCGGTATAGTCGATCACCCGGTCGCGGCCTTCCATGCAGAAGTCGACGTCGAAGTCGGGCATGGATACCCGTTCCGGGTTCAGGAAACGCTCGAACAGCAAGTCGTATTCCAGCGGATCCAGATCGGTGATCAGCAGAGCATAGGCCACCAGGGAACCGGCACCGGAACCCCGGCCGGGGCCTACCGGCACGCCGTTGTTCTTGGCCCACTTGATGAAGTCCATCACGATCAGGAAGTAACCCGGGAACCCCATCTGGGTGATGATATCCAGCTCGAAGTTCAGGCGTTTGTAGTAGGCAGCCCGCTTTTCATCGTATTCAGGGTCATCCCTGCCAAGGATGGTTTCCAGCCGCGCCTCGAGACCTTCCTCGGAAACTTGGCGGAAATATTCGTCCATGGTCATGCCATCGGGGATCGGATAGTTGGGCAGGAAGTACTCGCCCATGCGCACTTTCACCGAGCAGCGGCGGGCAATTTCCACCGTATTCTCGATGGCCTCGGGAATGTCCGAGAACAGCTCGATCATCTCCTCGGCGCTGCGCAGGTATTGCTGGTCACTGAACCGGCGCTTCCGTCGCGGATCATCCAGGGTCCGGCTCTCGCCGATACAGACGCGGGCCTCATGGGCCTCGAAGTCATCCGCTTCCAGGAAGTGGACGTCATTGGTGGCCGCCACTGGCAAGCCCAAGTCGGCTGCCAGCTCCACGCTCAGGTGCAGACAGTCTTCGTCGCCCGCCCGCCCGGTGCGCTGGAGTTCCAGGTAGTAACTGTCCGGGTAGAGCTTCTTCCAGTATCCGGCCCGCTCCCGGGCCAGTTCCGGTTTGTCCGCCAGCAGTGCTTTGCCGACGTCACCCAGCTTGGCCCCGGAAAGCGCGATCAGGCCCCTGGCCCGTTCTTCCAGCCAGCTTCGCTGGATGATGGGTTTGCCGAAGCGCTGGCCATCGGTGTAACCGAGAGAGATGATTTCCGTGAGGTTCAGGTAGCCGTCATTGTCCCGTGCCAGCAGCGTCAGGCGGAACGGGTTGTCCGGCTCGTCCGGGTTTTCCAGCCACAGGTCAGCGCCGATAATCGGTTTGACACCGGCACTGGTGGCCGCCTTGTAAAAACGCACCAGCGAGCACATATTGGACTGCTCGGTCAGCCCCACTGCGGGCATACCCAGCTCGGCGACCCGGCTGATCAGCGGTTTGACCCGGACCAGTCCATCCACCATGGAGTATTCGGAATGTACGCGAAGGTGTACGAAGGTTTGCGCCATAATATGAGGCTGTTCCTGCTTGTGTTCAGTCTTGGGCGCGGGCTCAGCCGCCGATCAACGCCCGGATATCCGCTTCTGTCTGGGGGCCGAAGCGGGTTTCCAGCAATTCTCCGTCCGGATTAACGACAAACGTGGCTGGCAGGGCCACGGGAATCTGCCAGCCAAACCGGGAAGCGGGATCTTCCGCCAGCATGGTGAACTCGATGCCCATCCGCTCACCCAGCTCTACCAGCTCCGCTCCGGTTACGCCGTCAAAGTTGATGCCAAGTACCGCAATATCCGGTGCTTTGTCCAGTTCGTTCAGTTCCGGGATTTCCTCCAGGCAGGGTTTGCACCATTCGGCCCAGTAATTGACCAGCACCCACTGGCCGCGCAGGCTGCCCCAGTTCAGTCGGGGCCCTTCCGCGCGTTCAAATTCGGCTCTCTGGCAGCCTGACAAAAAAACCGCCATCAGCACGGCTGCAACCATCAACCCCCGGGTATGGCCCCCCGACACAGGGTACTGCACGGCAACTCCTCCTGTTAGACTACGGGCCTTTGACAAACCCGCTGTATCCATCCAGACAAACAGGCCAGAAGATGACAGAACCGACCCGGATTTTCCACAACCCGCGCTGCTCCAAGTCACGTCAAACACTTGAACTGCTTAACGAACGGGGAATCGAGCCGGAAATTATACGCTACCTTGAAACCCCTCCGACAGCGGAAGAGCTCGGGAATATCCTCGACATGCTGGGCTACCAGCCCCGCGAGCTCATGCGAACCAGGGAAACCGAGTACAAGGAGCTGGGCCTCGATAACCCGGCGTTGTCCCGGGAACAACTGCTCCAGGCGATGTCGGAGCATCCGCAACTGATCGAGCGCCCCATCGTGATTCATAACAACAAGGCGGCCCTGGGCAGGCCACCGGAGAATGTCCTGACCATTCTGTAATGTAAAACCCCAACCCAGCTACAAGCCGGAAAGCAATCATGCTCCACAACGCAAAAGCCAAACAGACCGCCCGACTGACCATTCTGCTGTACCTGGCGGTGCTGGCGACTCTCATTGCCACCACGTTTTTCCCCGCGCCGGTTGAAGGGGTTTCCATCACCCTGATGCTGGCAGTAAAACTGATACCCCTGCTGGCCTTTGCCGTGCCGGTATTCCGGGGCCACAACCGCGGCTACATCTGGATGTCGTTCGTAGTGATCTTCTACTTCACCCAAGCGGTGGTGTCAGCCTGGCTCAGCAAGGGGGCCCCGGGGCCGGTACTGTTGACGGTGCTGACGCTGCTGCTGTTCGTGGTGGCGATGGTCCACCTGAAGGTAAATCGCCCTCAGGCGAGCTGATTCAGGCCCGGCCCCTATCAGGGCCCCGGGCGGAGGTGTCAGTGCTTGCGCAGCAGGGTCTCCACCTCCGAGAAATCACGGGCGACGAAACGACTGGTATCAGGCAGCTCGCCCTCCCGCACCAGCCAGGCGGTCTTCATGCCAGCAGCCTCCGCCGCTTCGAGTTCCGCCTCGACATCCGACAGGAACAGCACCGTTTCCGGCTCGACCCCCAGCTCTTTCAGAATATTACGATAGGAATCGGCTTCTTTCTTGCCGCCAATGCGGGTGTCGAAATACCCCGAGAAAAACGGCGTGAAATCACCTTCGGTGGTAAAGCCGAAAATAAGCTTCTGTGCCTTCACCGAACCGGAGGAATATACGAACAGACGCAACCCCCGATCATGCCAGCGCTGCAGATAATCCGCCGCGTCCGGGTAGATATGGCCCTTCAGCTCACCCCGCTGGTAGCCCTGCTCCCAGACCATACCCTGTAGGGCTTTCAGGGAGGTCTCCTTGCGATCTTCCCGGATCCATTGCTGGAGTACCTCGACCAGGCCCTCGACATCCTGCCGATCGACGCCACTTTTCGCGGCAACCGCATCGAGCTGCTCAGCCACGGCAGGCTCGTCCCGATTTTCAGCCACGAACCCGGGCAGGTGCCCGGCCGCGAAGGGAAACAGCACGTCGTGCACGAACGAAATGGAGCTGGTGGTGCCCTCAATGTCGGTCAGGATAACCCGGATCATCCACTCGCCTCCGCCAGCGCTTCGTACCTGGGCAGCCGGTTGGCGATGTCCTCGCCGGTAAAGTCGGCCACCCAGCCTTCGGGATTGCTGAACACGCGGATGCAGGTGAATTCCGGCTCAGGCCCCATATCGAACCAGTGCCTGGTGCCGTCCGGGACGCTGATCAGGTCATTCTTCTGACACATGATTGCGTACACCTCGTCACCAAAATGCAGGTAGAACAGGCCCTGGCCCCGCACGAAGAACCGGACCTCGTCTTCACTGTGGGTATGCTCATCCAGGAATTTCTGGCGGAACGCCTCTTTCCGGGGGTTATCCGGATCCAGGCTGACCACATCGGCGGTCTGGAATCCGCATTCTTCCTTCAGCCGGGCCACTTCCTCGCTGTAGGCCTCCAGGATCTGTTCCTCGGTGGCGTCAGCCGGCAAGTCACGGGTCGGCCACTGCTCGAAGCGAATACCCCGGGTGGCCAACAGCTCGCGGATTTCCGGCGGGCTTTCCGTCACGGTCCGGGCGTGCTCTGGCTGGCTTTGATCGAAGATGCTCAGGGTAGTCATGGGCGGACCCTCATGGTTTCAAGTTCACATTCAAAGAGGAATTCAAACGCTTCCGCATGGCGCAGGCAATCGGCCATGGTGTTGCCCCAGGTGTACAGGCCGTGGCCCCGGATCAGGTAGCCCGGCTGCTCCGGATGCTCTGCAAACCAGGCCCGGGTATCCCGGGCGAGCGCATCGATATCCTGAGTGTTGTCAAACACCGGAACCGTCAGCACGGATTCGTGGGTCTGCACGCCGGCGAAAGCCTTCTGCAGCTCATAGCCTTCGAGTTCCAGTGCCCGATCCGGCTCAAGCAGCCGGCTCAGTACGGTGGCTTTGACTGAATGGGTGTGCAGCACCGCTCCGACTTCCGGGAACAGTTCATACAGCACGGTGTGCAGCCGGGTTTCTGCCGATGAGCGGCAGTTACTCTGAACGGGTTGCCCGGACAGATCCACCACCATCACATCCCCGGCACCCAGCTGACCCTTGTGCCGGCCGGAAACTGTGATCGCGATGTGCTCGTCGTCAATCCGCGCCGAGTAATTGCTGCTGGTGGCCGGCGACCAGCCCCGCTGATACAGGAATCGGCCGGCTTCGACGATGGATTCTGCAGCAATGGCGTATCGGGTGACATCAAACACGGTGTTCCTCCACGGACCAGGTGCCAGGGCTGTCTCCACCTGCCGGCGATTATCAACCCTCGATTGCCGCCATTATAGGGATGGTCGGGCGGCCCGCAAATCATGTCGTGCGGCAACCAGGTCCGCCACGATGGAAACGGCAATTTCTGCGGGCGTCTTGCTGGGAATATCGACTCCGATTGGCGCCCTCAGCCGGGCGAGCACTGCCTCATCCAGTCCGAGGGAGGCGAGCCTCGAGCGGCGCGCCCCGGAGGTTTTGCGAGAGCCCATGGCGCCGACATAGAACGCCGGCGTCTGCAGCGCAGCCAGCAAACCCATGTCGTCAACCCGGGGGTCGTGGGCAAGTGCGAGAATACCGCACCAGGGATCCTGGAATGCCTCTGCCACCAGATCGTCCGGCAAGCGCCGGCTTACCGGGATATGAGGGTAGTTCCAGCCTTCCGCGAAGGTGTCCCGCGGCTCGCAAAGGGTGACTTCAAAACCGGTCGCTGAGGCAAAATCGAACACATGCCGGGCCACCTCACCAGCGCCAATCAGCAGCAAACGGCATTCCGGCTGGAGTGTGTGACGAACCACCGACCCGTCGAACACCACACCGTTACGGGCCCGTGGCTCCGCCGATGCTGTGTGAGCGTTTCCGCTGTCAACCCGAACCTCACGGACAATGGGCCGACGCTCACCAAGGGCGCGGCAGACCTCGTCAATGTGGGAGGCGGATCGTTCTGCCGTGAGCGGCTCCACCAGCAGGAGAATTCGCCCGCCACAGGGTAGCTGGAAGTGATCGCGATCGTCGTCGGTGATGCCATACTCGACCACCCGGGGAGAGCTGTTTCCATCATCCGTGGCGCGCCTCAGCAGATCTTCCTCAAGGCACCCTCCGGAAACCGACCCGCGCCAGCGTCCCGACTCCGAAACGGCAAGCCAGGAACCGGCGGGACGCGGCGATGATCCCCAGGTCTCAATGATGGTGCACAACCACACCTGCTCACCCTCTGCCAGCCAGTCGTGAACGGAGGCGAGAACAGAGCTCTGGTCATTCATGAACATCCGGGGCGGGGCGAAATCAGACATCGGCTGTGCCCGGCGTGTCGCCCTCTACACCAAGTGAATGGCGCATATCTTCCATTGTCGGACTCAGAGCCATCTGTCGTTTTCTCCCGATAGAACCCGCCGTTGGCCGGAGCCCGGCGTGCGTTACTGTTATAAAACCTGGCAGCCTTAAGTCCGAGAGGCTGCCAGCTCTGAATTCGGGCAAGTCTTTACTTGACGATTTCTTTACCGTCTTTATTGACCCAGATCTTGCGTTCGCCGGCATCCATCTGGCCATTGCTGTCCCAGATTTCGCGCTCCTCGGTCGAACTCTCCAGTTTGCCGTTGTCATTCCAGATGACCCGATCCTGGCAGCCCGCCAGGGTGACCACCGCCAACACCATCACTGCCAGCGTTCTAAGCACCTTTACCTCCTGATAATAACTATATATGAATCCGTGACTTTTGCCGACCAAAACGACCTCAAAAGCCTGCAGAAACAAGCTGTTGGTCGATAGCATCTGACGGCCACTCACCCAGTCAGTGCTCTCGGCTCATACGCTTGTTTACTCTCCAACAACTCGAAACTGAAGTCTATACACCCTATGCCGGCCTGACCCTGGTGGCCACTTCCTGTCCGACGCGGATGCGGCAACGCTCGCGCGGCTCGGGCACCCTCAGCGCCAGATGATAGCGCATCATACCCTTATAGGGACCGCGATGGGCGGGAATGTGTTTGCCGGGTGCCAGGAGTTAGCGGCTGCCATGGAGCTCGCGGTTATGCTGCTTGTCCCGTTCGCTTTTTCTCACCATTACATAAACAGCACCGGTACCACCGTGGTGCTTCCGGGCCGAATGAAAGGCCAACACGTCATTGAGCTCGGGCAGCCATTTGGCCAGGTGGCTCTTCAACTGTGCTATGCCATCGGGATTACGCTCCCCCTTGCCATGCAGGATAATCACAGAGCGAAGACCGTAACGGACGCAATCCCCAATAAACCCGTAGACCTCCCGTCGGGCCTGCTCCACGGTCATTCGATGAAGATCCAGGCGCGCCTCAACAGGGTACTGCCCGAGCCGGAATTTGCGAAACACCCCGTGCTGAATACCCGGTCGCTGCCAGCTCAGTACGTCATGGGCTGTCAATGGCTCAACCATATCGGAGGTCAGCGGATTGGTGTCCCTGAGTGGCGTTGCCACGGCCGCGCGCTGACGCTCCAGGTGACCCGGAGTCAGCTCCCTGGGCGTGGACACCTCCGCCCGGTTCGGTTTGCGGATGCGCCGGACGTCCTTCATTTCTTCCAGGAAGGCCAGGCGCTCATCTTTACTGGTCATGGATCGGTTTGTATCTGGATTGATTGATATCAGAACTTTACCACCGCCCCGGTATACCATAAAGAAAGCAACCACCCAGACTGCCGCCTGCGACCAAAATCGTAGGGCCCGATTCCCGGTCCTGCACTACACTCAGGCGGACAATAATAACGAGCGAACAGATCCGGACATGGCCTCGAATCAGGACAGTAACCGCCCCCAGAACATCCGCGCCATCATGAGCTTCCTGCGGGAGCACGCCCCTTTCTCCAGCATGGACGACGCCCATCTGGCCCATTTTGCCGAGCACGCGACCCTCAGGTTCTTTGCCGATGGTGACGAAGTGCTCTCACCGGATGACGGTGTCGTCAAACGGTTCTACGTGGTCAAACAGGGGCGGATCCGTGGCGAACGCCATAATGAAAAGGAAGACCGTACTGAAACCACCTTTGAAATCAGCCGGGGCGAGTGCTTCCCGCTGGCCGCGATCATTGGCGAACGCCCCACCCGCACCCTTCATCGGGCCGATGGCGACACCTTCTGCCTGAGTATTGAACAGGATGTCTTCACCACCTTGTTTTCCGAGAGCGATCCGTTCCGGGATTTCTGCCTGAGAGGCGTCAGCAGCCTGCTGGATCAGGTGAACCAGCGAATCCAGTCTAACGCCATGGCATCCATGGGTTCCAGCAATACCCTGGACACCCCGCTGGAACGCTATGCCCTGCGCAACCCAATCGTCTGCTCCCCGGACCTGCCGGTACGCAAAGCCGTGGCACGCATGCACGAGAACAATGTCGGCAGCATCATCATCACTGACGATAACCGGCGTCCCACCGGCATTTTCACCCTTCGGGATCTGCGCACCATGATTGCAGAGGAAAAAGGGCCTCTCGACACCCCCATCCGACAGGTGATGACACCGGCCCCCTGCTGTCTTCCAGCCCATGCGGATGCCTTCGAAGCCGCCATGCTGATGGCCGAGCACCATTTTGCCCACCTGTGTGTCGTCGATGATGAACAACGCCTGATTGGCGTAGTTTCCGAGCGCGACCTGTTCGCCCTGCAGCGGGTGGACCTGGTCAACCTGGCGCGCACCATTGGTACGGCCACTCATTTGCGCACCCTGGTGAGCCTGCGCAGCGATGTGTCCCGGCTGGTGGACGCCATGCTTGCCCACGGCGCCGATTCCGGCCAGGTGGTCAAGATCATCACCACCCTCAATGACGTCACCGTACGCCGGGTACTGGAACTGAATCTGCAGAAGAACGACCCGGGCATCCCCTTCACCTGGCTGACCTTCGGTTCCGAGGGGCGCCAGGAGCAGACCCTGCTGACCGACCAGGACAATGGCATCCTGTTCCGCACACCGGAGGGAATGACCGAGGCGCAGGTGCGCGAGAAGCTGTTGCCCTTCGCCCGGACCGTCAATAAGGAGCTGGCCGAGTGCGGCTTCACTCTGTGCAAAGGCAACATCATGGCCAGCAACCCGAAACTGTGTCTGAGCGACCGGGAATGGGATGACTGGTTCATCCGCTTTATCGATGCCTCCACGCCGCAGAATCTCGTGTACTCATCCATCTTCCTGGACATGAGAGCGGTATTCGGCCCAACCGAACCGTTGCACGCGCTGCTGGAAAAGGTTCTGTCGAGGGTCCGAAAGAATGCCCTGTTCCAGAAAATGCTGGCCGGCAACGCCTTCCAGCGTAAACCGCCGCTGACAATGTTCCGCAACTTTCGCTACCTCAACGAGGAGAAGAAACACGTCCTGGACCTCAAACGACAGGGCCTGGCCCCTTTTGTGGAGGCTGTCCGCGTGTTCGCATTGGCCAACGGCGTGGAAACCGCCAACACTCTGGAACGGATGGAAGAACTGGCAAAAAAAGGCGTTTTCGACCCCAAGGATACCAATGCCTGGAAAGAAGCCTACAGCCTTATCCAGGCGATCCGCATGCGCGCTCACCAGGAAATGCTGGATCGTGGTGAGAAGCTGACCAACTATATTGATCCGGATGACCTGAATCCGCTGGACCGGCGGATCCTGCGCGAATCCTTCCGCCAGGCCCAGCGGCTCCAGCAGAAGCTGGAAATCACCTATCAACTCTGAGAGCCGGACAGGATGCTGGACTACATCAAACAATGGCTGGAACGGCGCCGGGCCGGCCAGGTCGGCGAGCACGACCCGGATAATCTTCCTGCACCCAAAAGTGCAGGCGACCAGCTGTTATCCGACAGCAGGCTGATTGTACTCGACCTCGAAACTACCGGTCTTAACGCCGCCAGGGACGAGGTGATTGCTATCGGGGCGGTGGCTATCAGCGGCGGTGTGATCCACCTCGATGACCAGTTCGACCTCATTCTCAGGCGCCCTGAACTGGATATCAGTGCAACGGTGCTGATCCATGGCATCGGGCCGGAAGCCCTGACCCAGGGCCACGAAACCGAGGATGCCCTGCTGTATCTGCTGGAGTGGATGAACGGCGACCCGGTGTTGGCCTACCACTCCGCTTTCGACCAGAAATTCCTGGAAAAGACCCTCAAGGCTGAGCTCGGCTATACTCAGCAACACCTGTGGATCGATGTGGCCGACCTGCTTCCGGCGTTTTTCCCGGACGCAAAAACCGGTGGCAAGGGCCTGGAAAACTGGGCGGATTTCTTCGGGCTGGAAATCAGCGAACGCCATCACGCGGCTGCCGATGCACTTGCCACTGCCGAGCTCACCCTGGTGGCGCTGAACAAGGCCCGGAAAGAAGGTGTAAAAACCCTGAAAGAATTGAATGACAAACTTCGATATCATCGAAGATTGCAAAACATGCACCATTTTTGATCAGCGGCTCCCCGGAAGGGCAAAACCGCTTCACAAAATCGACCAATCCCAAGGCAAATTACTGAGAATTAGACCTTTTGCCAATATCTATATGTTGGTTGACCGGTAAAGTCATCAGGGACAACAGTCGGAGAAGTACTTATATGAATAATAAATTCTCTATCCGAAATACCTCACCAAAAATCCATCCAACCTCCACAACAACAACGCGGGAGTGAATCCTATGTCAGGTCATAGCTACGACGCTGAAAACTACTGGAAGGCGAACCTCCGCCTGATATTCGGGAGCCTGATTGTCTGGGCCCTGGTATCCTATGGCTGCGCCATCCTGCTTCGTCCGATGCTGGCGGGTATTACCGTTGGCGGGACCGATCTGGGCTTCTGGTTCGCCCAGCAAGGCTCCATCCTTGCCTTCATCGCTCTGATCTTCCACTACGCGTGGCGCATGAACAAGATCGATGAAAAATTCGGCGTACACGAGGAGTAAGGACGAATGAGCCAATTTGCAATCAACATCATTTTCGTAGGGGGCTCATTCCTCCTCTATATCCTGATTGCTATCTGGGCGAAAGCCGGTAGCACCAAGGACTTCTATGTTGCCGGCGGCGGCGTTCACCCGATTACCAACGGTATGGCGATTGGTGCCGACTGGATGTCCGCGGCATCCTTCATTTCCATGGCGGGGCTGATCGCCGCCGGGGGTTATTCCAACTCCACCTACCTGATGGGCTGGACCGGTGGCTACGTGCTGCTGGCGATGCTGCTGGCTCCGTACCTGCGGAAGTTCGGCAAGTTTACCGTCCCCGAGTTCATTGGTGACCGCTTCTACAGCAAGAATGCCCGGCTGGTGGCGGTCATCTGCCTGATCGTGGCATCGGTGACCTACGTTATCGGCCAGATGGCGGGTGCCGGCGTGGCCTTCTCCCGGTTCCTGGAAGTGGATTCCACCACGGGCCTGATCATTGCTGCGGTGGTGGTGTTCATCTATGCCGTACTTGGCGGCATGAAGGGCATCACCTACACCCAGGTTGCCCAGTACTGCGTACTGATCATCGCCTACACCATCCCGGCGGTGTTCATTTCCCTGCAGCTGACCGGCAACCCGATTCCGCCGCTGGGTCTGTTCTCAACCCACGCTGACTCCGGCCTGCCAATTCTGGAGAAACTGAATCAGGTCATCACCGACCTCGGCTTCAACTCCTACACGGCCGACATCGACAACAAGCTGAACATGGTTCTGTTCACCCTGTCCCTGATGGTCGGTACCGCCGGTCTGCCGCACGTGATCATCCGGTTCTTCACCGTACCCAAGGTGGCTGACGCCCGCTGGTCCGCTGGCTGGGCCCTGGTGTTCATCGCCCTGCTGTACCTGACCGCTCCGGCCGTTGCCTCCATGGCTCGCCTGAACCTGATGACCACCATCTATCCTGAAGGCACTGCGGCCCAGCCGATCGAGTACGAAGCTCGTCCTGGCTGGATCCAGACCTGGGAAGAAACCGGTCTGATCAGGTTTGAAGACAAGAACAACGATGGCCGCATCCAGGTCTACAACGACAAGAACGAGCAGTTCGCATCCACTACCGCCCAGGAGCGTGGCTGGAACGGCAACGAGCTGGTCGTCAACAATGACATCCTGGTTCTGGCCAACCCGGAAATTGCCAACCTGCCAAGCTGGGTTATTGGCCTGATAGCAGCGGGCGGTCTGGCAGCAGCACTGTCCACTGCAGCCGGCCTGTTGCTGGCCATCTCCTCAGCGGTCAGTCATGACCTGATCAAGGGCTCCATCAATCCGAACATCTCCGAGAAAGGTGAACTGCGGGCAGCCCGTATCTCCATGGCTGTAGCAATCGTGATTGCTACCTGGCTGGGTATCAATCCTCCGGGCTTCGCGGCACAGGTAGTAGCTCTGGCGTTCGGTATCGCCGCAGCCTCCCTGTTCCCGGCGCTGATGATGGGTATCTTCTCCAAGCGTGTAAACAACACTGGCGCCATCGCCGGTATGCTGTCCGGTCTGGCCTTCACCCTGGCATACATCTTCGTGTACAAGGGCTGGCTGTTCATCCCGGGCACCAACAACCTGCCGGATACCCCTGAGAACTGGGTACTGGGCATCTCCCCGCTGTCCATCGGTGCAATTGGTGCAATCGTCAACTTTGCGGTAGCCTTCGTTGTATCCAACGCAACTGAAGAACCGCCCGTTGAGATTCAGGAGCTGGTTGAAAGCGTCCGTTACCCGCGTGGTGCCGGTCAGGCTCAAGACCACTAAGCAACAACTCAACCTGATTCATTCGATGAATTGACAGGTTGATACCGGACGGGCTTCCTCATCGAGGGAGCCCGTTCTTTTTTGAGGAAGTAGATTTATGTTCTGGACCTTTATCGCCACTGTCTTTTGCGGCCTCGGCGCTGCCGGTATCGCCCTGGGTATCCGCGCCATTACCCGCAACAAGGCCCCCCGCTGGCTCATTCCGGTGTTTGCCGGCGCCGGCATGCTCGGTTATCTGATCTATGGCGAATACACCTGGTACGACCACAAGCAGACCCTGCTGCCCGAAGAAGCCGTGATCGTCGGCACCGAAAGTGACGGTTTACTCTGGCGCCCGTGGACTTTCCTCTTCCCCTACGTCACCGCATTTTCTACCGTGGATGTGGAGAGCATCAGTCGCGATACCGACAATCCGGACATCGTGCGCTTTACCCTGTACCGTTTCGAGCAAAAGATGACCGATGTGGTGTCCCATCGGGTGCATATCATCAACTGCGAGAGCCGTGAGCTGGTTCCTCTGGGTTCCGACGGAAAGCCCCGGGTGGATAATATGAAAGTCCTCGAATCCGGTGACCCGCTGTTTCAGACCGTCTGTGCCGGCTGACCGGAGAGTTAAAACGGAGATTCCGAGCTGATTTAACGAGAAGAGCGTTTCATGATTAGCGCCTGGCTGCTGATATTAATCTCGATCACCTACATTTCCATCCTGTTTGTCATCGCCTGGGCCGGTGACAAACACCCTGGACTGTACCGGAAACGTCTGGCGCGAACCCACATCTACGCCCTCTCCCTCGCGGTCTACTTTACTTCCTGGACGTTCTACGGAGCCGTCGGCCGCGCCACTCAGGAGGGCCTGGGGTTCCTGCCCATCTATCTCGGCCCCTTATTGGTGTTCATCTTCGGAGCCCCCCTGCTCCGGCGTATCATTTACATCAGTAAACGCAACAACAGTACATCGATCGCCGACTTCATTGCCTCCCGGTACGGCAAATCACAGCTCCTGGCGGCCATGATCGCCACCTTTTCGCTCATCGGCAGCGTGCCCTACATCGCCCTGCAACTGAAAGCGATTGCCATGGGCTTCAATGTCCTGTCCGAGAGCGGCACCGGGTACCATGAGCTCAGCTCCGCCGCCTGGAACGATTCGGCCTGGTACATAACCCTGGCCCTGGCGGTGTTCACCGTACTGTTCGGGACGCGTCACCTGGAATCCACCGAGCATCACCGGGGCATGATCCAGGCGATCGCCTTTGAATCCCTGATCAAACTGGTCGCCTTTGTAGCCGTCGGACTGTTTGTAGGATTTGGCCTGTACAATGGGTTCGGCGACCTGTTCGGCCAGGTCCGGGCGGCGGATCTCACCGGGGCACTGACCACGGACAGCCTGGAGCCGCCGGCCTTCATTACCCAGACCCTGGTGGCCATGCTCGCGATCATCTGCCTGCCCCGGCAATTCCACGTCATGGTGGTGGAAAACACTGACCACCGGGACTTTGAGGTGGCACGCTGGGCGATGCCGATCTACCTGGTCGTCGCCAGTGCATTCGTCCTGCCCATCACCGCCGCCGGCCTGCTGTCACCAGACCCCGTCATGGACAATCCGGACATCCTGGTCCTCCAATTGCCTGTTTTTGCCGGCGAAGAGTGGCTGGCAATACTGGTATTCCTCGGCGGTGGTTCCGCCGCCGCAGCCATGGTCATTGTCTGTTCTGTCGCCATCGCTACCATGGTCAGCAACGAGATTATCATGCCGGCACTGCTAAAGTTCTTCCACCCCGGGATGAACCGGCGCACGGACCTCAGCTACCTGCTGCTCAGCATTCGTCGTGTTGCTATCTTCGTGGTTCTGCTGACCGCTTACGGCTTTTACCGGATGGCCGGCGAGGACTATAGCCTGACCGCCTTTGGCTTGCTGTCCTTCGCCGCAGCCGCCCAGTTCGGGCCAGCACTCGTGGGTGGCATCATCTGGCGCCAGGGCAATTACATGGGCGCCGTGTGGGGCCTGGTCCTGGGCTTCCTGATGTGGTGCTACACCCTGTTGCTGCCGGCACTGGCCTCCACCGGCTGGATCGCGGACAGCCTGATCAACCAGGGTCTCTGGGGCCTGGGCTGGACCCGACCCACGGCCCTGTTTGGCTCCGACCTTGACCAGACCAGCCATGGCATCATCTGGAGTCTCGGGATCAACACCCTAACCTATATCGTCCTGTCCATGCTGACCGGTCAACGGGTGCGCGAGAAGATCCAGATTGCATCGTTTTTCCATGACCCCCACCCCAAGGCCGAGACCGCTCACCATCAGAGCTGGCAGGGCGAGATTCTGATCTCGGACCTGCAGGCACTGACCGACCGCTTCATGGGCGAGGATCGCTCCGAGACCATTTTCAGGAACTACGAACGGCGTAACGCCATCCGCCTGCACCCTCACCGTCCCGCATCCACGCACCTGATGAAATACATCGAGCGGCAACTGGCATCGGTGATCGGCGCTTCCACCGCCCGCGTGGTACTGGAGTCCACCCTCACCGGCCGGGACATGCAGATCGAGGATGTGGTCAGCATTGTCGATGAAGCGTCCCAGGCGATGACGTTCAGCCGGGAGCTGCTGCAATCGGCCATCGAGAACATAAGCCTCGGGGTCTCGGTGGTGAATCACCAGCAGCAACTGGTGGTCTGGAACCACCGTTACCTTGAGCTGTTCAATTACCCAAAGGGCTTCGTTCGGGTTGGCCGGCCGCTGGAAGACCTGATGCGTTACAACCTCACCAACGCCAATCATTCCGCCCGACGCATCGATGAGATAATCGCCGACCGCCGCAACAGCATGCGCGAGGGCAAGCCGATGTCCTACGAACGCCAACGCCCCGATGGCACGGTGCTCCGGATCGACGGAAGCCCCATGCCCGGTGGCGGCTACGTGACCACGTTCCAGGACATCACGGCAATGCGCCGAACCGAACAGGCGCTGAAAGAGACCAATATATACCTGGAACAACGGGTCAAGGAACGTACCCAGGAGCTGCAGGTCATCAACGAGCAGATGCTCAAAGCCAAATCCGTGGCCGAGCAAGCCAACCAGAGCAAGACCCGGTTTCTGGCCTCAGCCAGCCATGACCTCCTGCAACCACTGAATGCCGCCCGACTGTTTACCTCCGCTGTTGCCGGCAAGGCCAATGAGGACGAAACCAGGGAACTGGTAGAACATATCGACAGTTCTCTGGGTGCTGCGGAAGAAATTATCAGCACCCTGCTGGATATCTCAAAACTGGATGCCGGGGCGCTGGAGCCGGATATCGGTGTTTTCCCGGTTAATGAGCTGTTACGGCACCTGGCAACCGACTTCACTGCCATCGCCAAGGAACAGGGTCTGGAACTGCACGTGGTGCCCAGTACCGCCTGGGTCAGATCCGATGCAAAACTGCTGCGCCGGGTGGTCCAGAATTTCCTGTCAAATGCTATCCGCTATACACCAAGCGGAAAGATACTCATGGGATGCCGGCGCCTGAACGGCTATATCCGGATCGAAGTGTGGGACACCGGCCCCGGCATTCCGGAAGACCAGCTGGCCCATATCTTTGAGGAATTCCGCCGCTTCCAGCCCGGCCGGGACAAGAAGGGCCTTGGCCTGGGACTGGCGATTGTCGACCGGATCAGTGGCATGCTGAACCACCCGGTGAGCGTCCATTCAGTCCAGGGGCGAGGTAGTGTGTTCGGCATCACGGTGCCTTCGGCCGCTCCTGAGCAGACCGAAGCAAGCACCAAGGCTGCCAGCCCAAGGCGGGTTTCAAGCCTGGGGGGGCTACAGGTACTGTGTATCGACAATGATCCGGCAATCCTGCAGGGCATGGCAGCCCTTTTGGGCAACTGGCAGTGTGACGTAACCTCAGCGGAAAGCCTTGAGGATGCTCTGGAGAAGCTCGAAGGCCACCAGCCGGACATCATACTTGCCGATTACCAGTTGGATGATAACCGGAATGGCCTGGACGCCATGGACAGCCTCAGAACGACGATCAGCGAAGATGTTCCCGGAATACTCATCACCGGCTATATGGCGCCTGAAGTGCGTGAGGATGCGATCAAGAGGGGCTACCAGATTCTTTACAAGCCGGTTAAGCCTGCTGCGTTGAGGGCGATGGTGAACAAACTGTTGAAGCAGAAGCGGGGGTGATGGGCTGCTGTCCTCCCGGTTGATTTCGGGTGTGTATTATGCGGCAAACTAAAAAAACCCCGGCACCTTGCGGTACCGGGGTTTTGTATTAGGAGCCTGACGATGACCTACATTGCTCAGGCCTGTCGGCCTTCGGCCCTTCGGGCCCGCCGTCGCTGCGCTCCTGCGTCCTGCGGCGTGCGAGGCACGCCTTGTCACATGGG
>JAXHVJ010000130.1:0-3647 GCA_034189235.1 Pseudomonadota bacterium
GCCTGCTTCATCGGGCCCTTGCGGATGAACGGACCCAGCTCCATGGAGGTGTGGATCTCGTCACCGGTACGATCCAGGAAGCCGGTGTTGATGAACACCGCACGCTCTTTGGCCGCGTGGATACAGGCCTTCAGGTTGACGGTGGTACGACGCTCTTCGTCCATGATGCCGACCTTCAGGGTAAAGCGTGGCAGACCAAGAGCATCCTCGACCCGGCCGAAGAATTCGTTGGTAAACGCCACTTCTTCCGGGCCGTGCTGTTTGGGCTTGACGATGTACACAGAACCCTTGGTGCTGTTCCGGAACTTGCTATTGCCCTTGAGATCGTGGATAGCGATCAGCGAGGTGATCAGGCCATCCATCAGACCCTCGGGGATCTCGTTACCGTCACTCAGCAGGATGGCCGGGTTGGTCATCAGGTGGCCGACGTTACGAACGAACATCAGGCTGCGACCCTTCAGCGCCAGCTCGCTGCCATCAGCGGCGGTGTAGGTGCGGTCCGCGTTCATCTTGCGGGTCATCTGCTTGCCACCCTTCTCGAAGGTTTCCTCGAGGTCACCCTTCATCAGGCCAAGCCAGTTGCGGTACGCCAGGGCCTTGTCATCAGCATCCACGGCGGCAACAGAGTCTTCGCAGTCCATGATGGTGGTCAGCGCGGACTCCATCAGGACATCCTTCACGTTCGCACCGTCGTCCTTGCCGATCGGATGGCTGGCATCGATCTGGATCTCGAAATGCATGCCGTTCTTGACCAGCAGCACGCCGGCCGGGGCGTCGGCAGCGCCGGTGTAGCCCACGAAACCGGACTCGTCTTTCAGGCCGGTGGTCTCGCCGTTCTGCAGTTTGACGACCAGCTTGCCGCCCTCAACGGAATATTTTGCGGCGTCCTTGTGGCTGCCGGAAGCCAGCGGCGCGGAGCTGTCCAGCAGGTTGCGGGCCCACTCGATAACCCGGGCACCACGAACCGGATTGTAGCCCGGACCCTTGTCGGCACCGCCTTCTTCGGAGATGGCATCGGTGCCGTACAGGGCATCGTACAGGCTGCCCCAGCGGGCGTTCGCCGCGTTCAGGGCGAAACGGGCATTCATGATCGGAACCACCAGCTGCGGGCCGGCCATGGTGGCCACTTCCGGGTCAACGTTGGAAGTGGAGATTTTGAAATCCGCCGGTTCTTCCTCGAGGTAGCCGATGTCTTTCAGGAAAGCCTTGTATTCGGCCATGTCCAGCTTCTGACCCTTGTGGTCACGATTCCAGCTGTCCATTTTCTCCTGGATAGCGTCACGCTTTGCCAGCAGTTCGCGATTGCGCGGGGCCAGTTCGTTCACGATCTTGTCGAACTCTGCCCAGAATTTGTCAGGATCGATACCGGTACCCGGAATCGCTTCGTTGTTTACGAAATCATACAGATTCTTCGCGACCTGAATGCCGCCAATTTGTACGCGTTCTGTCATCGTTGTCTGCCTCAATGCGTTTGATTTCCCGACTCACATTTATAGTCGGAGCCTGGATCCCTGTTTAAGCGCGGCGCCAGGTCGTGCCTTTCCTGGAATCATCCAGAATAATGCCCTTCTCCGCGAGTTCGTCGCGAATCCGGTCAGCCTCGGCAAAGTTCTTTGCCTTACGGGCCTCGGCCCTGGCCTGAATCAGCCCCTCGATTTCCCCGGCGCTCAGCTCGCCACCGGTATCGGCCTGGAAAAAGGCTTCCGGGTCCTGCTGCAGCAGACCAAGGACAGCACCAAGGCGAACGAGGACGGCAGCGCTTTTCTTTGCCTCTTCCTCGTTACCATCACGACGGTGCTGATTGATCTCGTTGGCCACACCGTGCAATACGGCAATCGCGCCGGCGGTGTTGAAGTCATCATCCATCACTTCAACGAATCGGCGGTCATGCCCGGTCTCGGGCACATCTGCTTCCTTCGCCGGGACAATGTCGCGCAGAGCGTGGTACAGCTTGGTCAGTGTTCGCCCTGCCTCGGCCAGGTTGTCTTCCGAGTAGTCCACCTGACTTCGGTAGTGGCTTGATACCAGGAAGTAACGCACGACTTCGGCCGGATATTTATCCAGAATCTCGCGGATTGTGAAGAAGTTCCCCAGGGATTTGGACATCTTCTCCTTGTTTACGCGAATGGCGCCAACGTGCATCCAAGTATGAACGAACTTGTGCCCGGTAGCGCACTCCGACTGGGCGATTTCGTTTTCATGATGCGGAAACAGAAGGTCCGGCCCGCCACCGTGGATGTCAAAAGTATCACCCAGGCACTGGGTCGACATGGCAGAACATTCGATATGCCAGCCCGGACGACCATCACCCCAGGGTGACGGCCAGCTGACCTCGCCAGGCCTGGCCGCTTTCCAGAGCGCAAAGTCGGCGGGGCTGCGCTTGGCTTCCCGGACATCCACCCGGGCGCCAGCCACCAGGTCTTCCAGTTTTTTCTTGCTCAGCTTGCCGTAGTCCGGGAAGGACTCCACCGCAAAGTAGACGTCGCCATTCTCTGCCGCGTAGGCATGGCCACTGGAGACCAGCTTGCGGATCATGGCGATGATCTCGTCAATATAGGCAGTGGCCCGGGGCTCCTCATCCGGAGACAGTACGCCGAGTTTGGCCTCGTCCTCGTGCATGGCACGGATCATACGCCCGGTCAGGTCCGAATAGACCTCGCCATTGTCATCGGCCCGGCGCAGAATCTTGTCATCAATATCGGTGATGTTGCGAACGTAGTGGACGTCATAGCCCCGGTGGCGCAGGTAGCGGGTGATCACATCGAAAGCCACCAGCACCCGGGCGTGGCCCAGGTGGCAGTAGTCATACACGGTCATGCCGCAGACATACATGCGCACCTTGCCCGGTTCGATGGGCCGGAACTCTTCTTTTTGCCGGGTGAGCGTGTTGTAGATTCGGATCACTTGCCCCCCTTACCCCAGGAATCCCGCAGGGTGACGGTGCGGTTGAATACCGGGCGGCCGGAGGCGGAGGTCTGTTCCTGATCACAGAAGAAGTAGCCCTCACGCTCGAACTGATACGGCAGGTCCGTGCGTGGGTCCGCCAGCCCCTTCTCGACCCGGGCGCCTTTCAGAACCACCAGGGATTCCGGATTCAGGTGGTCAATGAAATCACCATCCTTGTCGCTGTCCGGAGACTCGTGATTGAACAGACGGTCATAGACATTGATGCCCGCTTCGACACTGTCCGAGGCGGACACCCAATGGACCACGCCGTTGGGCTTGTAGCCTTCCGGATTCACACCCAGGGTATCCGGGTCGTACTCGCACTTGAGTTCAACGATCTCACCACTGTCATCGCGGATGATTTCCCGGCAGGTCATGACGTAGCCGCCGCGCAGGCGCACCGCCTGATCCGGTGCCAGCCGTTTCCACTTGCGTGGCGGCTCCTCGGCGAAGTCTTCCCGGTCGATATACAGCACCTGACTCCAGGTAACCTCCCGTTCGCCCATATCCGGGTTCTGCGGGTGAACCGGCAGGGTCAGGGTTTCAGTCTTGTCCGCCGGGTAGTTGGTGAGCGTGACCTTGAGCGGGCGCATGACACACATGGCACGCGGGGCACGGGCGTTCAGATCCTCCCGGATGGCATGCTCGAGCATGCCCATATCCACGGTGCCACCGGCCTTGTTCACTCCGATCATGTCGCA
>JAXHVJ010000131.1:0-3551 GCA_034189235.1 Pseudomonadota bacterium
TCGGCCATATTGCCGTAGGTTTCCAGCCACGCACGGCGGTCCGAAGCCCGCTTCTTGCCAAGCAGCATGTCCATCCGTTCATCGGTCTGATCCCCCTCCTCCAGCGTCAGCATGACCAGCCTGCGGGTGTCCGGGGCCATGGTGGTCTCACGTAGCTGCAGCGGGTTCATCTCGCCAAGGCCCTTGAACCGGGTGACCTGGATCCTGCCCTTGCGCTTCTCAGCCGCCAGGCGATCTATGATGCCCTGCTTCTCGTGCTCATCCAGGGCATAGAAAGTTTCCTTACCCAGATCGACACGATACAACGGCGGCATGGCAACGAAGACGTGCCCGGCGGCAACGAGGGGCCGGAAGTGCTTCACAAACAGGGCACACAGCAAGGTGGCGATGTGCAGGCCATCGGAGTCCGCATCGGCCAGGATACATACCTTGTTATAGCGCAGACCGGAGAGGTCGTCGGAACCCGGATCCACACCGATGGCAACAGCGATGTCATGGACTTCCTGGGAGGCCAGGATCTCACCGGAATCCACTTCCCAGGTATTGAGGATCTTGCCCCGCAGGGGCATCACTGCCTGGAACTCCCGGTCCCGCGCCTGCTTGGCGGAACCGCCGGCGGAGTCTCCCTCCACCAGGAACAGCTCGGAACGGGTGGTATCGCCACCGGAGCAGTCGGCAAGCTTGCCGGGCAGCGCCGGGCCCGACGTCACCTTCTTGCGGGTCACCTTCTTGCTTGCCCGCAAGCGGCGCTGGGCGTTGTTGATGAACAATTCAGCCAGGGCTTCGGCCACATCGGTATGCTGGTTCAGCCACAGACTGAAGGCATCCTTCACCACCCCGGAGATAAAGGCAGCGGCCTCCCGGGAAGACAGGCGCTCCTTGGTCTGCCCGGAGAACTGGGGCTCCTGCATCTTGAACGAAAGTACGTAAGCCACCCGCTCCCAGATATCGTCCGGCGACAGTTTCACGCCCCGCGGAAGCAGATTGCGGAACTCGCAGAACTCCCGCATGGCTTCCAGCAGCCCGGTCCGGAATCCGTTAACGTGGGTGCCGCCCTGGGCCGTCGGGATCAGGTTCACATAACTTTCCATGACTGCCTCGCCGCCCTCTGGCAACCACTGGATAGCCCAGTCCACGGCCTCCTTGTTACCGGAGAAGTTGCCGGTGAACGGCTCCAGGGGAACGGCCTCGATGTCCGCCAGCGCGGTGCGCAGGTAATCCCTCAGGCCATCCTCGTAGAACCATTCATCCTTCTCGCCGGTCTTTTCCTGCAGGAAGGTGACGATCAGGCCCGGGCACAGAACTGCCTTGGCGCGGAGGTTGTGGCGCAGGCGACTGATGGAGAAGTCGGGGCTGTCAAAGTACTTCGGATCGGGCTTGAAGCGCAGCCGGGTGCCGGTATTGCGCTTACCAACAGTGTCGATCACCTCCAGCTCGGTGACTTTCTCGCCGTCTGCGAAAGTCATCCGGTGCAACTGGCCGTCACGTTTGATGGTCACTTCCAGCTCGGTGGACAGGGCATTGACCACCGAGACACCTACCCCGTGCAGACCGCCGGAGAAGTTGTAGTTGCCCTGGGAGAACTTGCCGCCGGCGTGCAGCCGCGTCAGGATCAGCTCGACGCCTGAGAGCCCCTCTTCTTTATGGGTATCCACCGGCATGCCGCGACCGTCGTCCTCGACGCTGAGGGAACCGTCGCTATGCAGGATGACATCGATGCGGCTGGCGTGGCCGGCAAGAGCCTCGTCGACACTGTTATCGATCACTTCCTGGGCCAGGTGATTCGGGCGCGAGGTATCCGTGTACATTCCGGGGCGCTTGCGCACCGGATCCAGACCGCTCAGGACTTCAATGGCGTCGGCGTTGTACTGTTGCTGGCTCATGGTCAGGAAGTGACTCCGCAATTGGTCAGAAAAGCTGAGCCATAGCTTAGGGATTCAACGGCAAAGATCAACGGTTGTCTTGCCCGGGCGTGATGCGGATGTCACTCCAGCCGCGGGCAGTGACTGCAATGGCGGCACAGGGAGTGGTCAGCGCCTGGGTGACCACCACGCCCGGTTGCGGTTCCCGGATGCGGACGGAGAGCTCCAGGGTGTCATCCTCGATAGCCGAGGACACCAGGGTGACACTGTAGCCGCCCGTGGGTTTCTGGCCCAGGGCCGCAAGCACCACCTGCTCCCGTTCAAAATCAACGGCCCTCAGCGGCGCCAGGGGCAAGGTCCGGCCCTGCAGCCCTTCCAGACGCCCGACATCGGTCTCGCTCTTCAGAAGCAGATGGCCTGGTGCCGTCAGGCCACAGTGGGATGACTGGCTGATCTGCCTGGCCAGGGGCGCACCCTCATCGGTCTGAACCCGGGGCTGACTGGTTGCACAGCCGGCAACCACCATGCTGGCGCCGGCGAGGATGATTGAAAAGCAACGGGAGCACAACGTCATGATCAGCGAATACTCTTGGTGTTTTCGTTATCCGGCTGTGTCGGGAACAGACGATAGCCCTCAAATCCCGGGCGTGGGAGCACATCGGGGGACTGGGCGGAAATCGTCGGCCTCGAGTAGCTGGTGGTCATCCGGATGCCCTGGATGGCCTCGCCCGCGGTAATGGTGATCTGCTCCCGCAGACCGGAGACCGGGTACTCTGCACAGGCCTCGCCAGCATGACAGATCAGGCCGTCGTTATCGAGGTCCGAGCCGGCCACCAGGAAGTAGGTTCCGGGCGGGACTTCGGAGAGGTATCTGGGTTCGACGCCGTCGTCCGGGCGGAAGCTGAACTGGTACTGGCCATTGACCACCTCCACGGTTGCCTGGGACACAGTCGTAAAGATGTCGCCCTCCGGCACCGGGTCGACCAGCAGGACAAAGTGGCGGCCTGCATTACGGAGGGTTTGATCGGCCAGTTGCTGACCGATGACCGGGATTTCGAGCGTTCGCTCTTCAACATCACCCTGATAAGTAACGAGTAAGACAGTTCGCTCGGACACGCCTTCTTCCAATGCTTCGGCATTCAAATTCAAATCCAGATCTATCGAGAAACTCTTGCCAGAGCTACCGGGTTCAGGTGCAGTCACGCCGAGCCACGCTGCGGCCGCTTCCAACTCCACCGCTTTGATAACGACATCTGAAGGCGAATCCCCATAAACCTCCAGCGACACGGTTACTGAAGATGTACCTTCGGTCGAAAGAGTAACAATGGCGGGAGACGCCGTCAGCAAGTCCGTCACCGATGCATCCGAAGCCGCCAACACGGACTTGGCGGCATCCATTAGTCCCCAGCCAAGTTCGTCATTTCTGCAGGGATTATCGCAACTGGAAACGGTGAGCTTACCAAGCTGAAGTGCTTCATTGACATCTTCATATTTGAGCAATTTATTCTGACTTTTCATCAATGCCAGAACACCAGAAACATGCGGCGCAGCCATGGAAGTGCCTTGTAGGCCGGCATAGGTAGCCGTGAGGGTACCGTCAATCACGGCAGCACTGGTGCTGCTGACCAGGTCACCCCGGCCATCGGCATTGCCGTCCCGGCTGGCATCACCGCCCGGTGCCGCCAGATC
>JAXHVJ010000132.1:0-3527 GCA_034189235.1 Pseudomonadota bacterium
TTTTTTATCTATTCTCAGAATTTTTAACCGAAAATCAGCCGGTTATTAGTTTCTGGATGGGCACTAGTTACAACATTTTTTATATGGTCGTTTCTGTTCATAAACCACGCTCAGTCGTTTTCAAGCCCCATCCCATATAGTGTAGTGCATCACTCCGATTGACACTTATTTCTGGCACTCACGCTCAAGGCAATTCCGGTTGGCATTGCCTATGCTGTATGGGCCGGTCCGGTCATTCTGCTGGCGGCGCTGATTGGCTGGCGCTTAGCGGCTTGATCTGCCTGCTTTAATCGGGGTAATGCTGATTGTGGCGGGGGTGCTCGTCATTAGTCTGCTTTTAAAATCCAGTGCGCACTAGCGCCGGTCTGCAACGCCATGCTTGATGAGTGTTAGAGAAACCCATGAAAGCGGATAATCTGGATACCCTGCTGGAAACCATTCCGGATGTGCGAGATGGTCTGACCCGCACCGAGCGGATCATCCTGTATGTTCTGAATGAAACCCGGCGGGAACTGAACGGCCGCAACGTGCCTACGGTAATGCTCTACGGCCGGGTGCTGGAGTATGTGAACATCAGTGAGCAGGAATTCCACGTTTATCTGGACCGGCTGGGTGTCAAAGGAGACGGATAAAGTTGATTTACTACATCACCAAAGTGGCTGTGACTGCCGTCCTGGTTGTTCTCATTTCTGAAATCGCCAAGCGCAGCTCCGTGATCGGGGCCATCCTCGCTTCGGTGCCACTGACCTCCGTCCTCGCCATGATCTGGCTGTATGTGGATACCGGAGATGTGCAGAAGATCAGCGAGTTGGCCTCCAGTATCTTCTGGCTGGTCCTGCCATCCCTGGCGCTGTTTATTGCCTTACCGCTGTTGATAGCAAAAGGGATGAATTTCTACCTGGGCCTGATTATTTCGATCGGTATCACTGCGGTCTGTTATCTGGTGATGGTGCTCGTGTTGAAGTATTTCGGGGTCAGTCATTAGCCTGGGTTGAGCGGGTCGAACCGGTAGTAGTCCCTGAGGGCATTGAACACTTTTGGCTGCTTGTGTCGCAAGTGCGCCGGCTGCTGGAAGAAGGCTTCGGTCAGTACTGCGAAGAACTCCGCCGGCTGGGTGGCACCATACGGATCGAGCCAGGGCTTGTGGTGGTGCTCGATGGTGTTTTGCAGGTGTTCGTAGGCTTTCGTCATAGTGTGTTGCCAGTGGCTTGCCTGCTCACCGCTGAGCGGAGGCGCGCCATCGGCGGAGCCATCCAGGTAATCCAGCTGGTGGGCGAACTCATGGAGGATCACGTTGTGCGGGCTGTGGGAATCGTTCGCCGCGTGCTCGCACTCGCTCCAGGCCAGCACCACCTGGCCATGGCCTGAGGCCTCTCCCGCCCGCACTTCCTCGTCCTCGTGAACGATCATGCCATGTTCCCAGGCGTGCTGTACGCGGTAGACATCCGGGTACACCAGGATGCTGCGGATATCGTCGTAGTGGGAGAAGGAGCGGCCAAGCAGCAGAAGGCAGGCGTGGCCGGCAATCGTCAGCCGGACACGTTCGTCCACTTCAAAGCCGCCGCAGCCGTAGAAGTCCTTCTCCGCAAGGAAAAGCTGAACAAACCGTTCCAGGGTCTCTTTTTGTTGTTCCGGCAATCGGCGGTAGAAGGGTACCTGCTGCTCAAGCACCGGCCGCCACTGCTCAGGAAAGGGCTGGCTGAGCTCCCGTTTGCGGCGCCAGTTCCGGAAGAAAAACAGGTAGAACACCGAGACCGAAATCAGGATGACCGCAAAAACGGCAAATACGACGGGTGAGGACATACAACTCCTGCCGGGGGCGTCAAATTACACTTGATCATAACCGAAAGTCTCTTTGCCCGGCGAATACCGGCTTCTGTCCCGGCTGTTGCTGTTGATCGGGTCCCCGTGGCTGAGCAGCGAATGCGCCTGCCCGGGGTGAGGAGCGGGTCAGGCACATCCGGTGCTGGCAAAAACGGAGTTTAGCGAGCTGATCTCCCGTGCTTAGCGAACAACGAAGATCGACACATCACTGTACTTTACCAGCCTGGCGGCGTTGGAATGCAGAATATGTAGCCGGTCTCCGATGCCAGGCGGGTGGGACGCCATTACCACAAGATCTGCGCCTGTTTCCTTGATTACATCCAGAAGCCTGTCATCAAGTTCCACCGCTGTGTCCGGCGTCTCAATCACTTTTGACTGGGTCTTGATGCCGTGGGACTTGCCTTGCTCCTCTGCGAACTCCTGGAGCTTTTCCGCCAGCTCTTCGGGATTGTGTGCGGCTGCACCCGGCGTCGTGTTGGTGACGGTCACGTAGCAGAGGGTGGAGTTGTAATGCTTGGCGATATCAATGGATGTCTCCAGCGTTTTGGGCATTTTGTCGAGGTGAGACAGATCCACCGGAACCAGGATTTTGCTGTACATCGCGTGTTTCTCCTGTATGGCTTGGCAAATGCGTGTTGTGCTACATACTTAAAGAGTGGCATCCAAAAGCGGATGCTGCCAATTCTTTGGCCGGCTGGTTTGATTCGAGGCAAATTCACTCGGACCATGGTAGTCAGGCAAAGGCGAATAAAGGAGCGAGCGATGAAATATATCTTCGAAGTCCGGGTCCGGGAAGGCCACACTGCCGAGGAATACGCTGACGCCTGGGTACGCGCCAGCGAGCTGATCCAGCAGGCGCCGGGTGCCCGGGGTACCATGCTCCACCGGAAAATTGGTGAGCCGAACACCCTGATTGCCATCGCATCCTGGGACAGCAAGGAGGCCAGGGATGTCATGGAGGCCAACAAGGACCCAAGGATCAGCGAGATCATCCGAAGCGCCGCGCCGTTTGTGGAGATCACTCCGCTGGGAGAGTTCGAGGAGCCGGAGTGGGTGGTGATGTCGCCGGACACGGGGCAGGAATGGGGAATGTGAGCGACAGCTGACCCGGCGAGGAACGATTCACTGACTTTCATTGGCTCCACCCACGTCGGTACTCACATTTACAACCGCGCGGGTGCTGCCGGAAAACGCGTCCAGTCCATGATGGATGCGAAGAACCACTGCGTAATCATGCCTGATGCCAACCGCAGCCAGGCCTTCAAACGGGTGGTCGGCCTGATCGACAAAGGTGATAAGGAGGGAGCTACCCTGGCGCTTGATGGTCGTGGTTGCACGGTTGAGGGGTACCCGAATGGCAATGGCACGTCCATTTTCACCGGCTCCCGGGGCTCCAAGCTGGGCGACCTTGCGCCCAATGGCAAGCAGGCGATCCAGTTCTGGACCCAGACCAAAACCGTCACGGCACGATGGTTCGAACCTGACAATTTGTCCGATGAGGTCAATACTACTATCTTGATGAAGTAGAAAAAGCAGGCCGGAAAACCGGCCCATCGGTTCATGTTTCGAAAACCAACGAACAAACAAGAAAAGGAAGAGAAACCATGAGTCAGAAATTTAATATTCATGCGGCGCTGGCAGCCGGCTTTACCGCCCTGACCCTGTCGACGGTCATTCACGCCGCCGGCCCGAAAAAACTGGAT
>JAXHVJ010000133.1:0-3459 GCA_034189235.1 Pseudomonadota bacterium
CGGGGATGGAAGCGGGCATTCACCCACAGGGAAAGCACGATAACCGCGCCACCAATGGCCAGGCGGAGCAGGTCGGCATCCCGGTTCCAGATCAGAAGGTTAACCAGCAGACCGGCCGGCACCAGGGTATTGTTCATGATCGCCAGGGTGCCCGCGTCCACCTTGCAGGCGCCCCGGTTCCACAGGAACAGTCCGAGGCCCGAGGCCGCGAAGCCGAGCCAGGCCAGCACCCCCCACTGCAGACCGGTGGACGGCAAACGTTCGGGATTGCCGAAGATCAGGTACGAAGGCAGGGCAATAATCAGGGCACCAAAGAAGAAATAGCCGAAGGTCCGGAACGAACCCAGATCCAGCGGATACCGCTGCATCACGTGCTTGTAGCCCACCTGGCCGGAGGCAAAGGTGAAGTTGGCCACCTGCAGCAACAGGAAGCCGGTGACAAAGTCCTGGCTCACGCCGTCATACCGGATGACCCCCGCTCCAAGGGTGGCAATGGCCGCCGCCAGCAGGGCCACCGGTGAGAAACGGCGGAACAGGGCGTCATCGATCAGGGTCACGTACAGGGGCGTGAAAATGGTGAACAGCAGGACTTCCGGAACCGTCAGGTAGCTGAACGAACGGTAAAGACAGAGATAGGTTACCCCGAACTGCAGCATGCCGGTCACCAGAATGCCCAGCTTGAGCCCGGACGGCACACCGCGCCAGCGGGTAAAGGGCAGGAAGATCAGTGACGCGATCAGTACCCGGGTCAGCACCGCAAAATCACTGTCCACCTGCCCGGCGAGGAATTCTCCGATCAGGCTGAAGGAAAACGCCCAGAGAACGGTAACAAAAACCAGCAAACCCATGTTGATAATCTCTCCCATTAACCGAGGCGCGTACTGTAACCCCTTTTCCGGTAGGATGCAGGCCTGTTTCACATGGATATCCGGGAACCAAGCACCACGATGGACGAAACCCACCAGCCATTGCCCGAAGCCCGGCAACCGCTACTGGACCGGGTGTTTGCCGAGTGGCGCACCCTGGCCATTCTTGGCGGACCGATCCTCATCGCGCAGGTTGCCCAGATGGCAAACGGGGTGATCGATACCGTCATGGCCGGCCATGCCAGCGCCCAGGACCTGGCTGCCGTGGGTATCGGCAGCAGTCTGTGGATGCCGCTGTTCCTGTTTTTCATGGGGGTCCTGAGCGCCCTGCAACCGATCATCTCCGGCTACAACGGCGCCGGCAGCCGCGAAAAGATCATGCCGGCTACCTGGCAGGGCCTGTACCTGGCTGCCGGCGGCTCGGCGATCATGATCCTGTTGCTGATCAATGTGAAGCCGGTACTCACACTGCTGGAACTGGACGCCAATACCACCCGCATCACCCAGGGTTACCTGGATGCCTTTGCCTGGGGCGTTCCGGCCATATTGCTTATGGCTGCCTTGAGAGGACTGACGGACGGGCTGGGCCATACCCGGGTGATCATGGCGTTCTCGGTGCTCAGCACCCTGATCAACCTGCCCCTGAACTACATCTTCATCTATGGCAAGCTCGGGCTTCCGGCCATGGGCGGCATCGGCTGTGGCTGGGCCACCTCACTGTCCAACGGCTTTGCTGCGGTGGCGATGCTGGTCTACCTGAACCGGAGCCACGTGTACCGGAACTTCCACCTGATTGCCGATTGGGCCGCGCCGGACCAGGCGGGGCTGGGTTACATCCTGCGTATCGGCATGCCGATCGGGTTTACCATTTTTGTCGAAGCCAGCATGTTCGCAGTCATTGCCCTGTTCCTGGCGCCCCTCGGCCCAGTGGTGGTCGCCGGCCACCAGATTGCCCTGAACGTGGTGTCGCTGCTGTTCATGCTGCCGTTGAGTCTGGGCATGGCCCTGACCCTGCGGGTAAGCTTTCTGATCGGCGCCCGGGCGTCGGAGAGCGCCAGGCTCATATCCCGAAGCTCGCTGGTGTTGGCGGCGGCCATTGCCCTGGTCTTTGCCACCCTGCTCTACACTTTCTCCCCCGAAATTGCCGCCCTGTACTCGGGCGAGGCCGACGTTCGCGCGGTCACCGTCGCCCTGCTCGGCTTTGCGGCCCTGTTCCAGGTGGCCGACGTGGTTCAGGTCACCTGCATCAGCGCCCTGCGGGGTTACAAGGACACCCGGATTCCCATGTTCATCATGCTGTTTTCGTTCTGGGGGATCGGACTGCCCCTGGGATACACCCTGACCTTCACGGACGGGATCCTGCCCGCCATGGGGGCAGCGGGCTTCTGGGTGGGTCTGACCTGCGGCCTGATCTCCGCCAGCCTTCTGCTCGGCTGGCGTCTGTTCCGCTACACGCCGGATCAGGCCGAGTGAGGCACCGCCCGAAAGCGGGGCTCGGCAAACACTGCCCGGTCCCGTCCGGTTTCCTTGGCCTGGTAAAGGGCGTCGTCGGCCCGGGCAAGCCAGGAATCCACGGTCTCTCCCCAATCCAGCTCGGCGACTCCGAAGGAAGCGGTGATTGAACCACCGGGATGCTTCACATGGTTGCGAAGCAGTTGCTGCAGGTTGCTGATGACCGTCTTGAGTCCCGCTCCGTCAACGGCCGGGACCAACAGAACGAATTCCTCACCGCCATAGCGGAACAGCTGGTCCGACTTCCGGGTGTTCTTGCGAAGCACGTTGACCAGATCGACAAGAACCGCGTCCCCGACACTGTGGCCATACTCGTCGTTGATCTTCTTGAAGTGGTCAATGTCGAGCAGGATCAGGGCACAGGAAAGCCCGGTCCGGCTGGCATGGGCCTGCGCGATGGCCAGCTCTTCATCCATGGCCCGGCGGTTTTTTACTCCGGTCAGCGGATCAATGGTGGCCAGACGCTCCAGACGCCGGCGCTGATCCTCATTGCGACTGGCGAAGACAAAGGCACAGACACTGACCACCAGGGCGGCGGAGACGAAAGAGGCCATCTGTTCGAGTTCGGAGAAGGCATCCCCCAGGGCAACCATCAACACCACCGCGGACACGTTGATGGTGATGGCGACCCTCGGTGGTGTCAGGAAAAAACTGGTGATCAGGCAGGGGTAGAGCCAGAATAGCCCGGGGTCACCCACCATCCCCGCCACCACCACGGCCCCGAATGAGGCAATTATCGCCATAACCAGGCCACTGCGCCGGGTATCCCCGGTCCACCACGCATAAACCACGCCTCCGCCAACGCCGCAGAGAATCAGGACATCAACCACGCCCGTCACCACATCGCCCTCGTGAAAGCGCAACACGGCAAAAGGCGTAATGCCCAGAAAGCCGCTCAGCCCCAGCAGGGTGATGATGGACAGGCGAAAATCCGATCTAAGACGTTGGAACATTGGAAAAGGTTTCCGACAAAGGTCGCATGGTGTTTTAAAGCCTAGCCCAACAAGTCCGACAGGTCGTCATGTCTGGCTATTTTTTAACAATGTTTCATCGTGCGTAAAGATTAATACGCGGCATATTC
>JAXHVJ010000134.1:0-3379 GCA_034189235.1 Pseudomonadota bacterium
CATCGGTCATCCAGACAATGTTGGCGTTGAAGCGGTTGCCCACTTCCGGTTCGTCTTCCGCTTTTACCAGCATATCGCCGCGGCTGATGTCGATTTCGTCCGTCAGCGTGAGCGTAACCGCCTGGTCGATATAGGCCTCTTCCAGGTTGCCATCGAAAGTCACGACCTCTCTTACCGTGCTGGTGCGGCGTGAGGGCAGGGCCATGACTTTTTCGCCCGGACGGATGACCCCCGAGGCAATGGTACCGCAGAACCCGCGGAAATCGAGGTTCGGGCGGTTGACGTACTGAACCGGGAAGCGGAAATGCTCCAGGTTCTTGTCCCGGCCCACTTCCACGGTTTCCAGTATCTCCATCAGCGGCTGGCCGGTGAACCAGGGCGTGTGCTCGCTCCGGTTCACCACATTGTCGCCTTCAAGGGCGGAAATCGGCACGAAGCGGATGTCCTTCAGGCCCAGCCTGGCGGCAAAGGCCAGGTAGTCATCCCTGATTTCGTTGAAGCGTTCTTCGCTGAACGCCACCAGATCCATCTTGTTCACCGCCACCACAATGTGGCGGATGCCCAGCAGGGAAGCGATATAGGAGTGGCGGCGGGTCTGGGTCAGCACGCCGTAGCGGGCATCGATCATCAGGATCGCCAGTTGTGCGGTGGACGCACCGGTCGCCATGTTGCGGGTGTACTGCTCATGGCCCGGGGTGTCGGCGATGATGAACTTGCGCTTGTCGGTGCTGAAATAACGGTAGGCCACATCGATAGTGATGCCCTGTTCCCGCTCTGCCTGCAGGCCGTCCACCAGCAGGGCCAGATCCAGCTTTTCGCCGGTGGTACCCATCCTGGCGCTGTCAGTCCTGAGACTGGCCATGTGATCTTCATAGATCATCCTGGTGTCGTGCAGCAGCCGGCCGATCAGAGTGCTTTTGCCGTCATCCACACTGCCACAGGTCAGAAGGCGCAGCAGTTCCTTGTTCTCGTGTTGCTTCAGGTAGGCCTGAATATCTTCTGCAATCAGATCAGACTGGTGTGACATCCTAGAAGTACCCTTCCCGCTTTTTCTGTTCCATGGAGCCGGCTGAATCGTGGTCAATGACCCGGCCCTGGCGTTCGGAGCTGGTGGCCAGCAGCATTTCCTGAATGATTTCCGGCAGCGTGTCCGCCTCGGATTCAATAGCGCCGGTCAGGGGATAGCAGCCCAGAGTGCGGAAGCGCACCGATTTCATCATTGGCTCTTCGCCTTCCTTCAGGGGCACGCGGTCATCGTCCACCATGATCAGGGTGCCATCGCGCTCCACTACGGGGCGTTTTGCGGCGTAATACAAAGGCACGATCTCAATGTTTTCCAGGTAGATGTACTGCCAGATATCCAGCTCGGTCCAGTTGGAGAGGGGGAATACCCGGATGCTCTCACCCTTGTTGATCTTGCCGTTGTAGATGTTCCACAGCTCCGGGCGCTGGTTCTTCGGGTCCCAGCGATGGTATTCGTCCCGGAAGGAGTAGACCCGCTCCTTGGCGCGGGATTTTTCCTCGTCCCGGCGGGCGCCGCCAAAAGCCGCATCAAACTTGTATTTGTCCAGAGCCTGTTTCAGGGCCTGGGTTTTCATTACGTCAGTGTGCCTGGCGCTGCCGTGGGTAAACGGGCCGATGCCCTGTTTCACACCTTCCTCGTTAATATGCACGATCAGATCCAGGCCATATTCCTTCACCTTCCGGTCCCGGAACTCGATCATCTCCCGGAATTTCCAGGTGGTGTCCACGTGCATGAGCGGGAAGGGAGGCTTGCCCGGATAGAATGCCTTGCGGGCCAGATGCAGCATCACCGCGGAATCTTTCCCGATGGAGTAGAGCATCACCGGGTTATCAAACTCGGCGGCCACTTCCCGGATAATGTGGATGCTTTCCGCTTCCAGCTGCTTCAGGTGCGTGAGGTTGTATATGGTCATGATCATCCATTGCTGGCGAGGCTGTGCAGTTACGTTCTGCAACTATAACAGAGCGGGCAATGGCATAAGAAGGAGTTTTTCTAGAATTTCAGGCTATAAAAATATAGCGTTCGCCAGTATTCAGCGGACTTGAGAGCGCGTCTCTCAGGCCTTTGCGGGCTTGCGAAGATCGGCCAGGAGTTTTGAGACGTAACGGTCGACGTAGTCGTAGCCGTTGCCTTCGAATTCGGCGAACTGGATTCCCAGATGGAACTCGTCCCGGGCAACGCGGCGCATGTTGACGATGTTGCCTTCGGCAATAATCGATACCGGCTGAGTGGGCAGGACGGGAACGGAGAAGCGTGTCTTGACCGGAATCCAGTGCCCGGGAGCCGGAGCTTTCCGGTCCGGTATCAATTGTTTGACGGCGTTCTCGCTGCAGAAAATCATCACCCCGGTGCGTGAGAGGTTGGCAACAGAGCAGGTCAGGCATTCGCCGTCAGGCTTTTCAATGGTGATGTCCGCAGAGACATCGACGCGCTGTTGGTTGCGCAGATTGGGTTTCGTCGTTGTTGTCTTCATTCGTACTCTTCTGGCGTGATTGGTCTGAAAAGAAGCTGCCTTTCCCATAAAATCCTTCCAGAAAAAAGACGTAAGTGTTCGTGATTCTATGTGTTTAAAATGTGAACAACAAGATGCCTGACGCCTGATGTGGCAGATTTGTGACTTCGTTCCGGGCAGAGCGTCAAAGTTTTGGTACCCGGTCCGTAATATGTGCCCCGAAGAAAGAACACGACCCTCTTGTGGATCTGGTTCCACCCCAGGGCCTCCCCCCAACAAGAAGGCTAGGGCCGCAGTAAGGAACCACGACCCAGAGCCAACGGATTACCCCCCAAGCTTCTTAACAAGAATCTCGTTAAAGAGCTTCGGGTTCCCCTGCCCCCTGGAGGCCTTCATCAACGGCCCCATAAAGCCGCCAAGCATCTTCTTGCGCTTCTTGGGATCCTCCTCATTCTGGTACTGGGCCACCTGATCCGGCATGCCCGCCAGAACCTCATCGACCATGGCTTCCAGGGCACCGGTGTCAGACACCTGCTTCAGTCCCCTGGCATCAATGATCGCATCCACATTGTCATCTTCGCCGGTCCACAGTGCCTCGAACACCTTCTTGGCGCCGGCGGAAGAAACCGTGTTATCGGCAATGCGGACCACCAGATCCCCCAGCTGAGCCCCGGTAATCGGGGACTCGGCCACGGTCTTCTCTTCCGCGTTCAGGCGAGCCAGAAACTCGCCCTGGATCCAGTTGGCGGCCAGTTTTGCATCCTTGCCGTGCTCGGCTGCTTCCTCAAAGAACGCGGCCAGTTTCGCGTCACCGGACAGCAGGCCAGCGTCGTAGTCGTTCAGGCCATACTGCTCCCTGAAACGCGCCTTGCGGGCGTCCGGCAGCTCCGGCAGGCGGCTGC
>JAXHVJ010000135.1:0-3326 GCA_034189235.1 Pseudomonadota bacterium
CAATACTCGGCCACGGTAGCGGCGGCATAGTGTTGTCGCGGGCGGCGTAAAAGTCGGCCACTTTTGCCCTTTCTGTTTTGGGAGGGCTTGGGGATATTCACCGTGGATTTGTATTTGAAGGGTAAGCGTCCGGTCTGGCTGCTCTGACGGTCAGTAGGTTGTGCTGATAATGTCCACTATGGATAGTGGACATTATGAGGTGGATCATGGGGGCAAAGAAGGGCGGCAAGAAGCGGTTCTGGTCGGACGAAGAGAAGCGTTCGATCTGCGCGCAGACGCGCGCACCGGGCGTTTCAGTAGCGCAGGTTGCGCGACGGTATGCAATGAACGCCAATCTGATCCACAAGTGGCTGCGTGATCCCCGGTTTACGTCGGAAGAAGCTACCCCCGAGAAGGAGGGTGCGAAGTTTCTGCCTGTTGAGATCGAGGGGATTGCCTCGCCTCCACCCTTTCCGGAAGTTCCTGCGGCGCTGTCCCTTTCCGGCTCCCCGCTGTCGGCGCAGCGCGTGGATATCACGTTGTCAGACGGGCGGCGGATACTGGTAGAGGGCACGACGGCATTGTCAGCGGTGCTGTCCCTGGTTGAAGGATTGATGCCATGATCCCGGTGCCGAGCAACACACGGGTGTGGTTAGCCGCCGGGGTGACGGACATGCGGCGCGGCTTCAACACGCTGGCCGCGCAAGCGGAGCAGGTTCTGGCGGAAGATCCGTATTCGGGGCACATGTTCGTGTTCCGTGGCCGCCAGGGCGATCTGTTAAAGATCATCTGGTGGGATCAACAGGGGGCGTGCCTCTTCTCCAAGCGACTGGAGCGCGGACGGTTTGTCTGGCCTGCGGCCAAGGATGGCAAGGTCAGCCTGAGCCCGTCGCAGCTGTCGATGTTGCTGGAAGGGATCGATTGGCGCATGCCACAGAAGACCTGGAAGCCCACCACGGCAGGATAGCACGAAGCTCAACAAAACATAGGGATTGGCGCGGTTTTGCGTTCCATCGCGCACGGCATTCCGATATAAACTGCCCATGTTGGATGCGATCAAATCCTTGCCAGAAGACCCCGCTGAGCTTCGTGCTGTCAGCGAGCTTTTGATAGCCGAGGTTCAGTCACAAGCCTACCAAATCGAGAAGCTGAAGGCCGAGTTGCACGGGCATCGCAAGGCGCGGTTTGGCTCCAAATCCGAGGACCTCGATCAGCTGGCCCTTGACCTGTCTGATGATCAGGAGATTGAAGCCGCCGCCGACGCACAGCATGCCGAGCCAGATGGTGGCGATGACACCACAACTAAGTCGCCACGCCCCAAACGCAAGCACAACCGCGCCCCGCTGCCAGAGCATCTGGACCGCCAGGATGAGGTCTTGTCTCCGGGTGAGGATTGCACCGATTGTGGCGGTTCCCTGCGCCAGATCGGCGAAGACGTCACTGAAGAGCTGGAATACATTCCGGGTCGCTTTGTTGTGCGCCGGATTGTGCGGCCGCGTATGGCCTGCACCTGCTGTGAGGCCTTTGTACAAGCCCCGTTGCCCGCGCGCCCGATTGAGCGGGGCCGCCCCGGTCCAGGGCTTTTGGCCCATGTGCTGGTTGGCAAATATTGCGATCACCTGCCGCTGGATCGCCAGTCCAAAATCTTCGCCCGTGAGAACGTACACCTGCCACGCTCCACGCTGACCGATTGGGTGGGCCGCAGCACGGCCTTGCTCGAACCTCTGGCCGATCATATCGGCAAGCTGGTCAGGGCAGGCCCCGCACTCTTTGCCGATGACACACCGGTCAAACTGCAAAGCAAGCTCAAGCCGAAGAAGACCCAGACCGCGCGGCTCTGGAGCTATGTGCGCAATGAAGGCCCATGGCGCGGGGATGCCCCGTCCTGCGCGTGGTATCAGTTCAGCACGGATCGCAAGGGCGAACATCCCGTCAATCATCTCTCCGGCTATACCGGCACCGTACACGCCGACGGCTTTGCGGGCTTCAATGGCCTGTTCGGCCCGGACAAAGCCGATGAACAGGCCTGCATGGTGCATGTGCGCCGCAAGTTCTTTGATGAGGCCGAACGCACCGGCGCGGCCATCGCCAAGGACGCCGTCAAGCGGATCGGCAAGCTTTACGATGTAGAGAAGGAAGCCAAGGGCAAGTCCCCCGAAGAGCGCGTTGCCCTGAGACAAGCAAAGGCCAAGCCGATCTTCGATGATCTAGAGACCTGGCTACAGGCTCAACTGCCCAAGCTCTCAGGCAAATCCAAATTGGCCGAGGCGATCCGCTATGCGTTGAATCGCATGCCCAAGGCGCGTGCCTATCTCAGCGACGGTCGCCTGGAATTGGACAACAACATCTGTGAGCGTAGCATTCGGCCCATCGCCTTGGGCCGCAAGAACTACCTGTTCATGGGCTCCGTCGGCGGCGGAAAGGCCGCTGCCATCGCCTACACCCTCATCCAGACCGCCAAGATGAACAACGTCGATCCCGAAGCCTGGCTCACATGGGTGCTCGAACGCGTCGCTGATCACAAGATCACGCGGCTGGATCAGGTGATGCCGTGGGGCTGGAAGGCTGAAAGCTCACAGACCGCGGCCTGACCGGACGCTTACTGCGCAGGTCTGAGAACTCAAAATCTGTGGTCTTTGTCAAAGACCGCACGCGCTCATGCTTCCAGGGCGCCAGCCCCGCGTTGTTCATGATCGACACCATGTTCGCCAGGGATTCAGGATCATTGGCGGCAATGGCTTCAAACTCGATCCTGAGACGTGGATTATCTGTGGTGTCCGCATAACCCTTATAGCGGTCGACAAGGTCTGTGCCGCCGCTGTTGACCAGATCGTAGACATGACCCAGGTTTGGTTGGCCTTGCTCAAAAGCCAGCATGGTACAGGCCACAAACACCTGGCGTCCGCCGGACAGAAGCGACTCGTTCTTGTCGTTGGAGGTTTTCAGGAACAGGGTTGCCAGCATTTCAACTTCAAGCATCTGTTCGCCGCGATCCTCGATCTTGCTGATCCGAACAAGCGGATTGTAAGACGACGATTCAACCCCATAATCCGTCGGCGCAAAACGAATGATCTTATAGCCTGCATCATGACGCAGACGGGAGGTCTTCTCGTAATTCTCGCCTTTGACATCGAGGACCACCGACGAGCACGACGATTGCAGCAAGTTCGGGATAACAAAGCCCACGCCTTTGCCCGAGCCGGTTGGCGCAATCACCATCACATGCGGCTGAAGATCGGAGGCCATTGCAATGTAGCGCACCTTGGCCGCGTCATGCATGAACGCGGGCAGGCGGGACGTCTCTGCGTGGGTGCGCGCCAACAGAAAGCCCAAATGGTCATACTCAA
>JAXHVJ010000136.1:0-3292 GCA_034189235.1 Pseudomonadota bacterium
CCCCACACTTCGTGACATACACGAGTCAGAGCAGCGGTCAGAGTGGTCTTACCATGGTCAACGTGACCAATAGTACCCACGTTTACGTGCGGTTTACTACGTTCAAATTTTTCTTTAGACATTTGACCAACTCCCCTAATCAACCTGGATCGTAACGTTGACCGGATAAAAATGGAGCTCATGGGCGGATTTGAACCGCCGACCTCACCCTTACCAAGGGTGTGCTCTACCAACTGAGCTACATGAGCATTAAAACCAAATTGGAGCGGGCAGCGGGAATCGAACCCGCGTCATCAGCTTGGAAGGCTGAGGTAATAGCCACTATACGATGCCCGCGAGCAATAAGTGGTGGAGGGGGCAGGATTCGAACCTGCGAAGGCGATGCCGTCAGATTTACAGTCTGATCCCTTTGGCCACTCGGGAACCCCTCCCGTACAAATTCGCTTCCCACGAATCTGCTCAAAACTTAAAGTGGAGCTGGCGGACGGAATCGAACCCCCGACCTGCTGATTACAAGTCAGCTGCTCTACCAACTGAGCTACGCCAGCTCACATTCGCCTCGTCAGCGAGGGCGGTATACTACGGAGTTTTTTCTGGCGTTGCAACACCTTCACAAGGGTTGATTTCGATGAAATCGAAATTTTTGCCATATTCCGAAGTTACCGCCTGAACCAGGTGCTCAGCGAGATCCGGTTCAGCCTCAAAATCGAGGGCGTAGCTTATCTGATTTCGGTCGTAGCTGGCCAGTATCGCATTGAGATTCTGACGTTTTGTTTCTTCGAGCACGGAAATTGCGGCCTCCCGGGACTCGAACAGCCCCAGAGAGATGGCGTTCCGGTACTCCCCCTGGGTGACCAGGTAGGAGTCTATACCCTGGCGCTGAATATCGCGGAATTGTCTGCGCGCTGCTTCCGGGGGTTGGGGAGGAATCATTACCCAGTTCAGCGGCGGACGCCCCCGCTCAACTTCCTCAATCGAGACAGCGATGCCCTCAAAAGCCGGCACGGCATCTATGATCGCCTGCACTGCTTCGCGGCTCTCCAGCCAGCCCATTCGCACACACTGCAGGGGAAACCCGACCGGAGCGGGTTCCGGGGATGCTGGCTGCGGGCCGGAGGACACTGCCTCACCCGGCTCCCCGTCAAGGTCTGCTTCGCTGGGTTCGGGAACAGGCTCCGGTCCGGCCGGGGACCTGAGACTGGCAACCCGGGGTAAAGTGCCGGACAAAATCTCTGACGAACGCGCCGGCGGCTGCAGGGCGCCGGCGAAATACCACAGCAGGAGATTGGCGCCAACCAGTACCAGAGCCAGCCACTTCATATTGCCAACTCTTCTGAATCGATGGCCGCAAGACCCTGAAGCACCAGGTCCGGCGTGTGAATTGCGTTAAGCCCCAGGCCCTGGAGCCGCTCAGCGTCACCCCCGGTCACCAGAATGTCGCGGAGAGCGAAGGTGCTGACGTCCGCCCGGATCCGCTCGATCATGGCCGCAGAAAGCCAGGCCAGACCATGATTGACGCATTCGCCTGTGGTTACCCCCGGCCCCGTTTGCAATACCTGCTCAGGATCAAACAGAATCCGGGCAGCATCGGTCTGGAGACTCCGTATCATCATCTGCAGTCCGGGCACAATGAATCCACCCAGATGCTGTCCGGAGGGGCTCACGTAATCGACGGTCACGGCGCTGCCTGCATCCACTACAGCGAAGCCCTCCCGGTGCCGCTGCCAGGCGCCGTACATGGCATGCCAGCGATCGGCGCCCATACGCAGGTAGTCCTTGTAGGCGTTTCTCAGGCCGCCCCGCTGCGCTTCCGACCAGTGACACACCGCCGGCACGCCAAACCGACGCTCCAGATGGGCCACCAATGCTTCAAGGCGCGCTTCGGCAGCCACTGTCGATATACTGATGCGTCGAACCCGGGGCTCTGGCGGAAGCCCCTGCAGGGGATCGGGACTCGACAGGTCTCCGACGCCGCTGGCAAGCACATCCTGACGATTACCCAACTGCCACTTCAAACGGGTATTGCCCGCGTCAATCAACAGCCTCATGAGCGCATCCGCAGGCTGATTTCCCCGGCCCTGACGGGACTCACTCCTTCCGCATTCCTGACCAGGTAATTACCGGTTTCATCGATGCCCTCGCCGGTACCCTCCAATTCGCCTCCTCTGGCACGGATCGTCTTACCAAAGAAGATATCCCGTTGTTGCCAGGGCGCCCGGAAATCGCTGAAACCCACATCTGAAAAAATTTCAGAGGCATCATGCACCGCATTAATGATGGCTGAAGCGATCCGGTTCCGCGACCATTCCCGAGCCGGAAAAGCCGATGCGAGACTGGTCCAGGGCTGGTCTATGGAACCAGCTTCTGACATATGGACATTGATGCCGATGCCTGCAATGACCTGGACCACCCCTTCCTGTAATTCCCCCTGAAGCTCCACGAGAATGCCGCCGAGCTTGCCATCGGGCAGGAAGATGTCATTCGGCCACTTCAGGCCAATCGATTCCGCACCCAAGGATTCCAGTGCATTGGCAACTGCCACACCCAACACCAGACTGAGACCGTCCAGTACGGCGAAGCCTCCGTGGAACGTCAGCCCGATACTCAGATAAAGATTCTCTCCACGGGGACTCTGCCAGGCTTTGCCACGGCGTCCCCGGCCGGCGGTCTGGCAGTCCGCAATACAGACCGGGATCGAGGAGCTTCCAGCCTGCCACTGCCGGATCACCTCTGCGTTGGTGGAATCCACTTGATCAAGAACCGTTAAGCTGAGACCCGACCGGATCTCCGGAGCAATACCATTCGAAATCTCCCCGAAATCGAGGAGGTCCACAGGAGTCAGGAGCTGATAACCTTTCCCCCGCACAGTTGCCACCTCATAGCCGTCGTCAACGGCGCGGCGGATCTGTTTCCAGACTGCGGTACGGCTTACCCCCAAAGATTGGGCAAGCGATTCACCGGAATGGATCTTGCCATCCTGGAGGAGGGTTATCAGTGCTTTGGATTTCATGAAACGGTATCCGGCCTGAAGCGATTAATAAGGGCGGATTAAACAACAGGAGAGGGAAAAACACAAAGAAGGGGTTGGCCGGAACGCCATATTTGTGGAGCAATCCTCGAGCAGTGCTTCGCACTGCAACGATGACCCGGCCCGGGGCGAGACGCCCCGGTCGTTCGCTCCCTGACAAAGCTTCGCTTCGTCTGCCCTGCGGGCACCGGGGCTCACACTCCCGTAGGTCATCATTTTCTAACTGCTAATAAAAAACCCCGGCACCTTGCGGTACCGGGGTTT
>JAXHVJ010000137.1:0-3186 GCA_034189235.1 Pseudomonadota bacterium
GCTGTCCAAAACCCGCTCCTTCGGCACCCCTGCGGGGTCCAGCCTGCAATCACAGATTGCAGTCGTTCGGCTGTCGCATGAAGCTTCGCTTCATAAACGCTCGGCCTCACCCCTGTGGCGCTTGAGCTCCGCCATCCATGGCTCCGCACAGTTTTGGACAGCCTTTCCCGAGCCGCTCAGTCAGACTTTAATGCGATTCGCTTTAATGGAATGAAGTAGGGGTCAGATGAAAGCTTTCACCTGACTCCATTTTCAAATCACACCGGATTATCGCAATCGATGAACCGGTGTTTTACATCAAATTCCTTTTCCAACGCCTTCCCAAGGGCCTGCACGCCGTAACGCTCCGTCGCATGGTGACCAGCAGCAAAATAATGGATACCGCACTCCCGCGCGGTATGAGTCGTCGGCTCTGAAATCTCCCCGCTGATATAGGCGTCCAAACCGGCATCCAGGGCGATGTTGATAAAGCCCTGCGCGGCGCCGGTGCACCAGCCTACCCGCTTGATCTCCTGCTTGCCCTCACCGACCCAGAGCGGCTCGCGGTGGAGCTTTCTGGCGATGTGGAGGCCGAGTTTTTCCGGGGTCAGGGGTTCCTGCAGCTCGCCTTCCCAGACCAGGCCGCCCAGCGGGCGCGGGTTTTTGATGTTGAGGACGTCGGCGAGTTGGCGGTTGTTGCCGTATTCCGGGTGATCGTCCAGCGGGAGATGGTAAGCAACCAGGTTGATGTCGTGGTCGAGTAACTGCTTCAGGCGCTCACGCTTCATGCCCCGGATGCGCTGGTCTTCGCCTTTCCAGAAGTAGCCGTGGTGGACGAGGATCATGTCGGCGTTGGCGTCGATGGCGGCTTCGATCAATGCCTTCGTTGCGGTTACGCCGGTGATGATGGTGTTGATTTCGTCTTTACCTTCAACCTGGAGGCCGTTGGGGCTGTAGTCCTGGAAGTTTTCGGGTTGGAGCCATTCGTTGATGGTGTTCAGGATATCGTTTCGAGCTGTCATAGAGCTCCTCCTGATTGCCTTCTGAGCTGGGAGTGGCCGGCAGGCGGGGAGGGCCTTCCGGGAACCGCTACGAGCACATCCATGTGCGCTTGTTTCGGGCCATCCATGGCCCTCTACATTCCCGGAAGGCCCTCCCCGCCTGCCTCCGCGAGCCATTCAGTTTTACAGAGACTGGAGGCCTTTGATTAATGCATCGTTTTGCTCGGCAGTGCCGATTGTGATCCGCAGGAACTCACTGATTCTGGGCTTGTTGAAGTGCCGGACAATAATGCCCTGCTCTCTCAGGCCTTTGGCCAGTGCTTCGCCGGATTGTTCCTTGTGGCGGGCGAAGACGAAGTTGGCTTTTGAGGGCAGAACTTCGAAGCCCAGTTTTTCCAATGCAGTGGTAACCCGCTCACGCTCGCTGATGACACCGTCACAGCACTTCCGGAACCAGGCTTCATCCTCGTATGCCGCTTTTGCGCCGGCCAGGGCCAGGCGGTCCAGGGGGTAGCTGTTGAAGCTGTTCTTTACTCGGTTCAGGGCTTCGATCAGATCCTTGTGGCCGACTGCGAAGCCCACTCTCAGACCGGCCAGAGACCGGGCCTTGGAGAGGGTCTGGCTGACCAGCAGGTTCGGATACTTGTCCACGAGAGTGATGGCGCTGTCGCCGCCGAAATCCACGTAGGCTTCATCGACAACGACTACGCGATCCGGGTTGGCCCGGACGATGGCTTCCACCTGTGCCAGCGGCAGGTAGCGGCCGGTCGGGGCGTTCGGGTTCGGGAAGATGACGCCGCCGTTGGGCTGCTGGTAATCTTCCGGGTTGATCTCGAAGCTGTCGGTCAGCGGTACCTTCTTGCCTTCGATGTTGTACAGGCCGCAGTAGACCGGGTAGAAGCTGTAGGTGATGTCCGGGAACAGGATCGGCTGGCCGTGCCGGAACAGGGCGTAGAAGATGTGGGCGAGGACTTCGTCGGAGCCGTTGCCGAGGAACACCTGTTCAGGCCGGACTTTGTGGTAGCCGGCGATGGTCTGGCGCAGGGCCTCGCCTTCCGGGTCCGGGTAGAGGCGGAGGTTGTCGTTCAGTTCGGCCTGGATGGCTTCGATGACCCTGGGTGAGGGGCCGAAGGGGTTTTCGTTGGTGTTGAGCTTGACCAGGTTTGCCATTTTTGGCTGCTCACCCGGGACGTAGGGAACCAGGTCGTTTATCAGGGGGCTCCAGAATTTGCTCATTTGAACATCTGACTCCGTGCTAACGGAGTGCGGGAAGCGGGTGGTCGGGAACCGCTACAAGCACATCCATGTGCGCTTGTTTCAGGCCATCCATGGCCTTCAACATTCCCGACCACCCGCTTCCCGCACTCCTGCCAACTTTGATGTTGACACCGTCTGAAGATGGGGTCAGAAGAAGGCGTTCTTCTGACCCCGGAGTTTTGGGCTAAGCGTGGGGTTCGAGGTCAACATGGGGGTCAGATGAAGGTTTTCATCAGACCCCGGCTTTATCGAAAGACCCCGCGCTCTGGTCAAATCACTCTTTGATCCGGTACTCCGCCGAGCGCGCGTGAGCGGTGAGGCCCTCGCCCCGGGCCAGGACGGAGGCTACCCGGCCCATGCGGTCGGCGCCGTTGGCGCTGAAGCCGATGATGGACGAGCGTTTCTGGAAGTCGTAGACGCCCAGTGGCGAGGAGAACCGTGCCGTGCCGCTGGTGGGCAGTACGTGGTTCGGGCCGGCGCAGTAGTCGCCCAGGGCTTCGGCGGTGTAGCGGCCCATGAAGATGGCGCCGGCGTGGCGGATGTCGTCCAGCATGGCTTGCGGGTCTTCCACGGACAGCTCCAGGTGCTCGGGGGCGATCCGGTTGGATATTTTGGCCGCTTCCCTGAGATCTGCCACCTGAATCAGGGCCGCGCGGTCGGTCATGGAGGTGCGGATGATGTCGGCCCGCTCCATGGCCGGCAGTAGTTTGTTGATGCTGGTTTCCACGGCATCCAGGAATCCGGCGTCCGGGCTGATCAGGATGCTCTGGGCCTGCTCGTCGTGTTCGGCCTGGGAGAACAGGTCCATGGCGATCCAGTCCGGATCGGTTTTGCCGTCGGAGATGATCAGGATCTCGGAGGGACCGGCGATCATGTCGATGCCGACCACGCCGAACACTTCCCGCTTGGCCGTGGCCACGAAGATGTTACCCGGGCCGACGATTTTGTC
>JAXHVJ010000138.1:0-3166 GCA_034189235.1 Pseudomonadota bacterium
TTCATTTCGATCTGCGGCTCAGCCGATAGGCCATGGGCAAGTATCGGAAGCTCAGGGGTCTGTTACAGGCGGCCCGTAGGGTAAACGGACTACGTCGGCGATGTCCGATGCTGTTTGCACACTGGGCAGGATCACGGGTAATGGTTGGATAACAAGAGCCGTATGAATCGAGAGGTTCACGTACGGTTCTGTGAGAGGCTTTGGGGGCGGTTCCCAGGGCTTACTCGACCGGTTTTGCCACCGGTGATGGCGGGCGTTACACCTCACTGATCCGGCCTTGACGACTGTACGGCAAGGCCGTATATTTTAGCAATGCTATTCATCGAAACCTCGACATTCACCAAGCTATTACCGAACTACCTCACGGATGAGGAATACCGAAGGCTTCAAACTTACCTTCTACAGAAGCCAGGTGCCGGGGATCTGATTAAAGGTTCGGGTGGTGTTCGTAAAGTTCGATGGGCACCAGCGGGCTCGGGAAAGAGCGGTGGTATCAGAGCCATTTACTACTGGAAAAAATCCGACCACGAGATATGGATGCTCACGCTGTACAGTAAATCAGAGCGCGCCAGTATTCCTGGCCACACGCTCAAGCAGATAGCGGAGGCAATCAAAAATGGGTGACAGAAACCTTGGCGCAGAGATTCTTGACGGTATCAATGAAATCAAGCAGTTCAAGAAAGGCAAATTGGCTCTACGAACGCATGAGCTTTCAGAACCTTCACCGCCCAAAGTGATCAGGCTGAAATTGCACATGTCGCAGTCAGCATTTGCCGGTCTTATGGGGGTGAGTGTGCGAACCCTTCAGGATTGGGAACAGGGTCGGCGTGAGCCGCAGGGTCCTGCGGTTGCGCTTTTGCGCATTGCTGAGCAACACCCGGAAGTCTTTAATCAGCTTCACTGACCAAAGTGCGGTACATGGACAGGCACTCTTTCCTCGGGGACATAGCCTCCGCTGGGGACAGGCACGAGCCTCACTGATGATCCTGGCGATACGCCAGCATGGCTGTATCAGTGGCAGCAAATTGATGTCTTCCCCAACGGAAGTTCCGAAATCGCCGGGAATCAGGGTGTTTGGTTATCGATGATTTCCTGCTCGAAAACGAACAGCGACGGGGAATTGGGCACCACATGCACCTTGAGCCAATTCACCCGCGGACTGCCGAACGTCTGGACGCGCGTCAAATTAGCAAGGCCATCGTCTTCGCCGGTATTGAAAGGCTTGTCCACCAGATACTCGTGGAAATCCCCGTGTGCCAGTACCACCGGTTTATCGAAGGCCGCGGTCAACTCTCGCAGATGGCCGATGATAGCTTGAAAGCCTTTCCGGTCCGGGTCGTCCACCGCCAGATCGAAGCGCGGATTGGCCTGCATGGTCAGGAATATTCCCTTGGCGTTCTCTGTATTGGCTTTGGCGAAAATGACATCCAGCCAGGCCACGGCGGCATCGCGCCGTTCTTCGAATTCAGCGATGCGATCGTGCCGGGGGGAATCCACCGAATCAGTCGGGTCAAAGCCGGTCCAGGGAGCGAGATCGTTGTTGCTGCCGACCACATGGAGGGTACCGAACACCACTCCGCCCCGGCTGAACATCACGTTCTCCACGAAAGGCTCAAAGCCGCTCATGCGGGCCTGGCTGGTGACCGGAATCGGGTGGCGGCCGGTTGAACGGTCCGGATTGGGAAAGAAGGTCCGGCGCAGAAATTCGAGCCGTTCCAGAGGGTAATAACTGCCGTTGCTCACGCGATGGCAATCGGTCCAGTCATTATCGCCGGGTGTCAATATAAACGCCCGGTTGAAGCGCTGGAACTGAGCGAAACGCGCTTCGATGAGCTCATCGTCGCAGCGCTCGCCGCCGCCTTTGACGTCTCCGGCGTGAACAACAAACCTGACCCGGGGCTCCCGGTTGATTTCGTCGATCAATCGCTCGAAACGGACAACCTGCTCATCCCCATAGGGCAGATCCCCGATAAGCGCGAAGGAAAATCCAGCGCCGGGAACATTGGCGGGCCGATCAGCTGCGGGCCGATCAGCTACGCCAGTCGCCTGTACCGCCCCGGCGACCCCAAGAACCAAAAACAACCACAGCAACACCTGCTTCATCTCCGCTCCTCCTGCATGATGAAAGGAGTGGATAATATGGCAGAACAAAATGAAGGCTATGTAACGCAGGGGCTACAGAACTATGACGTACCAACCGGCAATAGCATGATCCCGGGATCATGGGGATCATGGACAGGCACTAGCCTCCTGGCCCCGGACATTGAGCTTTCCAGGCTCACCGGCAAGTACATCATTCTGGAGGTGCTGGCTCGTGATGGCGGTGGCCATTGCTATAATGCGGGAGAGTAATTGTTGGCCACCCTTGGGAGAAAATTGGTTTCATATGAACAAAATACTTCAGGAATATAAGGTATTTGCGCTTAAAGGAAATGTTTTAGATATGGCTATTGGCATTGTTGTAGGTGGAGCTTTTGCGACGATTACCAGTAGCCTGGTAGCCAATATCATTGCGCCTATGATAGGGCTTCTTACTAGTGGCGTGGATATGGGGGATTTGTTCTTCGTTTTAAAAGGTGGAGAAAAAGGTGGTCCGTACGTTACCCTTGAGGCTGCAAATAAAGACGGTGCTGTAACGTTAAGTTATGGTCTGTTTATAAATAGCGTTATAAGCTTTATAATTGTTTCGTGGTTTGCGTTCATACTAGTGAAAGGCGTTAATCGCCTAAAAGAGATAGAGGGAAGAAAGAAAGATATGACGACAAAAAATTGCCAGTATTGTTACTCGGTTATAAATATTAAAGCTTCAAAGTGCCCGCAATGTACTTCGATCCTGGAGTAAATTACCCTGACAATCGCACACAAAGTTGAAGGCTTTGCCGAGAGGCACTGGATAATAGCCCCCGGAAAACAGGAAACCACGTGATCATGAACCTCAGTGGACAGGCATGAATCTCTGCTGCCTGTGTGTGAGGATGGACAGGCATGAATCCCTGAATCTCATTGGCCGCTGTTACAGTGGCTGCGCTGAGTGAAAGTTGTGATCCACGTCTCCAGGATTTGGGGTTACATCTGTGCCCCGGGGCCGTTATACTTTGCGGTGCTCAAGGAGAGCGCCCAGGTAAGAGCACCCAGGTAAAAGCTATCAGGATCTTCAAGGACCGAA
>JAXHVJ010000139.1:0-3149 GCA_034189235.1 Pseudomonadota bacterium
CAAAAATGATGATGCCACTCATACGGTGCAATATGGACGTAATGGCTGGCAGTGGAAAATGAAACTTGCCGAGATCGAGATTTACTGGTCGTTTGCTATTCACAGCGCTCTCACACTCTCTCTTGGTCCCGCAGAGCCGGCAAGCCGACGTGCGGATGGTTGGTATGTAAGGCTCGGCCGATCGATACGCTGCCGATAACCGATTGGTTCAGGAGGGCGGATGCCATCCAGGATAGCTTGCTATGCTGCAGCTTGCGTGAAAGTGCATCCCCGATTCCGGGCTAGGGATTATAAGGAGTGACCCTTACAATTACAAACGGGATACCCTTCCGGAGCTGTCCAATTACGGGGATTAAGGCAGCTATAAGGATTATTGACAAATCCGATATGAGCGGTCAGCGCGCATTGTTTGGGATTTCCCTCATTTACAACCCCGGCCAAATTATTCCTTTTCCGCCTTCCTCCATTGACAAAAAAAGCTGACGCCCTATATTTTGCCGCCAGTTTTGCGATAATACGCGCCATCTAGCGCATCGACACATGCAGATAAGCTTCCAAAGCTGACAAGCTGACAAACAGGAGAGCACCATGACCGACAGGAAAGCCACGCTCTCGGTGGGGGAAAAGTCCATTGAGCTACCGATTTATTCCGGCACCGTCGGCCCTGACGTTATCGACGTACGAGGCCTGGTCCAGGAAGGCGTTTTCACCTATGACCCCGGATTTGTTTCCACAGCGGCCTGCGAATCAGCCATCACCTACATTGACGGCGCCAACGGGGTTCTCCTGCACCGCGGCTACCCTATTGACCAGCTTGCCGATCACTCGGACTACCTCGAAGTCTGTTACCTGCTGCTGAATGGCGAACTGCCTTCCGAGGAAGAGAACAGACGCTTCCACGACACGATCAAGAACCATACCATGCTGCACGACCAGATGCGGAACTTCTTCCATGGTTTCCGTCGTGATGCGCATCCGATGGCCATCATGTGCGGCGTTGTCGGCGCACTGTCCGCGTTCTACCACGATCAGATGGACGTGACCGACGAGACCCAGCGCCAGATCACCGCGCATCGCCTGATCGCCAAGATGCCCACCATTGCCGCCTGGTGTTACAAGTACAGCCTGGGCCAGCCGTTCATGTACCCGCGGAACGACCTGTCCTACTCCGAGAACTTTCTGCAGATGATGTTTGGTGTTCCCTGCGAGGAATACAAGCCGAACCCGGTTCTGGCCAAGGCCATGGACAAGATCTTCATCCTGCACGCGGACCACGAGCAGAACGCCTCTACTTCTACCGTACGCCTGGCTGGCTCCACCGGCGCCAACCCGTACGCCTGTATCGCTTCCGGCATTGCTGCCCTGTGGGGGCCGGCTCACGGGGGCGCCAACGAGGCAGTACTGGACATGCTGGCGGAGATCGGCGACGAAGCCAACATCGAAAAGTTCATCGGGAAGGCCAAGGACAAGGATGATCCGTTCCGCCTGATGGGCTTCGGCCACCGCGTTTACAAGAACTTCGACCCCCGCGCCAAGGTGATGCGCGAGACAGCACACGAAGTCCTGAAGGAGCTGGGCCTGGAAAACGATCCGCTGCTCAGGATCGCCCAGCGCCTGGAAAAGATCGCCCTGGAAGACGAGTATTTCGTGGAGCGCAAGCTGTACCCGAACGTCGACTTCTACTCTGGTATCATCCTGAAGGCGATCGGTATCCCGACCTCCATGTTCACCGTGATCTTCGCAATGGCCCGCACCATCGGCTGGTTTTCCCACTGGAACGAAATGGTCAGCGGCAACTACCGTATCGGCCGTCCGCGCCAGCTGTACACCGGTCCCGACAAGCGCGACTATCCGAAGAAGTAAATCTTGCAGAGACTTGTCAGCCGGAACGAGAGAGGCCGCTGAATTCAGCGGCCTCTTTTCGTCCACGGATTCAAAAACTACAACCCGAACGGATAGGTATCCGGCACCCCCGGCAATACGCCGGTGGCAAACGGCGTGATCGCCCGGGTCTCATCCAGCCAGACATACTCATCGAACTGCTCAGGCAGGCAGGCCCGGAAATAATGGCTCTGCCGCTCCGTTTCCGGCCGATAGATCACACCGATGGCCCGCTCCAGAAACCGCTCCGATAAAGCCTCCAGTACCCTGCCCTGCGCGTTCCGGAACGGAAGCAGAAAAGCCGGGATGCCAGTCTGATGGCATAACCGCTCGAAACTGCCCTCCAGTGATGGCCTGACCTGCTTGATTTCCATCGGCGCGTCCCAGTTTGATGCTGCCGCCACGGTACCGTGATCGGTGCCGAAGCCGATGGTATAGAGCTTCTTGCCAAACCGGGCCCGGCACAGCCTGCCGATATTGAACTCGCCCCGCCGGCTCATGTCCGTGGCATCGGAATCACCCACATGACTGTTATGGGCCCAGACTACGGCCTTGCTGTCATCTCCGTAGTGTTTCAGCAACGATTCCAGAGTCTCGAACATGTGGGTATCCCGCAGATTCCAGGCACTGTGAGAACCATAATACATGGTGCGATAATACTCTTCGGCATCCGCCACCAGCCGGGCATTCTGGATTGCATCCAGAAACCGGTCTGAATCATGCTCTGCATAGCGACGATGTCGACTGAGCAATTCGTTGAGCATGTCGAGGACAGGCCTTTCGCAGGTCTGATAATCCGGATTGAGCGCCGCCCTGGCGTAGGTCGCCGGTTCACCTTCAAAAGGCGCCAGGCATTCATAGCGCTGCCGGGCATGGACCGCGAGATCCGGATCGACCTCTTCCAGATACTCCAGCACCGCGCGGATGGAGCTGTAAAGGCTGTAAAGATCGAGACCATGAAACGCCACCCGCTTATGCGCCGGGCGCGCGCTGTTGTAGTCATGCAGCCAGTCGACAAAACCCCGCACCTCCTCGTTGCGCCACATCCAGGTGGGAAAACGGGAAAACGCTGTCCATTCCGAGGGCGGGTATTCAGCGTGGCGGACGTAATGGTCCACCCGCGCCGCGTCCGGCCAGTCCCCTTCAATGGCCACAAAGGAGAAGTCTTTCTTCTCGATCAGAGCGCGGGTAATGCGTTGCCGGGCGAGATAAAATTCTGCTGTACCGTGGGAAGCCTCTCCCAGAAGCACCACTCGCGCATCGCCAAC
>JAXHVJ010000014.1:0-46384 GCA_034189235.1 Pseudomonadota bacterium
CTTATTTTGCCGGTAGTTGTGGCGGTGCGCCCATTGGGATCATCCGCCAATACATCGAGCAACAGCAAACGCCACACTGAAAGCCAAGGGCGGCTGCGCCGTCCGCGCTATCCATCACCGCCCTGAAGAGACGGTGCTTTTCGCGCACTTTGGTAAAAACGACCGCGGCCCGGATCACAGGGTCGCAGATTCTTGCCCACAAAGAAAAGGCAGGTCCGCGGACCTGCCCTTCACATTGCAGACCGTCAGACAGCGATCAGAACTCTTCTGCACTCGGCGCCATCATGGCATCGCTGCCACTGCGGATGCTTTCCGCCAGAGAGACCGTCTTCGGCAACAGGCGGTCAAAGTAGAAGCGCGCGGTCTTCACCTTGCCGGAATAGAAACCGGAGGTGTCGCCTTCCGCCCGGGGCGCCGCCGCCTTGACGATCTTCGCCCACATGTAACCGAGGGCCGTCAGTCCGAACAGGTCCAGGTAATCCACCGAGGCGGCACCGACCGCATCCGGCGAGTTGCCGGCCTGGCCGAGGACATGCTCGGTCACGTCATCGAGACGCTCAACCGCAGCGGCCAGGGGCTCCAGGAACGGATGCAGGTGCTCGTTGTCGGCATTTTTCTCCAGGAAGTTGGCGACGTCCTGGGCGAACAGCTCGTACAGCTTGCCCTGACTGCCGACAACCTTGCGGCCCATCAGATCCAGTGCCTGGATACCGTTGGTGCCCTCATAGATCTGGGTAATCCGGCAGTCCCGGACCAGTTGTTCCTGGCCCCACTCACGGACGAAACCGTGGCCGCCAAATATCTGCTGACCCAGGATACAGGCCTCGAGACCGCGGTCGGTCAGGAATGCCTTGGCCACCGGTGTGAGCAGTGCCACCATACCCTCGGCGTGCTTGCGGCGCTCGTCGTCATCCGCGTACTTGGAGATATCCAGCCACTGGGCCACATAGGTGGAGAAGGCACGACCACCTTCAACATAGCCCTTCATGGTCAGCAGCATGCGGCGCACGTCCGGATGTACGATGATCGGGTCAGCGGCCTTTTCGGGCTGCCGGGCACCGGTCGGGGCGCGGCTCTGGAGACGGTCGAGGGCGTATTCGCGGGCGCTCTGCAGGGACGCTTCGGCAGCACCGATACCCTGGATGCCTACCCCCAGGCGCTCGTAGTTCATCATGGTGAACATGGCGGCCAGGCCCTTGTTCTCCGCGCCGACGAGCCAGCCCCTGGCGCCGTCGAAGTTCATGACACAGGTGGCGGAACCCTTGATGCCCATCTTCTTCTCGATGGAGCCACAGCTGAAGCTGTTGCGCTCGCCCAGGGAGCCATCCTCGTTCACCAGGAACTTGGGCACCAGGAACAGGGAAATGCCCTTCGGTCCCTTGGGCGCGTCCGGGAGCCTGGCCAGCACGAGGTGGATGATATTCTCCGCCATGTCGTGCTCGCCCCAGGTGATGAAGATCTTGGTGCCGGTGACGTTGAAAGAGCCATCGTCGTTGGGCTCGGCCCTGGTGCGGATGATGCCCAGGTCGGTGCCGGCGTGAGGCTCGGTCAGGTCCATGGCACCGGACCAGACACCGGAATACATGTTGGGCAGGTATTTTTCCTTCAGTTCCTGGCTGCCGTGGGCATCCAGGGCCAGGCAGGCGCCGGCGGTCAGCATCGGGGCGAGACCAAAGGCCATGTTGGCGCCCTGCATCATTTCCTCGAACTGGGCCACCAGGGTCTTGGGCATGCCCATGCCACCGAATTCCGGGTTACCACCCAGACCGTTCCAGCCACCTTCCACGATGGTCTGGTAGGCTTCCCTGAAACCGTCCGGGGCGGTCACTTCGCCGTTATCCCATTTGCTGCCCTGCTCATCCGCTTCGCGGTTCAGGGGAGCCAGAACACCACCGGCGATCTTGCCGGCCTCCTCCAGGATGGCATCCGCCGTTTCAGGATCCACGTTTTCGGCCACTTTGGGCAGGGACGCCCACAGGGCAGGGGCATCAAAAACCTCATTCAGAACAAAACGCATGTCACGTAAGGGTGCCTGATAATCAGCCATCTAAAACTCTCCGAAAATTCTGTCTGTCTGTTCAGGTGGCAGTAGGGCCCGTTATTCCGGCCGGCCACACCTGCTCGGGCTATGTGTCCGCTGAAGATTATTTTTATAAGCGCCTATTCTACCCCAAAGCGGACCGCAACTCATGAAAAAAGCCCGCCTCCGGGGAGCACGGGCTTTCTGGGTCAGAATGCTACCGGAACCCGCCTCAGATGGCGAAAGCTTCTTCCGGCATGTCCAGCAACGTATCCGCGCCGGCCAGCATGGACTCGGCGTGCGCCCTGGTGCGCGGCAGCATGCGCTTGAAGTAGAAGCGCGCTGTCTGCACCTTGGCGTTGTAGAACATTTCCTCGGTGGTACCCTCGACCATCTTGTCCAGGGCCACCTTGGCCATACGGGCCCACAGGTAGGCGAATACCGCGTAACCGGAGTACATCAGGTAGTCTACGGAGGCCGCGCCCACTTCCTCGCGGTTCTTCATGGCGGCCATGCCAACCTTTGTGGTCAGCTCGCCCCACTCCTTGTTGATCGCGGCCAGTGGCTCGATGAATTCCTTCAGCGGCTCGTCGTCCGCGTTTTCTTTGCAGAAAACATGCACCAGCCTGGTGAAGCCCTTCAGGGATTCGCCCTGGGTCATCAGTACCTTGCGGCCCAGCAGGTCCAGTGCCTGGATGCCCGTGGTACCTTCGTAGATCATGCCGATACGTGCGTCACGTACGTTCTGCTCCATGCCCCACTCGGAGATGTAACCGTGACCGCCAAACACCTGCATACCCAGGTTGGCTGACTCGTAGCCAATTTCGGTCAGGAATGCCTTGGCAATCGGAGTCAGGAAGCCAAGCAGGCCGTCTGCCGCCTTACGCTCTTCATCGGTCTTGCCGCGGTGAACCACGTCCACTTGCTGGCCGGCAAGATAGATCAGCGCACGGGCTCCTTCGGCAACCGCTTTCTGGGTCAGCAGCATACGACGAACGTCCGGGTGTACGATGATCGGGTCGGCGATGCCTTCCGGATTCCTGGGACCACTCAGGGAACGCATGGCAAGACGCTCTTTGGCGTAGGCCAGAGAGCCCTGGAAGCCGAGCTCAGCCGCACTAAGGCCCTGGATCGCAGTACCGATACGGGCGGTATTCATGAAGGTGAACATGCAGTTCAGGCCCTTGTTCTCCGGCCCGATCAGCCAGCCCCTGGCGCCGTCGAAGTTCATGACGCAGGTGGCGTTGCCGTGGATGCCCATCTTGTGCTCGATGGAGCCACAGGAAACCGCGTTACGCTCGCCGACAGAGCCGTCTTCGTTCGGCAGTTGCCTGGGCACGATGAACAGGGAGATCCCCTTGGTACCTTCCGGCGCACCCGGCAAGCGGGCCAGAACAATGTGGACGATGTTCCCGGCCATATCGTGCTCACCGGCGGAGATGAAGATCTTGGTACCGGTGATGCTGTAGGTGCCATCGCCATTGGGCTCGGCCCTGGTGCGCAGGGTCCCCAGGTCGGAACCACAATGCGGCTCGGTCAGGCACATGGTGCCGGTCCACTCGCCGCTGATCAGCCTGGTCAGGTAAGTCTGCTTCTGTTCTTCAGTGCCGTGGGCTTCGATGGTGTTGGTAGCGCCGTGGCTCAGGCCCGGGTACATGCCCCAGGACCAGTTCGCGGTGCCCATCATTTCGCTCATCACCAGGCCAACAGAGTGCGGAAGCCCCTGGCCGCCATAGTCTGGATCGGCGGTCATGGACGGCCAGCCACCCTCCACGTACTGCTGGTACGCTTCCTTGAAGCCGGTCGGCGTTTTTACTCCGTCCTCGCTCCAGGTGCATCCTTCCCGGTCACCCACCTGGTTCAGCGGGGACAGTACCTGCTCACAGAACTTTGCACCTTCCTGGATAATGGCGTCCACCATATCGGGTGTGGCGTCTTCGGCACCTTCCAGGCTGGCGTAATGCTGCTCGCTGTCCAGCAGCTCGTTCATAACGAATTTGATGTCACGCAGGGGCGCTTTGTATTCAGGCATGGAATCCACCTCGGTTCTCGGTCTCAGCTGAAGCAGTGTTAACAGCCTCTAGCCTTGGTTTGCTCAGACACCGCAACAGCAAGCGCTGCGGCCCTATTTAAACACTTGTTTGAAACATACGTTTACTGGCCCGGAATTGTCAATAGCCGGACGGGAAATTTGTATGGGGTCACCCGGCATCCGGGCACGGGAAAAAACCCTGCCCGGCTGGCGGGAGAGGGTGCCGGAGAGTGTTTCAGAGCTGATGCGAGGGCCAGGGGCCGGCAGTTTTGGGGCAGCCGGCACACCGCCAGGTCAGTTCAGGATTCGAACAGTGGGCCGATATTGAGGTAGCGGGCCAGGGCGGCGGGCTCCGGCTGCCCGAGCCACGGCAGTACCCCGAGGCAGGGGCTGCCGAGATGGCTGGTCAGGTAGTTGAGGGTTTCCTGCTCGCAGCCCATGGCCTCGCTTTCGACCCGGTTGGCGACCCAGCCGGCAATGCTCAGGCCGTCGGCGCGTATGGCTTCGGCGCTCAATAAGGCATGGTTGATGCAGCCGAGTTTGAGGGCGACGACGAGGATCACCGGCATTCCGAGTTCACGGGGCATGGCGGCGTAGGTTTCCCGGTCATTCAGGGGCACGCGCCAGCCACCGGCGCCTTCGACGAGAAGCAGGTCCGCGGGCCGGATCTGCAGGCCCCGGCAGAAGCCGATCAGGCGCTGGGCGCTGACGGTCTTGCCGGCTTTCCGGGCGGCCACGTGGGGAGCGATGGCCGGTTCCAGGGCGATGGGGTTGATCTGGTCGTAGGGGAGTTTTTCGGTGATGGCCTGTTGGAGTATCAGGGCGTCTTCGTTACGGAGGCCTTCGGGGGTCTGGTCGCAGCCGGAGGCGATGGGCTTCATGGCCAGGGTGCGCTTGCCCCGGGCTTTGGCGGCCTCGAGTATGGCGGCGGAGACCATGGTTTTACCGACGCCGGTGTCGGTGCCTGTTATGAAATAGCTTTTTTTGGCCATTGTCTGGGGATAGACCTTTAAGAGTTTTAGTTTGGGTGGAGGTCGGGGCGACCCAGCGATTCCGGGAGTGCCCGGATTACGCCCCTGCGGTCTCCGGGGCATTTATCAGCGACCGGCACTCTTCCAGGGCCGCCAGCAAGCGGTCGACGTCAGCCATCCGGTGTGCGGCGCTCAGGGTAACCCGCAGCCTCGCCTCGCCGGCGGGAACGGTTGGCGGGCGGATGGCGGTTACCAGCAGCCCTCTGTCTTCCACCGCTTTGCTCAACGCCAGGGCGGCTTCGTTAGTGCCGACCATAATCGGCTGGATCGGGGTGTGGGATGCCATCAATTCGTAACCGAGCGCCCTCGCCCCCGTCCGGAATCGGTCGATCAGGCCTTCCAGATGGGAACGCAGGTAATCGCCCCGTTCGATCACATCGAGACTCGTGCACGTTGCCATGGCAACGGCTGGCGGCATGGCGGTGGTGTAGATATAGGTCCGGGCTTTCTGGACCAGGTAATCCATCAGCAACTCCGAACCGGCCACAAACGCGCCACTGGTACCCACAGCCTTGCCGAGGGTTCCGATCAGAACGGGCACGTCTTCTTCGGTAAGACCGGCATCCAGCACACTGCCGCGCCCCTCCGGACCGAGAACACCGATGCCATGGGCATCGTCAACCACCAGCAGAGCGTCGTGCGCCCGGCACACCCGGGCCAACTCCCGCAGCGGCGCGACATCCCCGTCCATGCTGAACACACCGTCGGTCACCACCAGTTTGTGACCGCGGGTCTCTGCCAGCATGGCCTCCAGGGCGGCCACATCACCATGCCCATACCGCCGGACCCGTGCCCGACTGAGGATGCAACCGTCGATAATCGAGGCGTGGTTCAACCGGTCCGAGAAAATCGTATCGCCCCGGCCGGCCAGCGCGGAAATCACGCCCATGTTGGCCATATAGCCGGTGGAGAAGAACAGGGCGGAACTGCGACGGGTGAACCTTGCCAGACGCTCTTCCAACTGATGATGGGCATCGTGGTGGCCACAGATCAGGTGAGAGGCGGCGCCGCCGAGGCCGGTTTCCGGGAGGGCGTTTTTCAGGGTCTCGATGTTGGCGGGATGATTGGCCAGACCCAGGTAATCGTTGCTGCAGAACGACAACAATGGTTTGCCATCGGCTGTCAGCTCCGGCTGTTGGGGTCCCGATACCAGCCGACGGGTTCGGTACAACCCGGCCTGTTTCCGCTCTTCAATCTCTTTGGCAAAGTTACGCATCGCTGTCCGACCATTAGCGCGTTGAGGTTAACTGCCAACTTCGGGTGAAGGTCGGGAGCTTCTTTCCGGGACTGTTGAGGGCCAAGGACGGCCCGAAACAAGCGCACATGGGTGAGGCCGAGCGTTTATGAAGCGAAGCTTCATGCGACAGCCGAACGACAGCAATCTGTGATTGCTGGCTGGACCCCGAAGGGGTGCTCGTAGCGTGTCCCGGAAAGAAGCTCCCGACCTTCACTTGCACCGAAGCCCAAGCGAAAAGACCAACTCAGGCAGACTCCCGAGTAGCGTCATAAAACATATGCCGGGTCGACTCATACTCCACCGCCTCGGCAATCGCCTCTTCCTCCTGTTCCCCGGTCGCACACCGCTCCCGCTGCTCAGGCCGAATCCCCAGCTTACGGAACAACTGCATATCCGCATCCGCCTCCGGATTCGAAGTGGTCAGCAGCTTCTCGCCGTAGAAAATCGAGTTCGCCCCCGCCATGAAACACAGCGCCTGCATCTGCTCATTCATCTGCTCACGACCGGCAGACAGCCGCACATGGGAAGCCGGCATCATGATCCGCGCCACCGCAATGATCCGGATAAACTCGAACGGATCCAGGTCCTCAACGTTTTCCAGCGGCGTGCCCTTCACCTTCACCAGCATATTCACCGGCACACTCTCCGGATGCTGTGGCAGGTTGGCGAGCCGGACCAGAAGACCGACCCGATCGTCTTCATCCTCGCCCATACCCATGATGCCCCCGCAGCATACCTTCATCCCTGCCTTGCGCACGTTATCCAGGGTATCCAGGCGATCCTGATAGGTACGGGTAGTGATGATGTGGTTGTAGAACTTTTCGGAGGTGTCGAGGTTGTGGTTGTAGTAATCCAGGCCGGCCTCCGCCAGCTCCTGCGCCTGCTCTTCCTGCAGCATGCCCAGGGTCATACAGGTTTCCAGGCCCAGGGACTTCACCTCGCGGATCATGTCCAGCACGTAGGGCATGTCCTTCTTGGTCGGACTACGCCATGCGGCCCCCATGCAAAAGCGGGAAGCGCCCTTCTTCCGGGCGGCCCGGGCCTCGGCAACCACCTTCTCGATTTCCAGCAGCTTTTCCTTTTCCAGCCCGGTGTTGTAATGACCGCTCTGGGGGCAATACTTGCAGTCCTCCGGGCAGGCGCCGGTCTTGATGGACAGCAGGGTACTGACCTGAACCTCATTCGGATCGAAATGCTGCCGATGCACGCTCTGGGCGCGGAACAGCAGGTCATTGAAAGGCAGTTCGAAAAGTGCGCGGGCTTCCTGGAGCGTCCAATCGTGACGCAGTTCATTCGCGGTCATGTTCAAATCCTGTTAACCTTTCCCGGTCTCTGGGTTTACGGATGAAACAGATGATAAAGGGACTGAATCTGCTGTCAACCTTAAATAAGCTAAAGGTTAACGGCTCCGCAAAAGCAGGACGCTGCGTTGCCTGCCTGTCTGCCAATGCTTTCCATGGCCTGTGCGCCCCCTGCCGGGCGGATCTGCCGGTTAACCGCTGGAGCTGCATTACCTGCGGCCTGCCCCTGCCCTGGGCGGCAGACAACCTGCGCTGCGGCGAATGCAGCAGGGAACCACCACCGTTCGAGCGGGCCAGGATTCCCTGGCGCTACCAGTTTCCCGTGGATGGCATGATTGGCCGGTACAAGTACCATGGCCAACGGAAGTTCGCCCGCCCCCTGGTGGCAGACTTCGGCCAGTTCCTGGCGGACCAGTTGGCCGGAGAACCGGCCAGCATGCCTGACCTGCTTGTCCCGGCACCCATGCACCCGAAACGCCGTCGAAAACGTGGATTCAACCAGGCCACCGACATCGCCGAACAGGTGGGACGGCAACTCGGCATCCCTGTTGATGCCGGCCTGGTCCGGCGAGTAAAACAGGTACAGTCCCAGCGCGAACTGACCAGAACCCGGCGGCTGGCCAACCTGAGGGATGTTTTCGAGGTACGGGGTACGCCACCCGGGCGGGTCGCGATCGTGGATGATGTCGTGACCACCGGCGCCACGGCCCGCGCCCTGGCTCTGAAACTGAAGCAGGCCGGCGCACGGGACGTGGAAATCTGGGCACTGGCCCGGACGCCCGGCTGAGCATCAATGAAAGTTGTTTATCACGTCAGCTTGTCCCGGACCAGCTCCGCAATGGCAAGGCAGGAAGTCAGCCCGGGAGACTCGATTCCGAACAGATTGACCAGCCCGGTAATGCCATGCTCCCCGGGGCCATCGATCCGGAAATCGAAGAAGCCACCCTCCGGGCCCTTGAGCTTGGGCCGGATGCCGGCATAGGCAGGCTGCAGCCGCGACCCATCCAGTCCGGGCCACCACCGCCGGATGCCTTCGGCAAAACGGTGGACGCGCTGTGGGTCTACGGTGTAATCCTCGGTTTCGATCCACTCCACATCCGGGCCGAAACGGGCCTGTCCGGCCAGATCCAGGGTGAGGTGAACACCCAGCCCACCCGCTTCTGGTACCGGGTAGATCAGGCTGTCAAACGGATGCCGGCCACTGTAGGAAAAGTACACGCCCCGGGCCAACCATTGCTCCGGTCGCTGGCTATCCGGTAGCCCTTGCCAGTGGGCCGCCAGGCCCGGCGCTCCCAGCCCGGCCGCATTGACAACCTCATCGGCAACCAGCGTGCAGGCGGAACTCCCACCCACGGTCAGACGATGGCGTCCATGCTCAGTCACCGCCGAGAGCACCGGGGACTTCAGCACCAGCTGCCCGCCGTGATCTTCCAGCTCACCGAGCAGGGACAGCATCAGGCCATGGCAATCGATGATCCCGGTTTCCTGAGACCACAGCGCCGCCTCCGCCCGAATATCCGGCACCCGTGCCCGAACGTCCGCGCCGCCTACCAGTTCAAGAGGCACCCCGTTAAGTGCCGCAGCGCCCTGGATCCCCGCCAGCTTCGCCTGCTGGCCGGTATTGGTTGCGACAATCCATTTGCCGCATTTCCGGTGCCCGACATTGCGGCTGGCGCAGTACTCATAGAGCTTCTGACGCCCGGTCACGCACAGACGGGCCTTGAGGGTGCCCTCGGGATAATAGATACCGGCATGGATTACTTCGCTGTTGCGGGAAGAGATACCCCCGCCAAAGCGGCTGCCCGATTCCAGAACGATCACATCCCGGCCGGCCATCGCCAGTGCCCGGGCCACGGCCAGACCGACCACGCCGGCACCGATCACCACGGTCTGTGTTTCCAGGATATCCTCCGTCACCCGGTATGCCTCCCGATATAGCTCCGAATGCCAGGTAAACATTACCTGAACCACCATAAAGGTTATACTTGTAGCCAGGAAGATGTTAACGGAGCCCCATGGATGTCGGACCGCAAACAGTTTATTGCCGTTATGATTGTCGCTGCACTGTTCGTGGGCTGGCTGGGATGGCGCAGTTTCGAGGTCATCAGCCTTAACCAGCTGCTGAAATCCGACGAAACCGTCGCCAACTACCCCTACCAGCACCGGGTGCTGCGGGTAGAGGGGGACACCGCCATCATGGGCTCGCTCCGCTCCCACTCCGTGTCTACGGAAGAGGCCCTCAGGGCGATCTTTCCGAGTATGCGGAACCTTCCGGACAACCACCGGGACTGGCAACGGGCGGAACGACAACTGGCGCAGGTGCAGGCCCGGGCCGGCGAAATCATCCTTGCCGACCCGGGGATCGACCATATCCGCTGGGAACTGGACGAGAACTGGTATCATCTGCTGCGCATGAAATCCAAATCCGACAAAGGCCTTTGACCACACTCCTATGCCCCATGACCCGCAACTGGCCGTATCCGGCCATCCCTACGACGCCCTTACTCCGGATGCCATCCTGGATGCTCTGGAAGAGGCGGGCTTCCCGGTCAGCGGGCGCCTGTTTGCCCTGAACAGCTATGAGAACCGGGTCTACCAGGTCGGCATCGAGGACGAGGCTCCGGTGATTGCCAAGTTCTACCGTCCGGGCCGCTGGAGCGAAGCCGCCATCCGTGAAGAACACACCTTTACCCTGGAGTTGCAGGACGCGGGCATCCCGGTGGTGGCGCCGATGGTCATGCCGGGCGGGGACACCCTGGGCGAACACCGGGGTTTCCGGTTTGCGGTCTTTCCCCAGCGAGGCGGCCACGCGCCCGATACCAGCGTCACCGACACCCTGTTCCGGCTGGGACAGTGGCTCGGGCAACTTCATAACATCGGGGCTCGGGAACCCTTTCATCACCGGCCCGCCTTTGCCCTGATGGAAGGCATCGAGACCAACAACCGGTTACTGACTGACGGCAACTGGATCCCCGAGGATCTGCGCGCGGCCTGGGACAGCCTGATACCACAGCTTCTGGACCTCTGTGCCGCCCGCATCGACGATGCCGGCCCGATGGATACCCTGCGTCTGCATGGTGACTGCCACGCTGGTAACATTCTTTGTCGGGAGGAGCAGATGCTCTTTGTCGACCTGGACGATTGCCGCTCCGGGCCAGCCGTCCAGGATATGTGGCTGCTGCTGAACGGCGAAGATCACGAGCGCGGCGCCCAACTCGGGGAACTACTGGAAGGCTACGAAATGTTCCGGAACTTCAATCGCCGTGAACGCCACCTGATCGAGCCCCTGCGCTGCTACCGGCAGATCTCCCATTGTGCCTGGCTGGCAAAACGCTGGGACGATCCCGCCTTCCCCCGCTTTTTTCCCTGGTTTGCCCAGCCCCGGTTCTGGTCCGACCAGATCCTGTCCCTGCGGGAACAGATGGCGGCCCTGCAGGCCCCGGCTATCAGCATCCCCGGCCAGTACTGACTGAATCCATTCATTTCTCAACGAGGTAGGCATGAGCCAGAGTGAAGCCCGTTATACCGTCCGTAGCCTGATCGTCACCGCCGTGGTCTCCATCGTGGGCACCATTCTGGCGCTGGAGATGTCGGGCCGGATCGAGCACTCGGATAACAAGGATCATGTGCCGGTTGGCCAATTCGAGGCCATCCACGTGACACCGGACGAGCCGTTCCGGATGTCGCCCAAGGCGTCGGAGTTGCATGCGGTCTGCGAGAACGGTTACCTGGCGATTGCCGCTGATGTGGATCCCTCCTTCCGGGGCATCCTGGTGGATTACAAGAATCGAGGCGTCCGCTGCCGCCGCCCCTCTCCGACCGCGCCCGCTGTGCCGCAACAGGGAGCGGCGGATGAGTAAGGCAAAAGCACCACCGCAACCGCCGGAACAGGCCACCGACCGCCTGTTTGCCACGGAGCGCAAACCGGAGGATTTCCGTTTCGACGCCTCGGTGGCCCGGGTCTTCCCGGACATGATTCGTCGCTCGGTGCCCGGCTACACCACCATTATCCCGATGATCGAAGTGATCACCGGGCAGTACGCCCAGCCCGGCTCCAATTGCTATGACCTGGGCTGCTCCCTGGGCGCCTCCACCCTGGCCATGCGCCACGGCATTGCCCACCAGGATTGCCAACTGTTCGGAGTGGATAACTCGGCGGCGATGATCGAGCGCTGCGAACATTACATCGCCCTCGACGACTCGCCCCTGCCGGTAACCCTGCGTTGCGAGGACATCCTGGACACCGGGCTGAGCAATGCCTCGGTCACAACCCTGAACTTCACTCTGCAGTTCGTGCCACCGGAGCACCGGAAGGAACTACTGGCAAGGATCGCCTCGGCCACGCGCCCCGGCGGGGTGCTGATTCTCTCCGAGAAGATCCGTTTCGAATCGGATCAGGAGCAGGATATCCAGACCCGCCTGCACCACGAGTTCAAGCGGGCCAACGGCTACTCGGACCTTGAGATCAGCCAGAAGCGCTCGGCCATCGAGCAGGTTTTGATTCCGGAGACACTCGCCAGGCACCGCGAACGCCTGTCAACTGCCGGTTTCGACCAGGTGCTGCTGTGGTATCAGTGTTTCAACTTTGTCTCCATGCTGGCCATCAAGGGCGAATAACGACCACCGCTTACCCATGAAAACTTTCGACTGGCAACGCTATTTCAACCCGGTTCTGTCCGAACTCGATGCCCAGGGCCTGCAGGATTGGGCAGAGGCTCTTCGGGAGCAGTTCCTTCACAAATTCGAAGAGGCGCCCCACGGCGACCTGGTGCGGTGGCTAGGGGCGCTTGAAACCCTGCCCGCGCTCCCCGACGTTCGGGGCCAGCTGAATTCTTCGGCGGTTACCCTCGAAACCGATCAGGCACTGACAGAGGCGGAGCAACAGAACCTGGAAGCGGGCTTGCGCGGGCTAATGCCCTGGCGCAAGGGTCCGTTCCGGTTTTTCGACACCTTCATCGACACCGAGTGGCGCTCCGACTGGAAATGGGACCGGGTCGCTCCCTACCTGTCCGACCTCAGGGGCCGGCAGATCCTGGACGTCGGCTGCGGCTCCGGTTACCACTGCTGGCGCATGTATGGCGCCGGCGCACGGCGGGTCATCGGTATAGATCCGGGGCTCCTGTTCCTGTTCCAGTTCCTCGCGGTAAAGAATTATCTCGGGGACGTCCCGGTCGACCTGTTGCCGGTGAGAGTGGAGGATCTGCCCGCCAGTCTGGAAGTCTTCGACACCACTTTCTCCATGGGCGTGCTCTACCATCGGCGCTCGCCTCTGGATCACCTCCTGGAACTCAAGAGCACACTGCGTCGGGGCGGCGAACTGGTGTTGGAAACCCTGGTGGTGGACGGTCCGGAGGGCTACAGCCTGATGCCCGAGGACCGCTATGGCCAGATGCGCAACGTCTGGTTCCTGCCCAGCTGCGACACCCTGTTGCGGTGGCTGCAGCGCACCGGCTTCCGGGACGCAAAAGTAGTGGATGTCAGCGAAACCACCACCGGGGAGCAGCGATCCACGGACTGGATGCGGTTCAACTCACTGCAGGATTTTCTCGATCCGGAGGATCCTTCGAAAACCGTGGAGGGCTATCCCGGGCCCAAACGTGCCACGGTGATTGCCACCAGGCCCTGAAACACAGAGCCCCGCGTATTTGCGGGGCTCTGTGTTCAGATCAGTGCTCTTTTCGCTTATTCACCTATTCACCTATTCACCAAAGGGATGACGCAGCGTGATCGTTTCGATCCGGTCCGGACCGGTGGAGATGATGTCGATGGGCGCTTCGATCTGCTCCTCCAGGAAGCGGATGTATGCCCTGGCGTTCTCCGGCAGCTGATCGATGCTGGTCAGGCCCACGGTACTCTCACTCCAGCCCGGCAGCTCCGCGTACACCGGCTCGATGTCCCTGTAGCTGTCACAGCCGATGGGCGGACGGAAGATCTCGCCTTTCGGGGTCTTGTAACCTACACACACCTTCACGGTTTCCAGGCCATCCAGCACGTCCAGCTTGGTCAGGCAGATGCCGGAGACACTGTTGATCTGGATGGCGTGGCGCAGGGCCACGGCGTCAAACCAGCCACAGCGACGGGAACGGCCGGTGGTGGTGCCCACCTCATTGCCCTTGACCGCCAGATGCCGGCCCATGTCGTCAAACAGTTCGGTGGGGAACGGACCGGAACCGACACGGGTGGTGTAGGCCTTGGTAATACCCAGCACGTAGTCCAGGAACAGCGGGCCGAAACCGGAACCGGTGGCGGTACCGCCAGCCGTGGTGTTGGAAGAGGTCACGTACGGATAGGTCCCCAGGTCAATATCCAGAAGCGAGCCCTGGGCGCCTTCGAACAGGATGTTCTCGCCGCGCTTGCGGTAGTCGTGCAGCAGGTCGGTCACATCCGCAGCCATGGGCAGGATTTCCTCGCCCATCTGCTTGAGTTCCTCAAGGGCTGCGTCGATATCCTCCGCCTCTTCCCTGAAGTACTCGGTGAGCACAAAGTTGTGGTAGCTCATGATCTCCCGCAGCTTCTCCTCGAAGTCTGCCGGATTGCACAGGTCACCCAGGCGCACACCGCGACGGGATACCTTGTCCTCGTAGGCCGGGCCGATTCCACGGCCGGTGGTGCCGATCTTGTCGTTGCCACGGGCACGCTCGCGGGCCTGGTCGATGCGGACGTGGGTACGCAGGATGATCGGACAGGCCAGACTGATTTTCAGGCGCTCACGCACCGCTACGCCATTGGCTTCCAGTTCCCGGACTTCCTTGAGCAGGGCTTCCGGAGACAGGACCACACCATTGCCGATCAGGCACTGGACATCCTGACGCAGGATACCGGAGGGAATCAGGTGCAGGGCGGTTTTCTTGCCCTCAATGACCAATGTATGGCCGGCGTTATGGCCACCCTGGAAACGAACCACGGCAGCGACCTTGTCGGTCAGCAGGTCAACAATCTTGCCCTTGCCTTCGTCACCCCATTGGGTGCCCAGCACAACTACGTTCTTACCCATGATTCTCTCTCAATTCAGTCGAGCGATTCGACGACCCATACGCCGTCCTTCTTCACCAATTGCCGGTCACACCCGCGGGTGGCAGGGTTACAGCCCTCATCCTCCGGCAATGCCCGGATAACCGTTTCCGTTTTTCTCAGATCCGAAACCGCCCCTTCCAGAGCCGGTTCCGGGTCTGCCGGCGCCCAAACCGCGCCGCTCTTGTGCGCTGCCCGTTCGCCCAGGGACACCAGTGCCCGGATATCGAGACTGAAGCCGGTGGCAGGGCGGGGACGACCAAAGTCGCTGCCAATGGCATCGTAACGGCCGCCCTTTGCAACGGAATCCCCGTGGCCGGGCACATAGGCCGCAAACACCAGGCCGGTGTGGTAGTTGTAGCCCCGGAGCTCACAGAAATCGAAACCGAAGCTCACTTCCGGGAAGTCCCGGGTCAGCATGTTCGCCACACGGTCCAGCTTGTCGAGGGCGGCATCCAGTGACCCGGACGCGCCGCTGAGGATCTTACGCGCTTCGGCCAACGCCTCCGGGCCACCGCTCACCCGCGCCAGCTTCCGGAGCCGGCTGCCGGCGGATCCTTCCGGGCAGTCACCCAGGAGTTCATCAAGTTCCGGTACCGATTTCCGGGCCATGGCATCAAAGATGGTTTCTTCGGTGTCCCGATCGAAATCCGCCTCACCGATCAGACTCTCGTAAATCGCCACATGTGCCAGGTCCAGGTGAATACGAGGCAACCCGGCAATCCGGAGGGTTTCCAGCATCAGGCTGATCACTTCCATGTCGGCCGATTCGGAAGTACTGCCAAACAGCTCGCAACCGGCCTGGATCGGCGTGCGCCCGGTAAGCATGTGGCGCGGGCGGGTATGCAGCACATGTCCGGCATAGCACAGACGGGTAATACCTTCCTGGCCCAGGGTGTGGGCATCAATGCGGGCAGCCTGGGGAGTCATATCGGCACGAACCCCCATCATCCGACCGGTGAGCTGATCGGTCAGCTTGAAGGTCTGCAGCTCCAGGTCATGCCCGGTACCGGTAAACAGGGATTCCAGGTATTCGATGAGGGGCGGGATGACCAGCTGGTAACCCCAGCGTTGGCAGGTATCCATTACGTCCCGGCGCAGGGATTCGATCCGCCCGGCCAGCGGCGGCAGAATGTCCTCTACCCCGTCCGGCAGTAACCAGCGATCAGATACTGTCATGAGATTCCGTTGTCTGTTATTCCCGCAACAGCCAGATGACTGAGGGGAGCACTCAGGATTTGCGGCGAAGTCGTGGGTCAGAAAAACCCGATACAAAACCGGGCGAATTTTACACGGTTGTCGGGCACAAAAAAACCGGAATACGAAGGCATTCCGGTTTCCTGCTTGAAACCCGGATCAGTTGGTGGCGCCCATAGGATCCTTCAGGAACCTGAGGAAGTTGCTGTCCGAATCGATGACCATGATGTCATTCTTGCTGGAAAACGCATTCTGATACGCCGTGATGCTGCGATAGAAGCTGTAGAACTCCTCGTTCTGGCTGTAGGCATCGGCGTAGATACGCGCTGCCTGGCCATCACCCTCGCCTCGCAACTGCTCGGACTTGGCGAAAGCCTCCGCCAAAATCACGGTTTGCTGTCGATCAGCGTCGGCCCGTATACCTTCCGCTGCCTCACGACCGCGGGAACGGAATTCCTGGGCCAGTTTTTCACGCTCGGTCGCCATACGGCGGTAAACGTTCTCACTGACCTGTTTTGGCAGTTCGATGGCCTTGACCCGGATGTCCAGCACCCGGATCCCGAACTCGGCAACGGATGTCTCATTCACCTGGTCCCGCAGGGCGCGCATCAACTCATCCCGCTGACCGGAAACCACCTCGTGCATGGTACGGACGCCGAACTCGTTGCGCAGGCCGTTGTCCACCCGGGACGACAGCAGGGACTGGGCGCGGAACTCGTTGCCGCCGGTTGAGCGGTAGAAAGTATCCACATCACCGATCTGCCATGCAATGTATGAATCTACATCCAGCGGTTTCTTCTCGACCGTCAGATACTGGCGCGCCGGCAGGTCCATGGTCAGCACCCGTACGTCAAACTGCCGCACCTGATCTACCACCGGCACCTTGAAGTGAATGCCCGCCGGAATGTTGGTTTCTATCAGTTCACCAAAGCGCAGCAACACGCCCCGGTGGGTTTCCGGAATGATGTAGACACTGGCCGACACCAACAGAACAACGATCAAGGCACCGGCAAGGCCGATAATACTCTTCGGACCCATTGATTATCTCCCCGTTCTGGAATTGGTAGTCTGACGAGTGCGCAGCTCGCGCAGCACTTCATCGGTCAGTGACTGGATATCCACCTGACCGCTCATGGCAGCGGTATCGCCGGAGCCGTCACGACCACCGGTCACCGTATTGCGCCTGATCATCTGATCCAGCGGCAGGTACATCATGTTATTGGAGGACTTGGTGTCCACAAACACCTTGCTGGTATTGGACATCACGTTCTCCAGCGCCTGGATGTACATACGTTCACGAGTCACCCGGGGCGCATCGGCATAGACCGCCAGCAGGTCCAGGTACCGGGCGGTTTCACCACGCGCGGTCTCGACGACCCGTGACTTGTAGGCGTTCGCTTCCTCGATCAGGCGCTGCGCCTGACCGCGGGCCTCGGGAACAATCTTGTTCCGGTAGGTCTCGGCTTCCTCGATCGAACGTTGCTCATCTTCCCGGGCACGCTGTACTTCCCGGAAGGCATCCTGGACCGGCGCAGGCGGCTGGGTACTTTCGACGTTGACCCGGACAACCCGCAGACCGGCGCCATATTCCTGCAGGAATGCCTGCAGGCGCTGTTCCACGTTGATGGCCAGCTCGGCACGCCCCTCGGTGAGCACGTCATCCAGGGTGGCGCTACCCACTTCATGACGCAACGCACTGTCGGTGGCAAATGCAAGGGCCTGGTTGGAATCGCGTACGTTCAGCACGTAATCCCGGGCGTTACTGACCTGGTACTGCACCTGCAGGTCAACGGTGACCAGGTTTTCGTCCTGGGTGAGCATCTGGCCCGCGGACTCGGCACTACGTACGTTGGTTACCAGAACCTTGCGTACATCATCAATCAGGGGCACCTTGAAACGCAGACCCGGATCTTCGGTACGGGAATATTCACCGAAGCGGAGAACGACTGCCCGCTCCTGCTCATCGACTGTGTAGAAAGACTGGAAGACGATGTAACCGACAACCAGTATGCCTGCCAGGGCCAATATCGCACCGAAACCACCGGCGCTGCCTCCGGAGCCGCTGTCGCCACCCCCGGACTTGCCGCCCTTGCCTCCGAGCATCCTGTTCAGTCTGTCCAGGCCCTTTCTCAGCGCCTCGTCGAGGTCTGGCGGCCCCTGATCATTGCCACGACGACCACCTCCGGTCCCCCAGGGATCATTGTCGTTACGGTTTCCACCCGGTTCGTTCCAGGCCATAGTGCTCTCCGTTCCTATACTTGTCGAATGGCTGCAAATACTAGCAGCCTGTCAGACTTAAGGCTAATCTACTGCGCCGGCAACCGGTTACGCTCTCAGGCGTGACTGTCTTCCAGGCGAATCTCATGTTCTTTCACGCCAGCCCGGCTCAGCAGCTGGAGCCAGTCCCGGTTCTGCAAGCGGACTTCCACCACACTGTCACCCGTTTCCCTGTGCTTTTCACTGAGCACTGAGCCGGCTTCATGCAGCAAGGCCCGCAACTTTCCGTCAGCGGGGCCGAGCAGTACGAAATAGTGCACCACATCTTCCGCCAGACGCTCAACAATAGCATCAAACAGGACATCAAGCCCTTCACCGCTGACTGCCGACACCCAGACCCGCACCGGGATACCTTCTTCATTGCGGTCTGTACGGGGCGTGAAGCCGTCGAGCAGATCAATTTTGTTGAACACCTGTAATACGGGAATCTCGTCCGCGCCGATCTCCGCCAGAACACTTTCTACCTGCTCGATGTTATCGTCCCGACGACCATCGTGGCTATCGATTACGTGTAACAGAAGGCTGGCTTCGGTGGTCTCTTCCAGTGTCGCCCGGAAGGCTTCCACCAGTTTGTGCGGCAGGTGCCGGATGAATCCGACCGTATCCGCCAATACCACCGGACCGATGTCCGGAAGTTCCAGTCTGCGCAGCGTGGGATCCAGGGTTGCGAACAGCTGGTTGGCCGCGTAAACGGTGGACGTTGTCAGCCGGTTGAAGAGGGTGGACTTGCCGGCGTTGGTGTAACCCACCAGCGAGACCGTTGGAATATCGGCCCGCTGCCTGGCACGGCGCCCCTGGTTCCGCTGCCTGCGGACCTTTTCGAGGCGCTTGTGGATGGACTTGATCCGCTCACGCAGCAGGCGACGGTCGGTTTCGAGCTGGGTTTCGCCGGGCCCCCGCAGGCCGATACCACCCTTTTGCCGCTCAAGGTGGGTCCAGCCGCGCACCAGTCGCGTGGACATGTGTTCGAGCTGGGCCAGCTCCACCTGTAGCTTGCCCTCGTGGGTCCGGGCCCGCTGGGCAAAAATATCGAGAATGACTCCGGTGCGATCCAGCACCCGGCACTTGAGCTCACGCTCGATATTACGCTCCTGACTCGGACTCAGGCCATGATTGAACAGCACCACATCCGCTTCGGAAGCGGCAATGGCATCACGGATTTCTTCCAGCTTGCCTTCACCGACAAACAATCGCGGGCTCGGCTGCTTGCGCGAACCGGTAATCACTGTCACCGGCTCCACGCCGGCAGAGGTCACCAGCTCCCGGAATTCTTCCAGGTCTTCGGAATCCTCACGGGCGGTAAAATCAATGTGAACCAGAACCGCCCGTTCGCCGACATCAGGACGCTCAAACAACTTGCACAGACTCCCGGGTCATCAGAATCGACCCCTCAGAAAAAGAAACACCCGCGCACCTGAAGCCGTGGGGCGGCTCTTCGGAAACGCGGGTGGCAATACCGAAAGCGGCTGATTCAGTCTTCAGGCTCGCCCTCTCCTCCCGGAGCCTGCTGCGGAATGCGGACATTGCGGGCAGGAACCACCGTGGAAATAGCGTGCTTATAGACCATCTGGCTGACAGTGTTTTTCAGCAGAATCACGAACTGGTCGAAAGACTCAATCTGGCCCTGGAGCTTGATACCGTTGACCAGAAAGATGGAAACCGGGATGCGCTCCTTGCGCAATGCATTGAGGTAAGGGTCTTGTAAGGAGTGCCCTTTTGACATGTGTGTTCTCCTGTTTTTAAGTAGATGCAGATCGTCGTTAATCAGATTTTAATGTGGTGCGACGTCCGAGTTTTTTCAAGGCTTCCGAAGCGACCATTTTATCGTCACTGTCAAGCCACCGGACATCAGACCATTTTCTCAACCAGGTGAGCTGCCGTTTCGCCAGCTGCCGGGTAGCGGCAACCCCCCTGCTCACAAACTCTTCATGGTCACTGTCACCGGCCAGGTATTCCCATGCCTGCCGGTAGCCGACACAGCGCATGGAGGGCAGTTCCGGATCGAGGTCGCCCCGGGCCATAAGCGCCCGGACTTCATCGAGAAAACCGGCTTCCAGCATTCGGTGGAAACGCAACTCTATCCGTTCATGAAGCACTTTCCGCTCACTCGGAGCGATTGCAAGTTGCGTTACAGTATACGGCAGGGCGCTCCCTTCGTCTGCCTGCCACCGGGTGAAATAGGTGTAATCCTCGATGCCGGCTCCCGGCGATTGCCCCGCTGATCCGTTTTCCGCCTGCCAGAACGCCGAGATCGGTTTGCCGGTCAGGCGGATGACCTCCAATGCGCGAAGCAGGCGCTGCCGGTTATTGGGATGGATCAACCGGGCCGCCACCGGGTCCCTCTGCTGCAGCTCGTCATGAAGGGCCTGCCAGCCCTGCTCTGCCGCCTCGCTCTCCAGTCGGGTCCGCAACCCGGGATCCGCTGATGGCAATCCGGACATGCCGTGCAGCAGGGCCTTGAAATACATCATGGTGCCACCCACCAGCAACGGAATACGCCCGGCTTCGGTGATTTTCTGCATTTCAGCCAGAGCGTCGCGGCGGAAGTCGGCGGCGGAATAGCTCTCCGAAGGATCACAGATATCAATGAGCCTGTGCGGCGCCCGGGCCAGCTCTTCGGCGGAGGGCTTGGCCGTGCCGATATCCATTCCCCGGTAGATCAGAGCGGAATCGACACTGATGATGTCACAGGGCAGGTGTTGACACAGGGCGATAGCCAGATCGGTCTTGCCCGAGGCGGTTGGCCCCATCAGGAAGATGGCGGGCGGGTGCTTGCCCGGAGTATCACTGGTCGTCATCGGGGATCTCTCAACGTCCTCGCAGGAACAGCTTGTCGAGCTCGCTCAGGGTTACCAGGGTCCAGGTGGGCCGACCGTGGTTGCACTGGCCACTCCGCTCCGTTGCCTCCATATCCCGAAGCAGGGAATTCATTTCCGGGATGGTCAGTTGGCGGTTCGCCCTGACCGAGCCGTGGCAGGCCATGGTGCCCAGCAGTTCGTGGGTAACAGCCTCGACCCGATCACTCTGGCCATGCTCGATCAGATCCGCCAGCACATCCCGCACCAACTGCTCGGTATCGGCACCACGCAGGAGTGCCGGAACCTGCCGCACCGCCAGGGTTTCCGGACCGATCCGCTCGATCTGCAGGCCCAATTGCTGCAACCCTTCGCCGTGGGTTTCCGTGAGCGCTGCTTCTTTCTGGCTGACCGCCATGGATACCGGCACGAGCAGCGGTTGGCTTTTCAGGTCCTGCTCCGCCAGTGCCCGCTTCATTCGCTCGTAGGTGATGCGTTCATGGGCCGCGTGCATGTCCACCACAATCAGGCCGGCACGACTCTGGGCCAGGATATAGATTCCGTGCAGCTGGGCGATGGCATAGCCCAGGGGTGGCTCTTCCTCGCTATCAGCGGGCGGCGTTGCCTGTACCTGTGCCAGCCCCGCTGAACCGGGTGAGGACTCTGCGGCAACGCCACCACCGGCATTGAGGGACTGATAGAACGCCATCTGGTCACTGGCCCGCCATTCCTGCTGCGGCATCGGCGGCCGCTCCCCTCCGGAACCGGAAGGAGCCGGAGAAGCCTGACCCGTGTTTTCCCGTGGCGGGTAAGACCAGCCCTGCTGCGGGTTCCGGGCCCCTGCCGTTTCCATACCTGCCGGCCGGGCCGCGGCCTCCCGCCCGACGGACTGCGCCACCGCACCGCGAAGATGATCATCGGGCCGGACATCCGCCAGCGCCCGGTGCAGGGTCCGGAAAATGAAATCGTGGACCAGCCGCCCGTCCCGGAACCTCACCTCGTGCTTGGTGGGATGCACATTCACGTCCACCGTGGCCGGATCCACTTCCAGATAAAGCACAAAGGCAGGGTGGCGGTTGTTGTACAGCACGTCGCGATAGGCCTGGCGCACCGCATGGGCCACCAGCTTGTCCCGGATCACCCGGCCATTGACGAAGAAGTACTGCAGGTCCGCCTGGCTACGGGAAAACGTCGGCAGGGCAACCCAGCCCCAGAGCCGCAGCCCGGTGGCCTCGGCATCAATGACCACGGCATTGTCGATGAACTGCTGACCACACAGGGCTCCGATACGGCGTTCCCGGTCCAGCGCAGATCCGGCCGGTCGCAGGCTCTGGACCACCCGCTGGTTATGGCTCAGGGTGAACCCGGTACCGAACCGGCTCAGGGCCTGGCGACGGATACATTCATCGACATGATTGAACTCGGTTTTCCCGGTACGAAGAAATTTCCGGCGGGCCGGCGTATTGAAGAACAGGTCCCGGACTTCCACGGTGGTACCCACCGGATGGGCCGCGGGAGAAATCCTGGCATCCATTTCGCGGCCCTCGACTTCTACCCGGGAGGCCGCTTCCTGGTTTTCGGTCCGGGAAGTCAGGGTCAGCCGGGAAACCGAGCTGATACTGGCCAGTGCCTCGCCCCGGAACCCGAGGGAAGCGACGGCTTCGAGGTCATCGAGACTGGTGATCTTGCTGGTTGCGTGGCGGCTCAGGGCAAGCGGCAGGTCATCCTCCCCGATGCCACTGCCATCATCACGGACGCGTATAAGCTTGACGCCGCCCTGCTCTATCTCGACATCGACCCGGCTGGCACCGGCATCCAGGGCATTCTCGACCAGTTCCTTGACCACCGATGCGGGACGCTCCACCACCTCCCCCGCGGCTATCTGGTTCGCCAGCCGGGGAGAGAGCAAATGAATGTGGGGCATGTTTCAGGAAAACCTCTTACTCAGGATGCGGGAATACGAATGGTTTGCCCTACCATAACACGGTCATCCCTCAAGCCGTTAAATCGCATCAACTCGTTAACGGAAATCTGGTTTTCCCTGGCAAGCTGGGACAGGGTATCCCCGCGCCGGATCCGGTATTGACTGACATCGTTACCGCCCTTGCCATTCTGCTTCTGCCAGGCCAACAGCGTGCCCGGCGGCGGCGTCTTGCGGAAATAGTCGTCGATGCCGCCCATGATGGCGCTGGCCAGGCGGCTGCGGTACCAGTCCGTTGCCAGGTTCTTCTCTTCCCGGGGATTGGAGATGAAGCCCGCTTCGACCAGGATGGACGGAATATCCGGCGATTTCAGCACAACGAATGCCGCCTGCTCCACGCCCGGCTTGTGCAACCTGGCAACGCTATCGAGCTTGGCCAGCACCGAACTGCCCACCCCGAGACTGGCATTGATGCTGGCGGTCATGGACAGGTCCAGGAGTACCCCTGCCAGCATGTCGTCCCGCCCTTCGAGCGACACACCACCGGTGCCCCCGATCAGGTCTGAGCGGTTCTCGCTCTGCGCCAGCCAGCGGGCAGTCTCACTGGTGGCTCCGCGCTGGGACAGGGCAAAAACGGACGCGCCCTTTGGCTGGGGTGTGCGGAAGGCGTCGGCATGGATCGACACAAACAGATCGGCATTGTACTTCCGGGCCAGCAACGTCCGGTTCCGCAAGCCCACGTAGTAGTCACCGGTGCGGGTCAGCCTGGCGGTGTAGCCCGGCTGCTTGTTGATCAGGCTCTCAAGGGTTTTCGCCATTTTCAGGACCACGTCCTTTTCCCGGGTTCCCCGCGGGCCGATGGCGCCCGGATCCTCGCCACCATGGCCGGCGTCAATCACCACAATCACGTCCCGCTTGCCACCCGGGTCCTGGGTTACCGTCGGCCGGGTGGCCCGTTCGAGCCGGCTGCCATTCTCATCGATCAGGTCCACGACCAGGCGATGGCCATACTGCTGGTTGGGTTCCAGCTGGAAGCTGCGGGGTTTGATATCGCTCCTGAGATCGAGCACCACCCGGAGGTCATTCCCGTTCCGTGGCGCGCTGCGAATCCGCTGGATCGGGCTGCCCGAGAGATCCAGCTCGTTCAGGTCTGCCTTGAGCGAGGCGTTACTCAGGTCAATCACCAACCGTGAGGGGCCGCTCAGGGAGAAGACGTTGTGTTGCAGCGGACCGGTCACGTCCAGCACCAGGCGGGTGTGGTCCGGCGCGGGCCAGATCCGCGCACCCTCGACACGGTCACCCGCTGCCGCGCCCCATGCCAGGGCCCAGGCCGTGACCAGCGCCAGCAAATTGATAAGGCTGTGTTTTTTCCTGAACATACCGCTTACCTGCAAATAATCAGCTATCACCCGCCGTCAGTGTTCCGGACCGACCAGCTCCAGCTCGTTCATCAAATGGGCACCCTGGGCCGAACGGGCCCGGATAATCACGGACCGGCCGTCCCCTTCCCGCTCCAGGTGGATCTCCAGATCCGGCTCCGGCAGGACACCCTTGCCCCGCTCCGGCCATTCGATCAGGCACAGGTTATCTCCGGAGAAATAATCCCGGATGCCCATGTACTCAAGTTCTTCCGGATCGCCGAGGCGGTACAGATCAAAATGATAGGCCGGCGGCTTCAGATCCTCGTAGGGTTCCACCAGAGTATAGGTGGGGCTTTTGACCGCCCCCTCATGACCGAGGCCACGTATGACACCGCGACTCAGGGTGGTTTTACCCATGCCGAGGTCGCCGTCCAGGAATACCGTCAGCCCCTGGCCGGACTCGGTGACCAGACGGGCCAGTTCCTGACCGAGCTTTTCGGTCTCCGCCTCGCCTACCAGAAACAGGCGGCGCTCGTTACCGTAAATAGTCATCCGTCCTCCCGTTTCTGAATATCGGTAAATTCAATCTGCCGGAAAACCGACGGCAGGTTATCGATCACATCGGCGGGTATCAGCCCGATGTAGCCGCGGGATTCCGAGGCCCGGTCAGCCGCCGCCAGATGGGCACAGGCCCCAAGGATGGTCGCCCGGGCCAGATCATCCAACTGACCACACATGGCCCCGAGAATCCCCGCCAGGACATCACCCATGCCGCCGGTGGCCATTCCCGGGTTGCTGCCGCTGACAATATCCACGGTCTGGCTACCGGAGGCAATCACGGTTCCCGCGCCCTTGAGCAGAACCACCCCACCATAGACAGACTGCAGTTTGCGCGCCGCTGCCATCCGGTCAACCTCGACTTCGGCAACGGTGCAGGCGAGTAAGCGGGCGGCCTCGCCGGGATGCGGTGTCAGCACCTGATGGTCCGAGGGCACGGCGACCCGGGCCGCCATCAGGTTCAGGGCATCGGCATCCAGCACCCTTGGCTTGTCACTGGCCAGCACCTGCTGAAGCATCTGCTGGCCCCAGGCACTCTTGCCGATCCCCGGCCCGCACACCACGACCGATGCCGCTTCCAGCAGCGGTGGCAGTTCGGAGCCGTGAATAAGGCCGTGCACCATCACTGATGGACAGCGGGCCAGTGCCGCCGGGATATGCTCCGGGCGCGTCGCCAGCGAGACCAGGCCGGCTCCGGAACGGGCCGCCGCTTCTGCCGCCATCAGGCCGGCGCCGCCAAAACCGCGGTCCCCGGCGATAATGAGCACGTGCCCGAACCGGCCCTTGTGGGCGTTCGCCGCACGCTCCGGGAGCCAGCGCCCCACGGCGCCCCAGCTGCACAAACGGGCCACCGGAGACTGGCCACTGGCACCGATGTCATTTTCGGTACCCAGCGAATCAAACACAACCTCGCCACACACCGCCGGCCCCTGCCCGGTGAACAGCCCGGATTTGAGACCGATAAAGGTGACCGTCATCGTTGCCCGGACCACATCACCGGCGGCAAAACCGGTGGTCGCATTCAGCCCGGAGGGCACATCCACCGCCAGCACCGGCAGGCCACTGGCATTGCAACGGGCAATGACGCCGGCAAACGGCTCCCGGGGAGCTCCGGACACACCGGTCCCGAGCAGGGCATCGACAATCAGGCCGGCCTGCTCAAACGAGGCATCGAGTGCGGACTCGTCAATCGCCGACAGTTCACGTACCTCCGCGCCATCAGCAACGGCTTTCTGCCAGGCCTTGCGGGCATCACCGGCCAGCTTTTCGGTCGGGGCTACGGCAATGCATGAGACTGTGAAGCCGTGCCGCGCGGCGTTGGCCGCTACCAGGTAGCCGTCACCCCCATTATTGCCCGCGCCACACAGCACCAGCACCGGGCCGCAGTCGGGCCAGCGCCGGACCATGCTACGAAATGCTGCATGGGCTGCAGTCTGCATCAACCCGAAACCGTCCACGCCCATTTCGTCAATCACGTAGCGGTCCATCTGCCGCACAGCATCGGCGGAATAGAGGTCGTCTGGTAGACTATGGGCAGAGATGGGCGGCATGAGCCTGAGCTCCCGTTACAGAAACCGGTTCAAGAAAATTGGCCAGCTACCTGTAAAGCATAGCAAAACAGTGAAAAAGGTCATAACTTAATCAAATTAAACTTCCGCAGTGAATCCATCCGGACCACACCCGCTGACAACACAGCCATGACCGAGCCGAGAGAATCTCCGCCAGCACCGCCCGAACTCGATGATTTGCCGGGCAAAATCCGGCAATGGGCGGGACAGCTGGGCTTTGCCGATGCCGGCATCACCCTGCCGGACACCGGGCCCCATGCCGATCGCCTGCAGGCCTGGCTCGCGGAGGGATACCAGGGCGAAATGGAGTATATGGGCCATCATGGGGACAAGCGTTCCACCCCGACGTCACTGGTGCCTGGTACCGTAAGGGTGATCTCGCTGCGCATGGATTACCTGCCGGCGCCGGACAACCCGAAACAAGCGCTCACTGACCGTGAAACCGCCTATGTGACCCGCTACGCACTGGGGCGGGACTATCACAAGCTGATGCGCAAGCGCCTGGCTACCCTGGCGAAATGGATCGACGAGGCTGTCAGCGGGTTCGAGTACCGGGCCTTTGTCGACAGCGCTCCGGTGCTGGAGCGGGCCATGGCCCAAAGGGCCGGGCTGGGCTGGATCGGGAAGAACAACATGCTGATTCATCCGAAGGCCGGGTCGTTTTTCTTTCTGGGGGAGATTTTTACCAGTGCACCACTCCCTGTGGATCCGCCCTTCGAAACGGAACACTGTGGCAGTTGCTCCGCCTGCCTGGAGGTGTGCCCCACGGACGCCTTTATCGGCCCTCACCTGCTGGATGCCCGGCGCTGTATCAGCTATCTGACGATTGAGCTGAAAGGTTCGATTCCGGAGGAGTTGCGCCCGAAGATGGGCAACCGGGTGTTCGGCTGCGATGACTGCCAGCTGATCTGCCCCTGGAACAAGTTCAGCAAGCCAACGGCAGAGCAGGATTTCCAGCCCCGGCATGGGCTGGACAACAGTTCGCTGACGGAGTTGTTCCTGTGGACGGAGGAGCAGTTCCTGAAGCGGACGGAGGGGTCGGCGATCCGGCGCACCGGTTACCAGGGCTGGCTCCGCAATCTGGCGGTCGGTCTGGGCAACGCGCCCACCACGATTCCGGTGGTGGAGGCCCTGAAGCAGCGGGCGGACCATCCGTCAGAGATGGTCCGTGAGCATGTGCACTGGGCTTTACGCCGGCACGGGCTTACAGCTTGAAGAAGTGATCCCGATAGTGGCGCAGTTCGTTGATGGAGTCGCGGATGTCGTCCAGTGCCAGGTGGCTGCCTTTTTTCTTCACGCCGTCGAGCACGTCGGGGCGCCAGCGGCGGGCGAGTTCTTTGATGGTGGAGACGTCGAGGTTGCGGTAGTGGAAGAAGGCTTCCAGTTCCGGCATGTATTTGACCAGAAAGCGGCGGTCCTGGCCGATGCTGTTGCCGCACAGGGGTGATTCGCCGGGGCCCACGTGTTTTTTGAGGAACGCGAGGGTTTCCTGTTCGGCTGCCGCTTCGGTGATGGTGCTTTCTTTGACGCGTTTGGTGAGGCCGCTGGCTCCGTGGGTGTTGGTGCACCATTCGTCCATGGCCTCGAGGAGGCTGTTCGGTTGGTGGACGGCGATGACCGGGCCTTCGGCGATGATGTTGAGTTCTGCATCGGTGATGATGGTGGCCATTTCTATGATGCGTTCTTTTTCAGGATCCAGGCCGGTCATTTCCAGGTCGATCCAGACCAGTCGATTGCCTTCTGCCATCTTTCTTCCCCTAGCCTTTTAGAATTGGTGCATGGCGGAGGTGGCATTCCCCATCCGGGAACCGCTACGAGCACCCCTTCGGGGTCCGGCCAGCAATCACAGATTGCTGTCGTTCGGCTGCGCATGAAGCTCCGCTTCATAAACACTTGCCTTACCCATGTGCGCTTGTTTCAGGCCATCCCTGGCCTTCAACATTCCCGGATGGGGAATGCCACCTCCGCCCGAACCTGTGAAGTGTAGTCATCTGAAAAGTCGACATAGTACAGCGACCGATGAGTGATTCCAGTATGATGGCACGGTCGATGACGAACTTTCACGGGATCTCTCTAATCATTTATGGCAAAACGGCGACTGAACAAACAGCAACAGTGGCGGATCAAGAAGATCCAGCAGGAACGGGCCGCCCGTGCTGCCAAAAAGGAAAAGGTCATTGAACAGCAGGCCGGGGCCGGTGAGTTGGGGCCGGAGCAGGAAGGGCTGATCATTGCCCACTATGGTCAGCAGCTGGATGTGGAGGCCCTGGAGGGCGAGGATGCCGGGGCGGTGTTCCGCTGTTTTGTCCGGGCCAATATCGACAGTCTGGTGACCGGCGACCGGGTGATCTGGCGCAAGGGCAAGAGTGAGACCGGGGTGATTGTCGCCCGTTGCGACCGGCAGAATCTGCTGCAGCGGCCGGACAATTTCGGGGCGCTGAAGCCGGTGGCGGCGAATATTGATCACATCATTCTGGTGATTGCCCCGGAGCCGGAGCCCCATGACAACCTGATTGACCGGTATCTGGTGGCTTCGGAGACCAGTGATATTCCGGCGGTGATTCTGCTCAACAAGACGGATCTGATTACTGAGGAGAATCGGGAGCATATTGAAGCACTGCTCTCACGGTATGAGGACCTGGGCTATGAAGTGGTGCGTACGTCGGCCGCTGAATCCGGTAATGAGCCGGCGCCGGAGGTTGCGGCCCTGGTGAAGGATCGGACCAGTGTGTTTGTCGGTCAGTCCGGTGTGGGCAAGTCCTCGATTATCCAGACGCTACTGCCCGGGGAATCGCTTCGGGTGGGGGCGGTTTCGGAGAGTACCGGCAAGGGGATCCACACCACCACGACGGCCAGGCTTTTCCATCTGCCCCTGGGCGGGGATCTGATTGATTCGCCGGGTATCCGGGAGTTCGGACTGTGGCACATGACGTCGCAGGAGATCGAGTATGGTTTCCGGGAGATCCGGGAGCTGATTGGCATGTGTAAATTCCGGAATTGCCGGCACATGGGGGATCCCGGGTGCGCCCTTGAGGCAGCAGCCGCGGAGGGCCGGATCAGTCCGGAGCGGCTGAAGAGTTTTCACCGGATTCTGGCGGACATGGCCGGGCAGCAGGCCCGGGGCCTGAGAGTGGACTGAGTCGCAAAGCGGCAAAACCGTTTCTACACCCCCGGGCCGTTTTGCTAAACTGCGCGCCTTCTCAGGTAAAGGGTTGGTTTTGATGCTCGATAAACTGTTCGTTCTGAGCCAGTATGTCATTCCGCAACTGGCTGTCTCACGTCTTGCCGGTCGGCTTGCGGATAGCGAAGGCAATCCGGCTTTGAAGAACCGTGTGGTGAAGTGGTTTATCGGTCGCTACGGCGTGGATATGAATGAAGCGGCGGAGCCGGACCCGACCGCTTACCCGACTTTCAATGCGTTTTTCACCCGGGCGCTGAAGCCGGGCATCCGTCCTGTTGCCGAGGGCGAAAAAACCTTTGTCAGCCCGGTGGACGGCAGGATTTCGCAGCTGGGCCAGGTGACCGGTGACCGGGTTTTCCAGGCCAAGGGGCAGTCTTTCAGCCTCAATGAGCTGCTGGGCGATAATCTGCAGCGTACCAAAGCATTTTCCGAAGGCGAGTTTGCCACCATTTACCTCGCTCCGGGCGACTATCACCGGATTCACATGCCAATGGCGGGCAGGCTGCGGGAGATGGTGCACATCCCCGGCAAGCTTTTCTCGGTGAATCCGGTTACGGCGGAGAACGTGCCGAACCTGTTTGCCCGCAACGAGCGTGTGGTCTGTATCTTCGATACCGACGCCGGACCCATGGCGATGGTGCTGGTGGGCGCGATGATTGTTGGCAGTGTCGAAACCACATGGTCCGGCGTGGTGGTGCCGGGCAATGGTCTCGTAACGGACTTCCAGTATGAGGGCGAGCAGGCCCGGGAGTTTGCCAGGGGCGAGGAGATGGGTCGGTTCCGGCTCGGCTCCACGGTGATCATGGTAATGCCCAGGGGTGCAGTCCGCTGGAACCAGGACCAGGTCTCCGGCAAGACTGTGCGCATGGGCGAGGCCTTCGGCGAGCTTGCCTGAACTCAGGCGCGCTCGAACGGGAAGGCCAACACGTCCGAGATATCGGTTGCTCCGAGCTTGAGCATGAGCAGCCGGTCCAGCCCCAGGGCCACCCCGGCGCAATCGGGCAGGCCCTGCTCCAGCGCCGCCAGGAAGGCCTCGTCGATCGGCATTTCAGGTTTTCCGGACAATCGGCGTTGGTGGTTATCCGCCTCGAACCGGCGCCGTTGCTCGACCGGATCGGTCAGCTCCCAATAGCCGTTGCACAGCTCCAGCCCCCGGAGATACAGCTCGAAACGGTGAGCCACAGGGTAGCCCTGATATTCCGATACCCTTGCCAGTGACGCCTGGGATGCCGGATAGCCGGTGATAATCGTCGGGTGCTCCGCGCCGAGATTGGGCTCGACGGCAAAGCTCATCAGCAGGTCCAGGCAGCCATCGCGGCCAAGCCCTGCCAGCTGTTCCGGCTCCAGCCATTGCTCGCAGCGGCGCATCAGCTCCCGTTCCGTGGACTCGAACGGGTCCACGTGTGCCCAGGTCTTCACGGCGTCCCGGTAATGCATGATTTCCGGTCGCTCGCAGCCCAGCCAGCCGCAGACCAGGTCGGAGACCTCGGCCATCAGTTCCCGGTCGTCGAACCCCGGCCGGTACCATTCCAGCATCGAGAATTCCGGGTTGTGGCGCCGCCCACGCTCGCCATTGCGGAAGACCTTCGAGACCTGATAGATCGGGCCAGCGCCTTCAGCCAGCAGGCGTTTCATGTGGTACTCCGGGGAGGTTTGCAGCCACGCACCCTCGATGCCGGAGGCAGATACCTGTGCCGGGATGTTGTCCAGGTTCACGTCGGTCACGCCGCAGCGCCCCAGCACCGGGGTTTCGACTTCCATCACCCCCCTTTGCGCAAAAAAGCCGCGCACAAACGCCAGTTGTTGTGCGCGGCTTTTCAGGGCCGCCTGCGAGGCAGCAGGCTGCCAGACAGGTCGATCAGTCATTGCCGGATCAGCTGCTCTTGACGCGGCTGACGTATTCGCCGGTCCGGGTATCGACCTTCAGCACTTCACCGACGGTGATGAACAGGGGCACGTTGACCACGGCACCAGTGGACAGGGTTGCGGGCTTGGAGCCGCCCTGGGCGGTGTCGCCTTTCATGCCCGGATCGGTATCCACCACTTCCAGCTCGACAAAGTTGGGTGGGGTCACGGTCAGGGGAGTACCGTTGTAAAGGGTGACAGTGTATACGTCCTGCTCCTTGAGCCATTTGACGGTGTCGCCCACCGCCTTGGCGTCGGCCGCGTACTGTTCGAAAGATCCGTCGGTCTTCATGAAGTGCCAGAACTCACCGTCGGTGTAGAGATACTCCATGTCCTGGTCGATAACGTCGGCCGCCTCCAGGCTCTCACCGGACTTGAAGGTCCGCTCCCAGACACGGTTGGTCATCAGGTTCCGCAGTTTAACCCGGTTGAAGGCCTGACCCTTGCCCGGCTTTACGAACTCATTCTCGAGTATGATACAAGGGTCACCATCCAGCAAAACCTTAAGACCGCCGCGGAATTCGTTGGTAGAATATGAAGCCATGAAATGTCCACCTGACACAATGTCGTTAAAATTTCAAAGGTCGCTATGATACAGCGAACCCCCGCCCGTATAGAAGCCCACACCGGTGAACAGGATTCCCGAAGCTGGCAGGAACTGATGTCTGCCTCGGTGATCACGCCCGAGGCACTGCTGGAACGGCTGAACCTGCCCTCCGAATCCTGGCTGGAGGGAGCGCAGGCCGGGCACCGGCTGTTTCCGCTCCGGGTACCGGAACCTTTTATTGCCCGCATGACGCCCGGAAACCCCGACGATCCGCTGCTGCGCCAGGTTCTGCCGCGAATGGACGAGGCGGCCGAGGTGTCCGGTTTCATCCGGGATCCGCTTCAGGAGGATGGCGCTATCCAGGCCACCGGGCTGATCCGGAAATATCGAAGCCGGGCGCTGCTGATGGTCACGGGCCAATGCGCCATCAATTGCCGCTACTGCTTTCGCCGGCATTTCCCCTATGAGGAGCAGCGTCTCACGCCCGGGGATCGGGACCAGGTGCTGCGCACGCTCAGGGACAGCCCGGAAATCAATGAGATCATATTCAGCGGCGGCGACCCTCTGGCGGTCAATGATCGCCTGCTTTCGCGCTGGGCCTCTGATATTGCAAGCGTGCCGCATATCCGGAGAATCCGGCTGCACACCCGGCTACCGGTGGTGATCCCCCAACGTGTGTGCGACACCCTGCTCAAGTGGATCAGCAGTTCACCACTGCAGGTTGTCATTGTGCTGCACATCAACCACCCCGCCGAGATCGACAAACCGACCCGCCGGGCCCTGGGTTACCTGCGCTCGGCCGGAGCTACTCTCTTGAACCAGAGCGTGATCCTCAGGGGCATCAACGATAACGCGGGCGTTCTTGAGGAGCTGAGTGAGTCCCTGTTTGATGCCGGAGTCATGCCCTACTACCTGCATGCCTTTGACCCCGTGGCCGGAGCACATCACTTCAATGTCGGTGACAATGAGGCCCGCGAACTGGTGCGGGAGCTGCTCAAACGGCTGCCGGGATTCCTGGTTCCGAAACTGGTGCGGGAGGTTCCGGGCGGGGAAAGCAAGTCGCCTCTGGACCTTTGGCTGTGAGCACGATCACAATCCTGAAGCCCGATTACTTGTCAAATTTTGTTAACTAATGATCTTCTCGCTTTTCGTCAGCCGTTTGCTATTTTAGAATCAACTATTGACTTCAAATAAAAAACATAAGGGAAACCGACGGTGACCCGAGCATTGGTGCGAATTCATGGAAGGCGCGATTCTGAAACCTGACCTGCGTGTACCGGAACAGAAAACCACGTCCCTCACCTTTTGCGACACGGCGCCGAAGCCCTTCCGCAAGTGGGCGAAGCAGTTGCCCATGGCCAACATCGGCGAGGCTTCCCGGCAGCTCTACCATGCGATCATCGAGTTGAACCACCTCTCGATCGCACCCCGGCAGAGGTTGCAGTTGCTGGAACTGATCCGGGAGAAAATCCACTTTGTCTGCAACGAGCTGTCCCGGCATTACCTGGGGCTGGCCGTCGCACTCCCGGAGAAGCAGCGCAAGATTGCCAACCTGGCCCAGGCCCTGCAAATGCACCTGGCCACCGGTTACAAGCTCTGCATCCTGGACGACCTCGACAACGGTGGCCTGGACAGGAACCGTAAGCTGGTGGCCATGGCGATCCACCGGGCCATCTCGGAACTGTCCGCCACCATCCTGCGCTCTTACCAGCTTTATTGTCCCAGCCCGGCCCGCAGCTGGCTGGAATGCCATCACCTTTACCGTTTCGCCCATGGCAATGGTATGGCCCATCTTCAGGTGGAAGACAACACTCTGAAGGCCCGCCGTACCAGCTCCCTGGCCGACAGTTACAAGCGGCTTCTGCTACTTGCCTGCGCCCGCCCCAATCAGCTGAGGCAGTCCGAACTCAACCAGGCCTATGAGTTGTTCGAGACCTGGACGGAACACACCCGGTGTGGCCCGGATATCAGGGAAGACAGCCTGTTTGTGGTGAATATGGAGCGCGACACCCCCCCGATCTACCGGAGCCTGCTCGACAACCAGCCCGGTGACGAGAGTTTCGGTTTCGACACGCGAGACCTGTCCGGCATGGTTTCCAAGACGTTGCAGGCCCGGCTCGCGCACCAGGAAAAAGAAAATCTCCTGCGTATCCCGGCCAACATCAGCGACACTCTGCTGACTCACCTGAGCCAGGCCCTCGGCGTCCTGACCAAACGCAACTTCAGCCGCATCGCCAGCCAGGGCACCCTGGAGATCTGTGTCGGCCTCACCGCTGTTCATTACTTCATCGCCGGACAAAAGACCTTCACCGAATTCGTCAGCGGTAATGCCAGCGCCCGGCAGGAAGAGGACAACCACTTCCTGACCGCTGCGAGAAAAGCGGAAGATGTCTGGGCCGGCGCCCATGATGCCGGCCCCAGCCAGGAGCGGCACCGCTCACCAGACACCCCGATCAACTTCCGTGGTGACTATTTTGGCAGGCGCGCTGCAGAACCGGTCCCGGAAAAGAATCTGCCCCGCTCCCATCAGGCCCTGCTGATCAACACCAGCCCCGGTGGTTACTGCGTTGGCTGGCAAACCGATGCGCCCCCGTCCATCCAGGCCGGCGAGATTCTCGGGGTGCGGGAACAGCAATCCTACCCCTGGAGCGTCGCAGTTGTACGCTGGATCCGGCAGGCCAAACCTCAGGGCACCGAGATGGGCATTGAACTGCTGACCCCCAGTGCCGCGCCCTGCGGCGTCCGGTTGCTCCAGAAGATTGGCAACAACAGCGAGTACCTCCGGGGTTTGCTGCTGCCGGAAATCAGCGTGGTCAACCAGGCTGCCACCCTGATCACTCCGCGGCTGCCGTTCCAGTCCGGGAGCAGGATTTCCCTCCTGCACGACGGCAGGCAGGACCAGGGGGTACTTGGTCGCAAGGTCTCGTCCACCGGCAGTATCAGCCAGTTCGAACTGAAACTTCAGAACAATACCGCGCCGAACATCGCCAGCCAGTCAGAAACACCGATGGCCAGTGAGGATGAGTTTGATTCGCTGTGGCCGGCGCTCTGATAAGCGAGACGCAGGTGGTGAACTGGCCAAACAGAGGGTTGTTATTACCCCCTATCCCCTGCATCATTCTGCATAAATGACAGACCGGCCTCTGACTCTCGGCAAGCATTTTTCCTCAAGGCACTGTTTTACAAACGGATCTTAACGCTGCCCCGGAGCCGGCTCCGTAAACGAGTAGCACGAGACGTCTTACGAATGCAGAAAAAGAACGCCACAGTACACCTGCTGATTCTTGATCCATCTCAAAATGATGCCGAATCACTGCTCAGCCTGCTGAGGAATTCCGGGAAGGCCACACGAGCTCATCGCATCACCTCGGAGGAGGATCTTGAAGAGGTGTTGAAAACCGGCAACTGGGATCTTTTGCTGGCGCGGGATGTAGACGATGAATTTGGTGCCGACGAGGCCCTGGCAATGGTACGCCGGATGGACAAGGACATTCCGTTCATCCTGCTGATGGCCGGGGAAAGCCGGGAACGAAAGGTTGGCATCATGAGGGCTGGCGCCCAGGATGCGGTCCCCTTCGACTATACCGACCAGCTGGTGCTGACGGTCAACCGCGAGGTTTCCTCCCTGGAAGAGCGCCGGCGCCGGCGCGCTCTGGAGTCCCACCTCCGGGAGGCGGAACAGCGCTGCCAGCTGCTGCTGGAGAGCTCCAAGGACGCCATTGCCTATATCAATGACGGCATGCACATCTATGCCAACCAGTCCTATATGGACTTCCTTGGCTACGACGATATCGATGACCTGATCTGTATCCCGGTACTGGACACACTGGCGCCGGAGAGCCAGGGAAGGTACAAGGAATTCATGAAGCGCTTCGCCGACAAGGGCGAAGACGGCATGACCCTCAACTGCACGGCGCGTCGCAGTGATGACCAGGAACTGAAGGTCACCATGAGTGTGTCCTCAGCCACCTACGATGGTGAATTCTGCACCCAGATTGTGCTCCAGCCCGAGCACAGCGATGCCGAACTGGAGGAGAAACTCCGGCAAATCAGCAGCCAGGATCTGCTCACCGGCCTCTATAACCGGCAGTACCTGATGGATGCGTTGTCTGAGGCCATAGCCCGTGCCGGCAAGGACAACCAGACCGGCGCCTTCGCCTATATCGCCCTGGACAATTTCATCACCATGAAGGGTCAGGTTGGCATTGCGGGGGCCGACCTGCTCCTGGGCGACCTGGCGGCATTACTGAAGGAAACTGCCGGAGAAGACGTCACGCTGGCACGACTGAGCGACGATGCCTTCTGCATGATGTGCCTGCCCGGTGACGAGAAAACCATGGCCGAACGGGCTGAGCGGGTCCGAAAGGCCATTGAGGACAACCTGTTCGACATCAATGGCAGAACCGTTCCCATGACCGTCAGTATTGGTGTGGCAGCTATTACCGAGAACTCGCCCAAGGCCGAAGAATTACTTGGCCGTGCCCATACTGCCTCGTCCGATGTCAAAAAGCAGGACGGCCACGCCCAGGGCAACGGTGTACTGGTCTACAACCCCGCAGACTACGAAACCCTCGATTCCAGCAACTCCGTGGAGGCCATCCAGAAAGCCCTCGATGACAACAGTTTCCGCCTTCTGTTCCAGCCGATCATCAACCTCCGGGGCGAGGGTGAGGAGCATTACGAAGCCTTCGTGCGCATGCTCGACAAGGACGGCCAGGAAGTCTCGCCCTACGACTTCCTGCCGCCCCTGGGCCCCAACGAGACCGCGATCAAGATCGATCGCTGGGTGATCCTGAACACGATAAAGCAACTGGCCAACCACCGCTCCCACGGCCATGACACCCGCCTGTTCGTCAATATCACGGCAGAGACCCTTCAGGACAAGACCTTCACCCCCTGGCTGAGTGTGGCTCTGAAAGCAGCAAGGCTGCCCGGCGATGTCCTGATCTTCCAGATCCGTGAGGGTGACGCCAACAACTTCATGAAACAGGCGAAGGAGTTTTCCCGTGCGGTGCATGAGCTTCACTGCAAGGTGTCCATCTCCCAGTTCGGCTGCGCACTGAATCCGTTCAACACTTTCAAACACGTGGACGCGGATTATGTGAAGCTCGACGGCTCCTTTACGGAAGAAATCCAGAAGAGTGACGACGCCAAGGCCCAGCTGAAGGAAATGGTGAAGACCCTGCAGAATTCCGGCAAGCCCTCCATTATCCCGCTGGTGGAGAACGCCAGCATTCTGGCCACACTCTGGCAGGCCGGCGTGAACTACATCCAGGGCTACTACCTGCAGGCCCCCGCCCCGGAAATGAACTACGATTTCGGCGAGGACTGAAAACCGACAAGGGCGCCATCCGGCGCCCTTGTTCATTGCCGCTTACCTGCCCTCAGAACTCCGAATCCTGCAGGGTCTCACTGGTTTCCCGCTCCCTGAAGCCAATCAGGTACAGGATGGCATCCAGGCCCAGGGTCGAGATCGAGTGGCGGGCGGACTCCTTTACCAGCGGCTTGGCCCGGAATGCGACCCCAAGACCCGCCTGGCTCAGCATGGGCAGGTCGTTGGCACCATCCCCGACAGCAATCACCTGCTCCCGGGAAATGTGTTCTTTCCCGGCAATCTCCAGCAACAGCTCCGCCTTGCGCTTGCCGTCCACAATCTGCCCGGCGACCCTTCCGGTCACCTTACCGTCCTCGATTTCCAGCTCGTTGGCATAGATGTAATCGATCCCCAGCTTACGCTGGAGGTGGCGCGCGAAATACGTGAAGCCGCCGGACAGGATCGCCGTGCGGTACCCGAGGGCCTTGAGGCTTCGGATCAGGTGTTCGGCCCCTTCGGTCATGCGCAAGCGGGCGGCGATTGCCTTGAGCACCGATTCATCCAGCCCTTTGAGCAGCGCCAGACGCTCGGCAAAGCTTTGACTGAAGTCCAGCTCCCCCTGCATCGCCCGCTCGGTGATCTCCGCCACCTGGGCCCCCACGCCGGCCTCCAGTGCCAGCTCGTCGATCACCTCGGCTTCGATCAGGGTGGAATCCATGTCGAACACAACCAGGCGCCGGTTACGCCGGAAGATGGAGTCTTCCTGGAAGGCAATGTCGACGTTCATCTCGCCGGCGATCTGCAGGAAATCCGCCCGCAGCTGTTCCAGATCGGATGGCGTGCCGCGCACCGAGAACTCCACACAGGCAATGCGGTTCTCCGAGGGATTCAGCGACGGCCGGCCCGACAACCGCGTGATGTTGTCGATGTTCAGTCCGTGGCGCGCAGTGATCGCGGAAACGCGGGCAATCTGTTCAGCCTTGATGTCCCGGGACAGCAGGGTAACGATGTAACATGCACGGTTCCGGCCTGCGGCCCAGACCTGGTATTCCTTCTCGGTAATCGGCGCGAAATGAACCTGAAGATCGAGGGCATGCAGGCGGAACAGCAGGTCCCGGATCACCGGCGAGGATCTGGACTCGTCAGGAATCTCTATCAGGATGCCCCAGGTCAGGTGATCATGGATCACGGCCTGACCGATATCCAGGATCCGCACGTTGTAGCGGCCCATGATACCGGTAATCTCGGAGGTCAGCCCCGGCTTGTCGCGCCCGGAGACGTTAATCAGCACCAGTTCACTCACTGTCGGAGCTCTCCTCTTGTCCGGCCCGCGCAGCCGAGGGAATCACGTTAATGGCATCAACCCGTTGCAAGCCCCGTGGCAGCTTGTGCCCGCGCCGGCCACGTTCGCCGAGGTAGTGCTCGAGGTCACTGAACTGTAGCCCCATCTTGCGCTTGCCCGCCCGGATTTCGAGCTGATCATCCTCGGCAAACACCGCCACGGCCACGACGAATTCTTCCCGGTTCTGAACTCTCGCCGAGGGGATACTGATAATCTTGTTACCCTTGCCCCTGGCCAGTTCCGGCAACTCGTTCAGGGGGAATACCAGCATCCGCCCCTCGTTGGAAATGGCGGCGAGGTAAAGGGTCTTGTCAGCCTTCGGCACCATCACCGGCGGCATGATCTTTGCCCCCCTGGGCACCGACACAACCGCCTTGCCATTGCGGTTCTTGCTGATCATGTCCTGCAGCGAGGTAACAAAACCATAGCCAGCGTCGGTGACCAGCAGGGCCTTGCTGGCCGGTTCACCCACCAGCAGTCCGGAAAAGGAGGCCCCGGAAGGCGGATTGATCCGGCCCGTCAGGGGCTCGCCCTGACCTCGGGCCGAGGGCAGGGAATGCGCCATCAGGGCGTAGGCCCGGCCGGTGGAATCCAGGAAGATCGCCTGCTGATTGTTGCGGCCGCGGGCGGCCAGGGCAAAACGATCGCCGGCCTTGTAGCTCAGGCCTTCGGGCTCGATGTCATGGCCCTTGGCCGCGCGCACCCAGCCCTTTTCAGAAAGCACTACCGTAACCGGATCGTTGGATACCAGCTCCACTTCACTGAATGCCCGGGCTTCCTCCCGCTCCACGATCGGTGAACGACGATCATCCCCGAAGGTCTCGGCATCCTGTTGCAGTTCGGTCTTGATCAGTTCCCGGAACCGGTCCCCGGAGCCCAGAATCGCCTGTAGCTCGTCCCGCTCGGCGGACAGTTCGTCCTGCTCGCCGCGGATCTTCATTTCTTCCAGTTTCGCCAGATGGCGCAGTTTCAGCTCCAGGATGGCTTCAGCCTGCTCGGGTGAAAGCCCGAACCGGGCCATCAGCTCGTCCCTGGGCTTGTCCTCGTAGCGGATAATCTCGATCACTTCATCGATATTCAGGTAGGCAACCAGCAGACCCTCGAGGATGTGCAGCCGGGCCAACACCTTGTCCAGACGGTGCTGGAGACGGCGGGTCACCGTGGTACGGCGGAACGCCAGCCACTCGGTCAGGATCTCGTGCAGCCCCTTCACCCCCGGGCGGCCATCATTACCGATGACGTTGATATTGACCCGGTAGGTCTTCTCCAGATCGGTGCTGGCAAACAGGTGGGCCATCAGTCCGTCCAGGTCGACACGGTTGGAGCGCGGCACAATCACCAGCCGGGTCGGGTTTTCGTGATCGGATTCATCCCGCAGGTCCGCCACCATGGGCAGCTTTCTGGTCTGCATCTGCTGGGCAATCTGCTCCAGCACCCGGTTGCCGGAGACCTGGTGCGGGAGGTCTGTAACCACCACTTCGCCATTTTCCCGGACCCAGCGGGCCCGCATGCGCAAGGAACCACGACCCGTCTCGTACATCTGGCGGATGTCCTTGCGGGGCGTGATGATCTCCGCCCGGGTGGGGAAATCCGGTCCCTTGATGTGCTCACACAGTTCGTCGACACCGGCCTCTGGTTTGTCCAGCAATCGGATGCAGGCAGCGGCCACCTCCCGGACATTGTGCGGCGGGATATCGGTGGCCATCCCCACCGCGATCCCGGTGGTGCCGTTCAGCAGCACGTGCGGCAAACGCGCCGGCAGCACCGAGGGCTCTTCCATGGTGCCGTCAAAGTTGGGCACCCAGTCCACCGTACCCTGTCCCAGCTCACTGAGGAGCACATCGGCGAAGGGCGCCAGGCGCGACTCGGTGTAACGCATGGCGGCAAAGGATTTGGGATCATCCGGAGAACCCCAGTTGCCCTGCCCGTCCACCAGCGGATAGCGGTAGGAGAAGGGCTGGGCCATCAGCACCATGGCCTCGTAACAGGCACTGTCACCATGGGGGTGGAACTTGCCCAGGACATCACCGACGGTACGGGCGGATTTCTTGTACTTGGAGGTGGACTTGAGCCCGAGCTCCGACATGGCGTAGACAATCCGCCGCTGGACCGGCTTCAGTCCGTCCCCGACCTTGGGCAAGGCACGGTCGAGGATGACGTACATGGAGTAATCGAGATAGGCCTTTTCCGTGTAATCCCTGAGCGAGACGCGCTCAAAGCCTTCATCGGTGGTCTGAAATTCTGGCATGGATGCCCCTTTTGCCTGAATTGCCTGTTGTCTGGAATGGCTGTGATGCTACCCTCCGCGCCCGCGAATTACCCGAGGTAGCGGAAGAAGGCACATTATATGGACGCAACGGCGGATACACCAATCCACTGCTGATCCGGGCAGAGTACCGGAACGCCAATAGCGGAATTCCCGCATGGAGAGACTGTAAGGGTCACCGTATTCTGACTGACAGGTAATAGAAGACCGTTTCCATTCCCGAACAAGCGGAACACTATGAAACCCGATCTGAAAGCCTGCGGGCAAGCCATGGCGACAGCCATGGTCAATGCAGTACTGGCAGTAGCGCTGATGCTCCTGGTGGAGTTTGCAATCAGTGGGAGTTTCGCGGTACCGGAGCCCTACCTGTGGGCGGGTCTGCTGATCTGGCTGGTGATTTTTGCCGGTCAGTTCTGGCGCCAACGCCACCTGTGCAGGAACTGCCCATCCTCCCGGGAATCTTCAGGCTCGGTCGGGCCTGATAACTAACCACTGATTTCAGCTGATTTTATTTTTCGAGTCAGGACCCGACGCAGGGCGGGACGGTTCCGGGCCAAGCCCGGAACCGGATCTGGCAGGGTCAGCCAGGATTACTGTCGAATTCCCTCGACAGAGATAATGATCTCAACGGTCTCGGCTGTGGGGCCAAGATCCATCGGGATACCAAAGTCCTTCAACCGCAGTTCGGTCTCCGCTTCAAAGCCCATGCGGTAGCCGCCCCAGGGATCCTCACCGTGGCCGACCATCTCGGCATCCAGGGTCACTTCTTTGGTAACACCACGCAGGGTCAGGTCACCGATGATGTCCGCTTCGCCATCCTCGTCCACGACCACACGCTTGCTGGTGAAAGACGCTTCGGGGTGCTCATCCACGTACAGGAAATCCTCACTTCGCAGATGCTTGTCACGCTCGGCGTTGTTGGAATCAACACTGGAGGTATCGATCGTGACGTTGACAGAGCTGTTTTCCGGGTTCTCGGCATCGTACACGAACTGACCATCAAAATCGTTGAAACGGCCATACAGCCAGCTGTAGCCGAGGTGGGAAATCTTGAAGGTAATAAACTGGTGGGCACCCTTGTTATCGAAGGCGTAGGTGCCACCGTGCTCGTCGGCCTGGACGGCACCGCCGACCAACGCCATGGATACCGCGGATGCAAGCAGTACTTTCTTCATGAATGGTTTCACCCTTTTGATAAACCAGCCCGGTCATCGGGCGTCACTTCTTTCTTGCCTCGCCGCTCACTTACCGAGCATACGAAGCAGAGTACGGTCACGATCAACAAAATGATGTTTCAATGCCGCGAGGGCATGAAGCCCGGCGAGTACTACAATCGCCCAGGTTGACCAGTAATGGATGGATCCGGCAACGTCCTCCATGCCCTTCACCTGGCCAGTAACCGAGGGAACCTCGAACCAGCCGAAGACACTGATGGACGAGCCGTCTGCCGTGGAAATCAGGTAACCACTGACCATTGCGACAAACAGCAACGCGTATAGCAGGCCATGTGCCGCATGGGCGGCAAGCACTTCCAGGCGCTGGTGGCTGGTGATCGGACAGGGGCAATGGTGGCGGATTGGTGAATCGCCAGATTACCCGGATAACCATGACCGCCAGCAGCAGTATGCCCACACTACGGTGGATATCGGGCCCACGGCGGTACCAATCGTCGTAATAGGACAGGTCCACCATCCAGTAACCAAGCGCAAACAGGCCGATTGCGGCAGCCGCCACCAGCCAGTGGATGAAGATTGCTACGGAACCGTATCGTTCGGAGCTGTTTCGGAATTGCATTGCCTGGAGACCACTCCCTGTCTTTTGAATCAATGGGCCGAGTCTAGAAAGACCGGTTGAAGAATAAAATCAAAATGTTTTGCTGCCGATCATCAGAAATTCTGATCATCGCCCTCGCTCTATCCCTTTAGTCGTATACGGGTTCTACGGATTGTTCAAAATCATGTCAAAGATAAACTTCTCACATACCTTTTCAATCAGCCGGGATGAATTCAGGAGAAACGTCATGGAACTCGAATTCGACGAAAGCGTTGTTGTTCCCAGCAACAACTGAGTAAAAGCGGTCTTCGGGCCGCTCTTTTCATTCGCTCACCCCGTCAATCTCCTCCAGAACACTAACGGATTCCCGTTTCTTCAGGGAAGTTATGGTAATACCTTCATTTTTTTGGCAGTCTCCGCCAAAGGATGCAGTCTCGAGCCATAACGACCCGAAGAAACCATGCCCCAACCATCGCCTCAGAAGTTCAGCCCCCCTGAGCTTGATCAGCTCTCCTCCATGATCAATCAGGAAGGCGATGTCTGGACTGCGGAATTCCAGGGGCTGACCCTGAAAACCGCTCTCCAGCCTATCTACAGCGTCTCCCACAAACGAATCGTCGGGTACGAGGCGCTGATCCGGGCATTTGACACCAGGAATACCCAGATCCTGCCGGTGGACCTGTTCAAGCTGCCAGCCTCGGATTTCGAGGATCTCCTGCTGGACCGGCTGTGCCGCTACCTGCATATCCGCAACTACAGCGGCATCAAAGATGACCTGAACTGGCTGTTCCTCAACGTTTCACCCAAGGTGGCTACGGTTGGCAACCAGTCTGACTCCTTCTTTGGCCAGCTGCTGAAGAAAACCGGGCTGCCACCGCACCGAATCGTGATGGAAATCGTCGAACAACCCACGGACGATGCCGAGCGACTGCGGGAAGCCGTGGCCTACTATCGGGAGCTCGGCTGCCTGACAGCCATTGATGACTTCGGAGCGGGCCACTCCAACTTCGAACGGATCTGGAACCTGTCACCGGACATCGTCAAGCTGGACCGGACCCTGCTGACACGGGCCACCGAGGACCCGAAGGCCCGGCAGATCCTCAACGGCATCGTCTCCCTGCTGCACCAGTCGGCGTGCCTGGTTTTACTGGAGGGCGTGGAAACCCGGAGTCAGGCGATGATCGCCATCGATGCCGGCGTGGACTTTGTCCAGGGCTTTTACTTCCGCAAGCCCAGTACCCAACTCAGTGGCCTGGATGCATCGCCCGCCGATTTTGGTCAGTTACTGGACGAGTACAAACAACATAATCCGGTAACCTTTGATCCGACGCAGCAGGTCGTGAACTTCTTTGAGTACTTCTTCCTGAGAGCCATCGACCGGATGTATTCCGGCGCCACCATGGCGGAGGCCTGTGCGGAAATGCTCAACCACCCGACGGTTTCCCGCTGCTACCTGGTGGATGCCAACGGCATACAGATCGACGCAACCTTGGTATCGAATGCCGGCACACGCAACCTCGACCCACGGTTCCGGCCTCTGGAAGACAGCAGCAGCGCCGACTGGTATCGACAGCAGTACCTCCGCCAGGCCCTCGCACAGCCGGATAAACTACAGGTCACCGCACCTTACCTGTGTGTCACCGGTGCCTATATGTGCGTGACCCTGTCCCTGGGTTTCTACCAGAACGGGGAGCTCAGAGTGCTGTGCTGCGACATCCTGTCCAGCCCGATCGACCCCCGGGTCAGTACAGACTGATCCCGTAGACCACGGCAATCACTGCCACGGTCACCAGGCCGATAAACAGGTTCATCGGCAGCCCGACCCGCACGAAATCAGCAAATCGGTAGCCACCGGGGCCGAACACCATCATGTTGGTCTGATACCCGAGCGGTGTGGCAAAGCTCGCGGATGCGGCCATCATGACCGCAATCACGAAAGGTTCGGCGGGTGCTCCCATGGCCGTGGTCATGGACAACACCACCGGTATCACCAGAACGGCCGCGGCGTTGTTGGTCACCATTTCGGTCAGAGTGGAGACTGCAAAGTAGACCAGCAGGATAGCCAGCAGGACGTGGCCATGGCTGAGCCCCAGGATGCCCTCGGCCAAGTAGCTGGCCGCGCCGGTTTCCTGCAAGGCCGCCCCCAGGGCGAATGAGGCGGCAATGGTAAGAACGACCGGGATATCTACCGATTTCTGGGCCTGCCCAACCGAGCAGCAACCGCTGAGAATCATCAACGCGGCCCCCAGCAGCGCGGCGTTGAGCATACTCATCACCCCGCAGGCCGCCAGCCCCACCAGCACCACCAGAATGCTCCAGGACACCCAGGCCCGGTCGTGGCGCGGCGTATCGGTATCCAGATCGTTGATCAGCAGGAAATCCTTGTTATAACGCTGCCGGCTGACGAAGGCGGGGCGGGCTTCCAGCAACAGTACATCCCCGGGCTTGAGGCGGATATTGCCCAGATTGCCCGAGACCCGCTCGCCACCACGAGCCACCGCCAGCACCACGGCACCGTAGCGGTCCCGGAACCGGGCATCCCGGATGGTCAGCCCGAGCACATCCGACTGGGGCGACAGCACCGCTTCCACCAGCCGCCGCTCGGTCCGGTCCTTGCTCAGGGACGGCTCGTCCTCATGCACCGAGGGTACGATACCGTTGATCCGCAGCAGGTCGGAGATGGCCTGGGTATCTCCGGCAAAGACCAGCCGGTCGCCGCCGCGCAGGTGCTCTTCGGAGGGTACCGCCGTCACCACGCTGCCATTCCGTTCGATTTCCACCAGGTAAAGGCGCTCAAGCTCCCGGAGTCCGGCCTCGCCCACGGTCTTGCCCACCAGCGGCCCACCGTCGGAAACCGCCACTTCCAGGGTGAACTCCCGCATGGAACCGAATTTCTGCTGATCTTTCCGGTCCGGTAAAAACCGGGGCATGACCAGCAGCATCACCGTCAGGCCAATGACGGCCACCGGCAGGCCCACCATGGTAATGGAGAAAATGGAGAAACCGTCGCCGCCGGTCAGCTGCTGGTACTGGCCGTTCACTACCAGGTTGGTACTGGTGCCGATCAGCGTCAGGGTGCCGCCGAGGATGGCGGAATAGCTCAGGGGAATCATCAGCTTGGACGGTGAAATACCGATCTTTCGGGACCATGCATGCACCGCCGGAATCATGGTCGCCACCACCGGCGTGTTGTTCAGGAAACCACTGAGCAGGGACACCGGCAGGGCGATACGAGCCTGGGCGCTGCGGACGGTTTTGGGGGAGCGAAGCAGGTGGCGCACCAGTAGATCGACACCGCCGGAGTGGTGGATGCCCGAGGCGACCACAAACAATGCCACCACGGTAATCAGGCCGGTGTTACTGAACCCGGCCAGGGCCTGTTCCGGGGAAATCAGGCCACTGACGCTCAACACCACCAGCACGCCCATCATGACCATGTGGGGCGCAAAGCGTCCTGAACTCATCAGTAATAATGCCGCGCCGGACAGACCCAACGCGAACCAGCCCTGCCAGTCCATATCCGGTATTCCCCGTTATGAAAACTGGCAGCATAGCGACTATCTTGAATACTTAAAAAGAATAAAGCGCGATTTTTAAATCACTTTATAGAATATCAAACCGCAACGTCGGCCATATTGCCGTAGGTTTCCAGCCACGCACGGCGGTCCGAAGCCCGCTTCTTGCCAAGCAGCATGTCCATCCGTTCATCGGTCTGATCCCCCTCCTCCAGCGTCAGCATGACCAGCC
>JAXHVJ010000140.1:0-3085 GCA_034189235.1 Pseudomonadota bacterium
GTCAGAGTGGGAGAGTCACAATGCAGGACTACGAACTCTATTACTGGGGCCTGCCCTTTCGCGGTAATTTTATTCAACTTTTTCTGGAGGAGGTTCGGGCGGATTACCGCAAGCTGGATGCGAGCGAGGTCTACCCTGATAAAAACCTGAACATCCAGTACCCCGGGATGGCACCACCCTATCTTTACGACTGCAAGGCCCAGGTCTGGTTCGCCCAGATGCCGGCGATTCTCATGCATCTGGCGAAGGCCTACCATTCTCTTCCCGACGAGCCTGAGCAACACACCCTCGCTCTGAAGGTGATTCTGGACTGCAATGATATTCTCATGGAAATCACCAACTACAATGGCACAGTGATGTGGGATCAGGATTCATGGGCCGAATTCCGGACCCATCGCCTGGCCGACTGGATGGCCATTTTCGAAAAGACCGGCCAGGCGCACCTCCTCAAGCCGAACGCGGGCTATCTGCTGGGCTCCAGGCTCACGGTGGCCGATATCGCAACTGCTGCATTGTTTGGCACCCTCGTCCACAGCTTTCCGGAACTCGCCGAAGTTCTGGAACACAACGCCCCCCGGGTGGCGGGTCTCTGCCAGCGAGTGGAAGACCGTCCGTCGATCAGGCCTTTTCTTGAGGATCAGCGAAAGGAGTTGGGTAAGGCCTACTGTGGTGGTCAGATTGAGCGGTCTCTGCGGGACGTCATACGGTAGCGCGGAGCTAGCGAACCACAAAGACCGACACATAGGAAAACCGGGACAGATTTATTTTCACGTATTTTCACGGATTTATTTTCACGGTTTCCTTGGTGGTTCAGCCGTGATTTGGTTCGCTACCAACCGTTTGGGCACTTCGGTTAACATTGGGTCTGTACTCACAGAATGGATTCTGTGGTTTAAAAGCAAGGAGACGCTGATGCCCAGACAGGCCAGGGTGATTGTGCCCGGTTTTCCCCACCATATTGTTCAACGCGGTCATAACCGCCAACCAGTGTTCGTCGAACGCCGTGATTTTGAGTACTACCTGGCAAACCTTCAGGAATGGAAGCAAGTCTATGAGCTGGAGGTGTTCAGCTACTGCCTGATGACTAACCATGTTCATCTGGTCGTTCAGGCGAACGACAACCTGACTTCAATTCCCCAATTAATGAAGCGTCTCGCTGGTCGACAGACCCGTTTTGTGAATGCCCTCGAAAAACGCAGTGGTTCCCTCTGGGAAGGACGCTACAAGATCAGCCCGATTGATACTGACGCCTACCTGCTGGCTTGTTGTCGCTATGTGGAACTCAACCCTGTTAAGGCGGGGATGGTGGATAAACCTGAGTTGTATGAATGGTCGAGCTATTCTGCGCGGGTAGGGTTGTCACACTGTTATTGGCTGGATGAGCCCGACACCTTTCGGGCACTGGCAGGTAGTCACCAGCTGAGGGTTGAGGCCTATCGACAATTCGTTGAACAGGAAGATGGTTCTTCGTCAGACGAATTGATTGGCAACGCGATCAATAGCAACAAGCTGACCGGTGGCAACAAGTTCGTGGATGAAATTGAAAACCGTATCGGTATCAGAGTTGAAACTCGTAAGCCCGGAAGGCCTGCATCTAAAAAATAGATCTGTCCCGGTTTTCTTGGAAGGCTGGCATGGATGTACCTAATTAGGTACACTTGGTTTGCGCCAAGGAAGGGGTTGTATGACACGGAAAACGGTTAACGTCGTATTTTACAGAAGTGACAGTGGTCGAGAGCCGGTCAAAGAATGGTTGCTGAAGCTGGATAAGGAAGATCGTTCAGTGATCGGAACTGATCTGAAGACGGTGGAATATGGATGGCCACTGGGCATGCCCTTGGTAAGGGGCTTCTCTGGGAAGGCTAACTCAGACTTGTGGGAGGTCCGCAGTGATCTTTCGAACGGCCGGATTGCACGAGTCATATTCACGATGTTTCGCGGCGATATGGTGTTGCTGAGCGGCTTTATCAAAAAGACTCAGAAAACACCGGATCAAGAGTTGGCGAAGGCGAGAGATCGAAAGAAGAATCTTGTCTGAATGGGAGCAAAAAAATGACACAGCATAAGCACGTTGGCAGCTCTCTCGATGATCTGCTCGAATCCGATGGCACGATTGAGCAGGTAGAAGCTGAGGCGCTGAAGCGGGTGATTGTCTGGCAGATTCAGCAGGCTATGGGGAACACCGGCGTAAACAAGTCCCAGCTTGCTCAGAAAATGCACACCAGCCGCACCGTAGTTAATCGACTTCTTGATGAAAAAGATACCGGTGTAACTATCACAACGCTTGTTAAAGCTGGGCGTGCTTTGGGTATGACCTGGACTTTGCAGGCTGGTGAGGATAACGGATCTGGTCGCGCGGCTTGACCGAGGCTGGGAGCTTTGAAAGACAACCGAAAGACAACCGGGACAGATTTAATATTTCGGTTGAAGTGGCGCGAGGTTTCCGGCTTCTTCAAGCTCGCTAATCGCCCTTTCGATTTGCTCGGTATATCGCTTCAGTTGCAGTGTGCCGAATTCCTCAAGGGTGGTTTCGAGAATAGCGTCGAGATCGGCTAGAGCAGCGTCTGTGAGAATAACCTTCCATGGTTTCATAGTAATCAGGTATCCCGTTTCTTCCTGATGGCTTGCTCCGCACGCTCTGAAAGGTAAGTCGCGAACTCGTCACCCGTGAATGTTCTGGTTCTGCCAGCCTCCAGGTCGTTCTGGCCTGCATTGATGGCGGCTATTAGGTCATTCATTTTCGTGACGTAGCGGGACTCGGCTTCCTCGACCATTCTCAGGCCGGCTCGAAGTACCTCGCTCGCATTTTGATAACGGCCCGAGGCAACCAGGTGATCGACAATCTGGGATTGATGGTCAGTAAGTACAATATTTCTCGTCGCCATGAGTGTGATCCTGTCGGAATTGCATTGGCATAATATGCCAATGTATAGATTTCCTGTCTAGGGGTTTCGGTCTTCCATCAAAACCGGGACAGATTTATTTTCCCAGCCAATGGCAGGATGCCAACCCGACACGTGCAGAATAACTCGACCACTCATACTGTTCGGCTTTATCCACCATTGCAGAAATCTACAAGCTAGAC
>JAXHVJ010000141.1:0-3062 GCA_034189235.1 Pseudomonadota bacterium
CCGCGCGCATCGGCTTTGTCATCCGCTATTTCGAGCATTACCAGAGCGATATTTTAGGGATAATCGATATCCGGGACGGTGGCTTTGACATGCTTGCCGGGCTTGTCGGTGCGCTCGTCATACTCGGCTGGAAACTCTGGCGCCACCCTGCGATCCGAGTGCCGCTTGGCAGTGCGGCCGCCGCCGGCCTACTGACCTGGGGCACGGTGTCACTGCTGATTATCCTGATGGAGGGGCAGTCCCGGGAGGTACCGGAGTCGTCCTTTGCTCAGCTGGACAGCAGTCCGGTCACTCTGTCGCAAGTAGCTGATGGTAAACCCATGGTGGTGAATCTCTGGGCCAGTTGGTGCCCGCCCTGTATCCGCGAGATGCCGGTGCTGGACGAAGCCCGGAAAGACAACCCTGACATTACTTTTGTCTTTGTTAACCAGGGCGAACAGCCCGAAACCATTGTGCGTTTCCTGAACCAGCACAACCTCACCCTGGACAATGTGTTAACTGATATCCGCTCCAGCCTCGGCCGGACTACCGGCAGCCACGCCTTGCCGACCACCCTTTTCTACGATGCCCAAGGGCGGCAGGTGAACGCCCATCTGGGCGAGCTGTCTGCCGCCTCGCTGGCCCATAACCTTGAACGCTTTGACTGACACCAACCCGACTCGGAGACTGCCAATGAAATCTGTGAACGTCCTACTGAAACCCACCTTGCTGACCGTGACCCTCGTGACCGCCAGTCTGAGCCTGCCGGTGTGGGCCCAAAGCTATCCGCCTGCAGTACAGCAACTGATAGACCGCGGTGTATCCATCGATGGTACCTTTGATGCCCCCAGCGGCATGAAGGGCTATGTCGGTAACATGCAGGGCCGTGCCGTGGCTTTTTACCTGACCGAGGACAAAAACCATGTAATTGTCGGCCCCATGCTTAACGCCAAGGGCGAAAACCTGACCGAGTCAAAGATCCAGGAGCTGGTACTCGGGCCGCAGAATGAAAAAGCCTGGAGCCAGTTGGAAGACGCTGACTGGGTACTTGATGGCAGTGCCGATGCGCCTGTGGTGGTATACACCTTCACCGACCCCAACTGCCCCTTTTGTCACCGGTTCCGGCAGGCCGCTGAGCCCTGGATTAATGCCGGCCGGGTACAACTGCGCCATATCCTTGTGGGCATCCTGAAAGAGGACAGCCTGCCTAAGGCCGCCACTATTATCGGATCGGAAAACCCGAGTGCGGCGTTGGCTGAAAATTACGACAGATACAGCGAGGGCGGCATTACGGTGGACCGACAGATCGTCAGCGCCCATGCCAGGCGAGTGCAGGCCAACAACCAGCTGATGTCCGGCCTTGGTCTGAGTGCCACGCCGAGCACCTACTACCGTGACAGTGCCGGCAACGTGAAGATGAAGCAGGGCGCCCCCCGGCCCGGAGAAATGGAAAGTATCATGGGTAGCAAGAGGCCTTGAGTCCGGGGCGCTCCTTAACGGTTTTCCCGACACCCTCGAGCGCATTCTGCCCCGGCCCGGACATTAGTTTTGGCGTCAGGATGTCCTCATGCCCCGTATACCACCTCGCTGAGTCCTGATGAACTGTGCTTTCTGGAGGCAGGTAGCGACTCTCAGCGATCAGAAGAATTCTGGGGCCGTTACTGCCGTAGTCTGAGCCCACGAAGGTCTTTGGCAGCGGATAGCGGATATCGCTGGTAGGTCTCGATCCTGTTCAGTTTGTCGTCGAACGCTTCGGTGTAGTAATTCATTACATCGTCCAGTGGTTAGACAGGGCTTCCGCCTGCTCCATAATCAATTCAATGGCCGCCGGCGCCTTATCCGGCGGATACTTGTACCGCTGCAACGTCCGCCGCACCAGAATCCGCAGCTTGGCCCGTACGCTCTCCCGCACCTGCCAGTCCACGGTGGTGGATTTGCGCAGCGTCTCCTTAAGGCGGTCGGCGTATTTCTTCTCCTGCACCACGTTGTTACGGGTCCTGGCCTTGATGCCGTCCTTGAGCAGTTTCTCCAGCAGTTCCACGGCGAAGTTCTTGTAGGGCATCTGCCGAACGTCTTCCAGAAACTCATCAGAGAGCAGGCCGATGTTGGGCTTGTCCAGGCCGCACAGGGAGAAGGCTTTGTTCATGGCCAGCACCGTGTCGAGAAAGCGCTTCTTGCCGTCTTCGAGGCTGAGGACATAGTTGGCGGTGGGCACCAGAAACTTGTGGGGCTCGGTTTCAAATCCGCTGTAGTCGAAGCCCTTGCCTTTGGGCCCTGGGGCAAACATGCCGTGGATGATGTCCAGCCTGGCCAGGCGGGATTCGTAGAAGATGGGCACGGTCGCGCCGTCGTCTACCGCATCCTGGATGTCATAGATGGACACGTAATCGCCGAACACGGCCCGGGTGTCTTTGTCTTCGCTCTCGATGGGTGTGCCGGTAAAGCCGATGAACGAGGCATTGGGCAGGGCATCGCGCATGTGGCGGGCGTAGCCGAACTTGTAGGTGCCGTCTTTCTTGAGGGTGGCTTTCAGGCCATACTGGCTGCGGTGTGCTTCGTCTGAAATCACCACGATGTTGTGGCGGTCGTTCAGAACCGGGTGGCCGGATTCGTCGTTCGGCAGGGCGAACTTCTGCACCGCGGTGAAGATGATGCCGCCGGACCCCCGTTCGGACAGCAGGCGCCGCAGCGTATACCGGTCATCGGGCCTGCACCGGCTCCTGCTTCAACAGTTCCCGGGCTGCGCTGAAGGTGGCGAACAGCTGGCCGTCCAGATCGTTGCGGCCGGTAACCACGATCAGCGTGGGGTTGTTCATTTCCGGCTGTTGCAGCAGTTTGCCGGCATAACAGCACATGGAAATGCTCTTGCCCGAGCCCTGGGTGTGCCACACCACACCGGCTTTCTTACTGCCCGGAAGAACCTCGTCACCGTAGGTCGCCCGCTTCTCGCTGATACCATTACCACTCACATCCCGAGCGGCAATGACGGTTGCACGAACAGCCTCACGCACCGCATGGAACTGATGGTAACCGGCAATCTTCTTGATCAGCTTGTCGGAATCCGTCTCGAAGATCACGAAGTA
>JAXHVJ010000142.1:0-2997 GCA_034189235.1 Pseudomonadota bacterium
CCGGCGCAAGCGGGTTCTCCGGCTTTGCCGCCACCCCCATATTGCCTTCAGTGAACATCACATCGGTCAGGGCAACCTCGTTTCCGGAGGCATCCTTCAGGACCAGGACATCGGGAATGTCAGCCAGAGGTGTGTCGATGGACTTGCTGAAGCGCAGGAAAACAGGTGCCGTTGTGGGAACGGTCGTCGTGACGCCGGGCTGATCGCTGCCTGACGATGTTGTGTCAGCGGGATAGGCATAGGTTAGCGAGCCGGGTGCCGGGACTTTGGTAACTGTCTGATCGTCGCCACCGCCGCAACCCGCAAGTAATGTAGTGACACTCAATGCAATAATTGTTTTTTTCATACCACACCTCTTCAGAATTTCAGCGTGACTGAACCGCTGAACACGTGAATATCGCCGTCTGCGGTAACTTCCTCTTCATTGCCGTTGTAGTCGACAATGGTGAAATCACGCTCCTGCAGCTTCTGGTACTGGTAACCGAGGTCAAAGCGAACAGGGTAGGCCAGGAGTCGGGTGCGGTTGTATGTGGCACTCACGCCAAGTCCGATAGAAATCCTGTCAGTATCCAGGTAGTTGATTTCCGGGTTCCGGGTGGTTTTCAGAGGGGATTCTTCATAGGCGACGCCGGCACGCAAACTGAAGTTATCGTTCAGCATAAACTCGCCACCGAGACGGGGGATCAGGATGTCGTCAAACTGCATCCGGGCAGCGGGGGAAAGGCTGCCCTGATCCTTGATAGTGTCGCTGGCAAATTCATCTTCCAGTTCTGACCAGTTCTGTTGTTCTACGCTGCCCCCGATACGCCAGCCATCACCCTGGTATTGGGTGCCGATGACCCAGGTTTCCGGCTGAAAGGAGTCGATTGTGGTGACCGCGAGCGCGAGCCCCGGGTCGGGAATCGTCTGGGTGACGATGACGTTTGCGTCGATGCTGGTGGAGGATGCTGATTTTGCGCGGTAAGCCAGGGCCGTTTCCCAGCCGTTCAGCCAGCAGCCGTTTTCAGGACACAGGGTTTCGCCCCAGTTGATTGAGGTACTGAGAATTGACTTTATAGAGGGTTCGGCATTGACTGACAGGCGCTCACGCTGTGTGTCACCGGCCAGATTCGATACTGCGTAGAGATCGGCTGAGGCTTCGAGGGTGACCCTTGCCGAGACGCCGGCGTCGATGCCTCGCCAGATATTGGTGGCACCACCGATGTTGAGGAACAGGGGTTCCCGGCCATACTCCATGAACTGGCCGGTTTCCGATGTGTCTGAAGTAAAGGCCAGCATTTCATCGCCGTACTTCTCTACCCCCGCGATGAAACCAAGATAGATCGGATGGTCGAAACGTGTCATTGAAGTAAGATTTGTTTTCATGCCGATCAGCACATGCTCGCTCGGAGAGTCGGCGAGTACGTCACCATCCCGCAGGGGGCTATCCGCCCTCAGCTCCTGTTCGGCATGAAGCAGGCCCACGGTCACCTCACCCCGGGAGTCTCTTGTCAGATAGGCCGGGTTATAGTAGGTGGCGGACACCTGATTATTGAACATGGACAGGGACTGTGCCGTGGCCACGTCGACAGGCATCACCCCGTAGGTTGTGCCAATGTTGCCCATGCTGGCCTGGGCAGAAAGAGAGAATCCTGTGGAAAGGGTTGCGACTGCAAGGGATATCGCCCTTACTGAAAAGCGGGGGGTAGTAGTTACCATTGATAGACTCCATACTATCTCGTTGTTTTTGTTGGTGCCCCGGTGCTTCCTGGGGGAGGCGCCACGTTGGTACAGGGTTGGAGTATATGTGGCTTGTCTTTTCGGAACTTTGGCTTTCATGACGCAGATCAACGTCTGCAGAACTACTAATAGCGAATTTACAGGTGAAAGTAGTTGTAATGGATGTCCAAAAAAGGCCACAGTCTGTGACCTTTTAGTTGACATCATGCATGCAGATCAAGACCGTCGACCACCTCGACAATGAATCGCGTCAAATAGTCCCGGGCCAACCAGCCATCACAACAGATGGCAGAAGCAGACAGGCTGTGTGACGCATACCTCATTTGGCTCGGGGGCGGCTCTTCTGGCGCATCATCAGCGCCGGAACAAGGGCGGCCAGAAAGATTGCGCCGACGATAAAGAAGCTGTCGCGGTATCCCAGCATGTTGCCCTGGGTGTAGATCATCTGGCCGAGATAGTTCATCGCGCCGGCCTGGCGGATCGCCTCCGGCACACCGGCCTGCGCGAGTATGCCGGTCACATCCTGCAGCAAGCCGGTGGTCGTGCTGTTGCCGGCGTGCTGTGCCGCCGTGAAGCTGTCTACGTAGAGCTGAGACCGCCGTTCCAGAGCGATGGAGAGAAGGTTGACGCCAAACGCCCCGCCCAGTTGGCGCACGAAGTTGATCGCGCCGGAGCCCTGGCCGAGTAGCGTCATGGGTAGCGCCTTGAGGGCACCGGCGTTCAGGCTTGGCATGATGAAACCAAGTCCGATCCGGCCCAGCATGATCCACCAGGCAAACAGCCAGAAGGACGTATTGGTATCGACGCCGGTCATCAAAAACGACGACAACGAGAAGAGCATCAGACCGAACATGACTGTTGCATAGGCTGGCGTTTTGTCGGTCAGCCTTCCGGCGATCGGGAACACAAGCCCCAGGATCAGCCCTGCGGGCATCAATAGCAGGCCGGAGCGGGTCGGCGTATAGCCCTGTATCGTCTGCACGAACAGCGGAATCAGGAAGGTCGAGCCGAAAATTCCGGCCCCGAAGATGAAGGCCACGACGGACGCGCCCGCATAGACCCGGTTCGTGAAGAGTTTGAGGTTGAGCATGGGCGCGGCTGTGTGCAGTTCCCAGACGATGAAGCCGATGCCCGAGATAAAGGCGACGGCGAAGTCGCGCAGGATCGAATCGGAGAACCAGCCGTCACGTTGTCCATTCGACAGGCCGTTGAGCAAGGTCACAAGGAATACCGTCATCAGCCCGAAACCGATCCAGTCGAATTTGCGCGCCGGTCCCG
>JAXHVJ010000143.1:0-2983 GCA_034189235.1 Pseudomonadota bacterium
CCAGCACCCCGACGCTGTTCAACAGCGGCACCCGCCATTCCCAGCTTTCTTCTTGTTACCTGACCACCGTGCAGGATGACCTGGAAAGCATCTACGGCGCCATCAAGGACAATGCGCTGCTATCCAAATGGGCCGGTGGCCTGGGCAACGACTGGACACCGGTGCGGGCGCTCGGCTCTCACATCAAGGGCACCAATGGCCAGAGCCAGGGTGTGGTGCCGTTCCTGAAGGTGGTCAACGACACCGCCGTCGCCGTCAATCAGGGGGGCAAACGCAAAGGTGCCGTGTGCGCCTACCTGGAAAGCTGGCATCTGGACATCGAAGAGTTCCTGGAACTGCGCAAGAACACCGGCGACGAACGCCGTCGCACCCACGACATGAACACCGCCAACTGGGTACCGGACCTGCTGATCGAACGTATGCGCGAAGACCGGGACTGGACCCTGTTTTCCCCGAGCGACGTGCCGGACCTGCACGACCTCTACGGCAACGAATTCCGGGAACGCTACGAGCACTACGAAGCGCTGGCGGAACAGGGCGAAATCACCCTGTTCAAAAGAGTCTCCGCCAAACAGCTCTGGCGCAAGATGCTCACGGTGCTGTTCGAAACCGGCCACCCCTGGATCACCTTCAAGGACCCCTGCAACCTGCGTTCGCCGCAGCAGCACCAGGGCGTGGTGCACAGCTCCAACCTGTGCACCGAAATTACCCTCAACACCAGCGCCGAGGAAGTGGCCGTATGCAACCTCGGCTCGGTGAACCTGGCAGCCCACATTGCCAACGGCGAACTGGACGTGCAGCGCCTGGAGCGCACCGTGAACACCGCCGTGCGCATGCTCGACAACGTCATCGACATCAACTACTACGCCGTGCCCCAGGCGAGAAACTCCAACCTCCGGCACCGCCCGGTGGGGCTGGGCCTGATGGGATTCCAGGACGCGCTGTATCAACTGGGCCTGCCCTACACCAGCCCGGAAGCCGTGGAATTTGCGGATGTGGCCATGGAGCAGCTCAGCTACTTCGCCATCCGCGCCTCGGCCACTCTCGCCGGTGAACGAGGAGCTTACGAGACCTACGAAGGCTCCCTGTGGCACCAGGGCATCCTGCCCATCGACTCCATCAACCTGTTGAAGGAAAACCGCCGGGAAGGCGACCTGGCTGTTAACACCAACAGCCGTCTCGACTGGACCCCGGTGCGGGAACTCATCGCCCGGAATGGCATGCGCAACAGCAACGTCATGGCCATCGCCCCGACCGCCACCATCTCCAACATCATCGGCGTATCCCAGTCCATCGAGCCGGCCTATCAGAACCTGTTCGTCAAATCGAACCTCTCCGGCGAGTTCACCGTGGTCAACCCCTCCCTGGTGCGCGACCTAAAGGCCGAAGGTCTGTGGGACAACGTGATGGTCAACGACCTGAAATACTTCGACGGCAGCGTGCAACAGATCGACCGCATCCCGAGTGAACTCAAAGCCCGCTACGCTACCGCCTTCGAAATCGACCCCCGGTGGCTGGTGGAAGCCGCCGCCCGCCGCCAGAAATGGCTCGACCAGGCCCAGAGCCTGAACCTGTACATGGCCGAACCCAGTGGTAAAAAGCTGGACGCCCTGTACCAGCTCGCCTGGGAGCGTGGCCTGAAAACCACCTACTACCTGCGGTCACTGGGTGCCACCGGTGCCGAAAAAATCGCCCCTGTGGCCGCCCCGCAACCGCAGGTGTGCAGCATCGACGAGCCAGATTGTGAGGCTTGTCAGTAACTGATTTTTTTAGCCGCGGAATCCGCGGAAAAACACGGAAAAAACAAAAGACAAAGATGTTATTGGCCACGAAACCCACGAAAGAACACGAACAAAGATTCACTACGAAAAGAAAAAGGCTTTCTTGTCTTTTACTTTCGTGTTCTTTCGTGGGTTTCGTGGCTAAAAAATCTTTTCATCTTTTCCTTCCGTGTTCTTCCGTGGTTTCCGTGGCCAACAAATTCTTTAAGAGGAGAAACGCCATGCTCAACTGGGAAGACGACCCCAAGCCCCAGGCCGGTGCCCCCGAAGGCCCGGCCCCGGTCAACGTAGATGACAAGCGGGTCGTCAACGGCGACACCGACATCAACCAACTGGCACCCTTCAAGTACCCCTGGGCGTGGGAGTACTTCATGAACGCCAACAAAAACCACTGGACCCCGCTGGACGTGAACATGGCCCAGGATGTTCACGACTACCATCACCGCCTGAACCCGGTGGAAAAACACGTCTATGAAAACGTACTGGCCTACCTCACCACCTCCGACATCCTCGCCATGCGCAACATCGGCCTGGCGGTGATGGAGAAAATGAGCGCCCCGGAACTGCAGATCTACCAGGCAAGACAGGTCTATGAAGAGGCCGTGCACACCTGGGCCTACCAGCACTGCATTGAAACCCTCAACCTGGATCAGAGTGAAATCTACAACCGCTACCGCGTGGTACCCGCCATCAATGGCAAAATACAGATAGCCAACCGCCGGCTGGATGCCGCCATGCGCTCCGACCTGAACCTGCGCAACCGGGGCGACTTGCAGGAATTCGTCATGTCCTATCTGTTCTTTGCAGCGGTGTTCGAAGGGGCCTGGTTCTACAATGGCTTCAGCCCCATCTTCGCCCTGCAGCGCCGGGGCCTGATGCGCGGCACCGGGGAACAGCTGCAGTACATACTGCGAGATGAGGCCATGCACTTTTCCTTCGGCCTCAAGGTGGTAAACCAGATTCTCGAAGAAGAAAACATCACCCTCGACCCCAAAGCCGTGCGCGACATGTGGGACGAGTCCGAGGCGGCCGAAACCGCCTACGCCAACTACATCCTGCGCGATCCCATCCTGGGTTATTCCGCCGAATACCACAGCGAGCAGTTCCGCTTCGTGGCCAACCGCCGGGCCCGCACCGTGGGGCTGGAAGAGCCGTTCCCGGGGGCGAAAAACGTCTCCCCCTGGCTGGATGAACAGGCCACC
>JAXHVJ010000144.1:0-2982 GCA_034189235.1 Pseudomonadota bacterium
CGTCATGAATATGACGATCGCCGGTCTTACCGTAAGTCTGGTGGCCATTTCTGCCCACCGGGCCAGGCGAAAAAGGGCAACTGCTGAGGCGCGACAAGCCCGCCATTTGACCTGTGCGCTTAAAAAGCCTTCCCCCAACGGGAAGGCTTTTTTGTTTTCGACCGGGAACCACCTACTGAGGTAGTGTTTTAATCCGGCTATGGGGCCCGCTTTCTGTTCTAAACTTTATCCGTGCAATTGTAATGCTCATCAGGATGTAACGATGATCAATGTGTGCTCAGAAGAAGCCTTGTCGGAACTGCTGCACTCGAACTCTGCGGTTCTTGTGCTCTTTGGCGGACCGCATTGCGGTGTCTGCCAGGCCATCAAGCCTCAGCTCGAAAAGCTCGCGTGTGAAGAGTTCCCGAAACTGGTGACGGCCTACATTGACTGTCAGGAAGCCGCCGCGCCGGTGTGTGCTGCTGGCGGTATTTTTTCTCTGCCTGTGGTCCAGCTGGGGTAACTGTAAACTTCCAGTTCATACACTTGCTTCCATTCTCGTACTCCGAAAATAAATCTGTCCCGGGTTTTGCGGTTTTTGCTCTTACTAAACGTTATCGATATTGCTCCCGAGGTACTATCCCGCGAATCGGCTTATCTTGGATGAAATTACGAACATTTAAAGCCGCCAATTCGACGGCTCTTCTAATTACGCCCGGAACCATCGCCGAATTGTGCGGCGAGCCAATGAAATTAGAAAGTTCGCAGAAAGGATGATCCATCTTAAATGTGCCAGCGCTGAAAGGCTCGACCCACCAGGCGTCGATGCCTGCCTTGAAATTAGGGTTGTTCACAAGGTATTCGAAAAGAGCGGTTTCGTCTATAAGTGCAGCTCGCGCTACGTTTACTAAAATGGCGTCCTGTTTCATCAACTCAAGCTCGTGACGACCTATGAGGTTTTGCGTTCGATTGTTTAGTGCAATGGAAAGGACGACAATGTCGGATTCCTTTAAAACGTAGTCAAGATCCTTTAACGTCCCGATGAAGTCCACCGCTTCCTGCGTCCTGCCGCTTGAGTTTATCGCATATATTCTACATCCCAGACATCGGAAAAGTTTCGCCGCCGCCTTTCCTATACCACCGAAACCAATAATGCCGACCGTTGAACCGGACACCATCTTATTGATTTCAAACTGGTTGAATTCACCGCGTGCCAGCTTGTCGTGATTTTTCTGCAGTTGCTTTGCCAGGGCAAGCACCATGGCCAGTACGTGCTCCGCCATCGGTTCGGCGTAGGCACCGACGTTGCTTGCGATCTTGACTCCTTCGGGAATATCGTTGAAGGGGACGTGATCGGCACCGGCCGAGAGAAGCTGCATGAAGCGCGACCGCGTTAGCAGCGGGTATTCATCGCTGGATAGTTCTTTTGGAGGGTTCCAGGAAAAAAGCACGTCTGCCGCTTGCAGCGCTTTCTTTCTGTCTTTTTCGCTCAGATCACTCAGGAAAGAAAAGAATGTTCCTTCCGGAATTGTTTTGACCAACAACTCTTTCTCTTTTTCGTCAATATTAAAAGTTACAACAATGTGGTAATGTTTCGCTTTGGAATTCATAGATTTGCCTTCCTCAAAAACCGGGACAGATTTATTTTCGCACAGATTTATTTTAGCAGGTGGCGCCGGCCCCCGACGCTTTAGTCTGCCGATCACGGTGGGGCGGCTGCAGGTGAGCGAAGACGGTGTGGTTGGTGAGATTATTGATCTGCCGGTTTGATCGGGTGGGGAAACCGTTACGGATATACTGTCACCAAAGGTAGCGCACCGCTGATATCACCTGTAAGGACTGCTCATGGCCTACGATTTATCGGATACCCTGGTGGTTGGCATCACAGCAACGGCGTTGTTCGATTTGAACGAAGCGGATTCCGTGTTTCGCGCCAAGTTTGAATCCAATCGTGAAGAAGCCATTGAAGAGTACCGGGAATACATGGCGGCCCGCGAGTCTGACGGGCTCAAGCCCGGCACCGGGTTCTATCTTGTGAAGGCACTGCTCTCACTGAACCAGTTTCAGTCCGGCGACAAAGCCCCACTGGTGGAAGTTGTGGTGATGTCCCGCAACAGCCCGGAAACCGGGGTACGAGTGTTTCATAACATTCGCCAGTACGGCCTGGATATCACACGCTCTGCGTTCACCGGTGGTGAGTCCGTGGTGGACTATCTCGACGCTTACGATGTGGATCTGTTCCTGACCACCAATACCAAGGATGCCCAGCGGGTGATTGACAGCGATAGCTGCGCCGTGGCGCTGGTGAAGGAGCCGCCCGCCAATATGGAAGCTATTCCCGATGGCCAGGTGCGAATCGCCTTCGATGGCGATGCGGTGCTGTTCAGCGACGAGAGTGAAATCGTGTACAAGGCCGAGGGCCTGAAGGGATTTCACTCGGCAGAGGACAGGGAGCAGGACAATCCCCTGAGCGATGGGCCTTATGCAACGCTGCTCCGGAAGCTCTCGCGTTTGCAGGACCGGCTGCCCCACAAGGTCGACTTTTCACCCGTTCGCGTAGCCATCATCACCGCCAGAAACAGCCCGGCCGAGATGCGGGTGATCAAGACCCTGCGACATTGGGGGGTGTATGTGGATGAGATTTTTTTCCTGGGCGGTCTGGATAAATCGAAAATCATCAAGGCGTTCAAGGCGCACATCTTTTTCGATGACCAGGATGTGCACCTGGAGCCAGCAGCGAAATACACGCCTGCGGGGAAGGTGCCTTACAGGTCCGGGTCGCCTTTGAAGGATTCGGAGAAAAAGTAGCGAATTTGGGCATTGTGGATTCTTTGTTTATTATTGCGGACCAGGTTACCGGGAAAGTAAATCTGTCCCGGTTTTGGCCACGAATACCGTCTGGGTGGGGTAGGCGAACTCGATCCCTTCTTCCTCGAAGCGTTGGTGGATGTGGAGGTTCACCGCCTGCTGGATGTCCATGTAGCGGTTGTAGTCGGCGGAGAG
>JAXHVJ010000145.1:0-2931 GCA_034189235.1 Pseudomonadota bacterium
TTGGGTGCCTCTGGCGAATTGCCGAAGCGGGAGTACACCGAGGCGGAGCGGAATCTGAACAGGTTTATTCGGGAGAATTATCCGGAGTGGGGGTGTAAGGCGGTATGAACAACATAGTGTGGCACAATCACAAGATCACCCGTGCCGAGCGCGCTTTCAACAAAAACCAGAAACCCTGCCTGCTGTGGTTCACCGGCCTGAGCGGCTCTGGTAAGTCCACTATCGCCAACGCGTTGGATGTGGCTCTGCATGAGCGTGGCTACCACACGTTCCTGCTGGATGGCGACAATGTTCGCCACGGGCTGTGCAAGGACCTGGGGTTCTCGGATGAGGACCGGGTTGAGAACATCCGCCGGATCGGTGAAGTGAGCAAGTTGTTTACGGATGCCGGGTTGATTGTGCTCAGTGCTTTTATTTCGCCTTTCGCCAGTGATCGGCGCCTGGTCCGAAGCCTGTTCCCGGCGGGTGAGTTTATTGAGGTGTTTATGGATACGCCTCTGGATACTTGCGAGGATCGGGATCCGAAGGGGCTTTACCAGAAGGCCCGTTCCGGTGAAATCAAGCACTTTACGGGTATTGATTCTCCTTACGAGGCGCCGGAGCGGCCCGAGGTGCGGCTGGATACCTCCGGCATGTCGGTGGATCAGTGTGTGGATCGGCTGATCAGCTTTCTTGTTGAGCGTGGGCTTATCTCGCAGTAGTAAGGTGGGGTCAGAAGAAGAGTTCCTTCTGACCCCTTGTTCGTTCTATACCCGCTATACAGGTTTCTAATGGACTGGCAAGCCATACTCACCCTTCTGACTCTTGTCACCGTACTGTCTTCCCTGGCGCTGACTCGCGTTTCTGCCGATCTGGTCTTGATGGCGGCGTTGGCGTTCCTGTTGATCTCGGGGATTCTGGCGCCGGCGGAAGCGTTGGTGGGGTTCGCCAATCCCGGTGTGATCACCATTGCGACACTCTATATTGTGGCGGCAGGCCTGAAGGAAACCGGTGCGGTTCAGTGGATCGCCCGGAAGCTGCTGGGGCATCCCCGCTCCGAGAAGGCGGCCCAGGCGCGGATGATTGTGCCGACGGGGGTTCTCAGCGGTTTCATGAACAACACCGCTGTCGTCGCCATGTTTATTCCTGCGATTCAGGACTGGGCGCAGCGGCTGGGGATTCCGGCTTCCAAACTGCTTATACCGCTCAGTTACGCTGCCATTCTCGGCGGTACCTGTACGTTGATAGGAACCAGCACAAACCTGGTGGTAGACGGCTTGCTGCAGAGTACACAGGGGATTCATCTGGGGCTTTTCGAGCTGGCCTGGGTGGGCGTACCCATGTTAGTGGTCGGCGGTGGATTTCTGGTGCTGTTCGCCTCCCGCTTGTTGCCTGATCGAGGCGGTGTGTCGGAGGAGCTTGAGCAGGTTCGGGAATACGGTGTTGAGGTCCAGGTTATTGAAGGTGGCCCCCTGGTCGGAAAAACCGTCGCCGAGGCGGGTCTGCGAGCTTTGAACCATGGCTACCTTGCAGAGATTGATCGGGGCGGTCGCCTGATCACGGCGGTGGAGCCGGACCGGACGCTACAGGCCAACGACAAACTGTATTTTGTGGGGGCGCCGGAGTGTGCCAGCGAGTTGCGGCGGATTCAGGGTCTCAAGCCCGCAAATGGCAGCATGCACAAACTGGACATCGCCAATCACCAGCGTTGCCTGGTTGAGGTGGTTCTGGGCCCTGAGTTTCCGGCACTGGGTAAAACGATCCGCGACAGCCAGTTCCGTACGCGATTTAACGCCGTCATTCTCTCTTTGTCTCGCGGCGGCAAGCGGGTGCCGGGCAAGCTGGGGGATCTGACGTTTCGTATGGGCGATACCCTGTTGCTCGAAGCCAGCCATCAATTTGCCGAACAGTACCGCTTCCGGCGGGATTTCTTGTTGGTCAGTGCGTTGAACGACTCGACCCCGCCGGACTTTCATAAAGCACCACTGGCCCTGGCCATCCTGCTCGGAATGGTTGCGTTGAGTGCCAGCGGCCTGCTGAAAATCATGGAAGCGGCCTTTCTGGCGGCCGGGGCCATGGTGGTGTCCGGTTGCCTGACGGCCAGCCGGGCGCGGCGCAGTGTCGATCTTCCGGTGCTCGTTGTCATCGCTTCATCTTTTGCACTCGGTAATGCCATGACCGTGACCGGCGCTGCCCAGTGGGTAGCGAGCGGCTTACTGGGTTTCGGGCCATTGACTCCCTGGCTGGCCCTGGGTCTGGTTTACCTCCTTACCACTCTGTTTACGGAGGTCATCACGAATAATGCCGCAGCGGTATTGATGTTCCCGATAGCCCTGGCGGTATCGGAGCAGTTGGGAGTGAACTTCCTGCCGTTTGCGGTTGCTGTGATGTTCGCTGCCTCCGCTTCCTTCATTACCCCCTTGGGGTATCAGACAAACCTGATGGTGTATGGCCCTGGGCGTTATCAGTTTATGGATTATGTGCGGATTGGATTGCCGCTGAGTGTGTTGGTGGCCTGTGTGGCGGTTGGGCTGATTCCGTTGGTTTGGGGGTTTGGGTGATTGCACTCCTGAATCCGTGACTCTGCTCCTCAATATAACGTCACGTAACTGAAACAGGCGTCATCTTCCCGTAGAATCTGCGCTTTCCTGGTGGAAGAATTAACAGGCCGGCAGCTTTGAAACCACGGAACCGTAATCCCGTTGCGTGCGTTTTCCTGTTGCCATTGGTCCATGCTCCCTGACTATGCCGGAGACGGAGGGCAGGGCGGTAGCGTGCCAGAATTACGAAAACCGAACTGCTACAGGTTAATTGTCAAGTGAAAGGGAAAGTCAAAAGCTGAAGCAGCTTGTAGATAACTCGTATGACTCGGTGCGGGTTGTTGGCCGGGGTACGGTCAAGATTGACCCGGAAGAAGTTGGTAACACCAGGGAATTCCAGGCGGCTCGCAGA
>JAXHVJ010000146.1:0-2927 GCA_034189235.1 Pseudomonadota bacterium
TCGCCGATTTTTGCCCAATGTTCTATTTGTTTGGGAGGGGTTCGATTAAGAGCTTTGGCCATAATAGTGGCTTTTTCAATTAGCTTTTGATCTAAGCGAATGCTGTTCGTGGCCATTTGTGCCTCCAGCGTTGAGTTTTCTTAATTGTAGCGCTATGCCACAATCGAGGCAAGTTGTAACAAGGCGCTGTTGTCGGACTGCTTTTCCGCTGGCGCTGGTGTGTCATGACGAAAGACTCCGGTCTTTCTTGCTGTACTCAAGATGAGGGAAGGTCCCTCGGTCTCGGTGACCAGACACCGGGATCAAACCGCCCTGTGCGGCTTGCATTAAGAGTGCGGGTCGTGAGCGACATGGGAAAAGGCCACCAAGAGCGGTCAGGTAAGTGCCCAAGGAGATGAACGAAAGTGAACCGCCGGTGAGGTCTCGAAACGGTGAAGGTTGCTGTCAGAACCGGAGTCCCCGCGAAATTTCCGGGAAGAGCTACGACGCGGACTGGTGACGGGCGTAGCGGCAGCCGGCATAGAGGCGGCATGACCTGGGTTCAGGCTTGAGTATGGAACATGAGAACCTGTCGTCCTGATGTTAAGGGAGAAGCACAAGTGGTAACCCCGCGAGGCGAGAGTACCGATGCAGGGCACAGGGACGGATTGTCCCGTAGTAGTGTTGAAACAACTGTAATGGGTGTGGAGCGAAGGGGGCAAATTATCCCGTCGAGTTCAGATGACCAACCGACTTCCGGGAGGAGCCATGTGGCCCCGACAAAACCGTATACCATCTCGAAGGCTCTGGTGTATCAGGCCTATAAACGGGTTCGGGCCAACAGGGGCAGTGCCGGCGTAGATCGTCAGAGTCTGGAAGACTTTGACGCTGACCTCGGCAAAACCTTTATAAGCTTTGGAACCGTTTATCCTCGGGAAGCTATCATCCGCCACCGGTATTACGTGTAGATATTGAGAAAGCAACGGGAGGAACACGTCCTTTGGGCATTCCGACCGTTGCGGACCGTATCGCGCAAACGGTGGTTAAGCTGCAAATCGAACCGGAACTGGAGCGACACTTCCACCCAGATTCTTACGGCTATCGACCTGGGAAATCGGCGCATGTGCCAGGCATGGCACCAGACTTGTCGGGTGAAAGTCCCGATACCAGGTATTCGCAGAGCCGAAGGTTAGCGAAAGGGCAAGGGCAAACCCGCGAGGGAATGTCTGGAGGAAGCCCAACGCAAAATTGCGGGGTGACGACAAATTCCGCCGGGAGCGAATTTGAACAGCTTTAGCTGGCCCCGCAGGGGGGAGCATCAGGGATGATGCGAATAGCAGGAACTGGATATGAGGTGTGACGTCGGTGGGGCCAGTGGGCACGTGACCATTAAGCCCGCCCGGCCAAAAGCCAGAGGCTTTTGTCGTTCATTGCCTCTGTCAATGGCTTTAGAGAGAAGCGAAGCCTGCACGATGCCTGCAAGCAAGGCTTCATTGTATTGGCGCAACGAACCTCCGCACAATGGGTTCTGGAAGCCGATATCAAAGCCTGCTTCGACCGCATCAGTCATGAATGACTGTTGACGCACATCCCGTTGCCCAAGCCGGTGTTAAAACAGTGGCTTAAATCGGGGTATATGAGCAAGGAAGCACGCTACGAAACGGAAGACGGCACCCCGCAAGGGGGCGTGATCTCACCGATCCTGTGCAACATGGCACTGGACGGTCTGGAAGAGCTGGTCGTCCCTGCCTCCCGAAGCCGGGGGCGCAGCAGACTGCACGTCATCCGATACGCAGACGACTTTTTCATCACAGGGAAGAGTCCCGCTGTCCTGGAACACGAAATCCGGCGACAGGTCGAGCAGTTCCTGGCACAGCGGGGGCTACAACTCTCAACCGAGAAAACGCGGATCAGCCATATCGGGCAAGGCTTCAACTTCCTGGGATTCCACTACAGGAAGTACCGGGGAACCTTGCTGGTCCAGCCACAACACAAGACGGTAAGACCGGAGAATTGCTGGAGAAGGTGCGAGGTGTGCTGGCGAAGTACCGGGGCATCCCCTTCCACGCTCTGCTGGCGAAACTCAATGCCGTCATCAGAGGCTGGGCCTATGCGTATCGACATGTGGTAGCGAAAGAGCGCCTGAGTTACGTCGACAACAGGATCTACCCACTGGTCAAGAAGTGGCTACAGAAGGAACACCGGTCCAGGACGTGGGCATCGATCAGAAAACGCTACCGGGGGCGCTTCAAGGGCCGTGTTGAGTATGGGTGCCATTACCCGACGGCCTCAGGGATGAAGCTCATACGGTTGTTCAAGGCCGGGGACTTGCCGATCCGGTATCACAGCAAGATACGCAGTGGTGCCAATCCCTATGACCCGGCGGATCAGAGCTACTTTGAAGCGAGAGCCAGAACGCAGCGGATAAACGCACGACGGGACCGACAATTCCTGAACAGCTCGTCGTTCGAGAAACTGGCCGCCTGAAAGGAGGCCTTATTGGATAGGAATGGGTGGGTCGCCCATGCGGCCTTCAAAAGGCTTGAGCTGTATGATGGGAAACTATCACGTACAGTTCTTATGGGGCGAAGGGCCGTAAGGCCCTTAGCTACCTGGTCTAGTGAGCACAAACAGCACACAATGTGCTATCTTTTGACCTATGAAACCTATCACATGGAATCCAGAGAAGAATAAGCTTCTCCAAGCAGAAAGGAACGTCTCTTTTGAGGATGTGGTTTTGCATATCTCGGTTGGAGGCATCCTGGATACGTTCGAACATCCGAACCAGGAGCGATACCCGGGGCAACAAATTCATGTGATTGAGATTGAGGGGTATGCGTATTTGGTGCCCTTTGTGGAGTCAGAGGATGAGGTTTTTCTGAAAACGATCATCCCGAGCCGGAAAGCGACCAAAACCTATTTGGGAGGTCCAAAATGAGTAGGCTGGA
>JAXHVJ010000147.1:0-2851 GCA_034189235.1 Pseudomonadota bacterium
GGCTAGCAAATTCTGAGTAGCCAGAACCCAAGACACTAGTCAAAATTCAACTCGCCAGGGGACCCAGTACCCAGGTGCGCATGCGCACCGGCGAGGTTGACTAAAACATCCTTCTTTTTCCTGGCTAGCCTACCGTTCGGACGTGTTCTGTTTGGGGTTTGGTTTTTCCTTATTTGCTACTGTTATTTGTTTGCTTTTGGTCTTTTCTGTTGACAGGTGATATCTTTGTGGATTGCCCTTTGCGCCGTGACCGTTCGGGTGTGCTTTCGACGTTTTTGGGCCTTATTTTCACTTACCTGTCAGACCTGTGAACCGTGGAACTGTCATGGCGGACTCTAAGACGAAGTCTCAGGGACGTCGCCGCACTTGTGTGCAGCCTTCGTGTTCTACCACCTTCTCAGCTGAGGATACGCACGATGAATGCTATGTTCATCGCGGATGCCCCCGCACCAGGTCGGGTGGCAATGTTTTCCGGGACGATGCCTGTATTCTCTGTCATGGATGGAACGATGCACAACTGACTGCCTTTGTTCGTCGTAGACAGGCGAGACTGCGCCAGCCGAGTCAGTCTCGGGCCGTTTCGGCCTCACCTGTTTCGTCCGTCGGGGTGGCTTCGGCCTCTACGGCTGTTCAGGCCTCTTCTTCCCTCGATGCGCGGCTCATCAGGGAGGGGGTTCTTACCCCTCCGCCGCCTCCTGTCGAGGTTGAAGTCGAGAGGCCTCCCTTGCCGTTGTCACCCCCGCCGACTGCTCCTTCGGCACCGACCGCTCCGTCTTCCAACCCGGCGGATTTCATGCAGGCTCTGCAGGCCCAGTTTGCGGCCTTTCTTGACAGCGCAGAGCAGGGGCGTGTGAAGTTTCAGCACGATCTTCAGTCCCGTATGGACGCCTTGGAGAAGCGCTTGGACGCTTCGTCATCTTCTTCCCCTGCTTCTTCACCTGGCTCCGTTCTGCCGTCGGCACTTCGTTCCCCTCGTCCCTTGGGGCGTGAGCGTGAACGGGAGTGTGAACGTGAGCGTGAACGCAGGGTGTCGTCATCTCCGTCGTCGTCTTTGTCTCCCGAGCGTGAACGTGAACGTGAGCGTGAACGTGAACGCGAACGTGAACGTGAACGCGAACGTGCTGGGGCTGGGGCTCCTTTGCTTGTGCGTGAGCACTCCTCTTCCCCTCGACGTTGTGGGCTTGTGCGTGAGCGTGATCCCATCCGCTCCCCTCCCACTGTTCGTCGGGAGTCTGAGGGGGATGATGCCTCCCCTCGCATTCGTGGTCGGTCTCTCCGTCGTTCCCCTCGTTCCTCTCACCGTGAGCGTGAGCGTGAGCGTGAACGTGAACGGGATTGTGGTCGTGCTAGTTCCCCTCAGCTTCGTGGGTTTGAACTGGCCGGATCACGGTCTCGGGATCGTTCGCGTGAGCGTGAACGTGAACGCGTGCGTGAGCGTGCGTGTGAACGTGAGAGCCGTTCCCCCCTTTCACGTCTTCGTCTTCCAGACCGTGATCGCGAGGGTCAGCGTTTGGTTGCCTCAAGGTCTCGGTCCTCCCCTGTGTCTTCCGCGGGTCGGTCTGGCGGCCGATCCCGTAGTCCGTTACCTTCCCCTGTATCGGGCCAGGAATTCGCTAGGGGGCGCCACTCGGTTTCTTCTTCTTCTCCTTCTTTGGCTAAGATTGAGTTGCTGCAGCGAGAGCTGGATCTTATGCGTCGGGAGCTTGCCTCCCATTCGGATGCGACCCGGGATCGACGGGTGTCCTGGCGGGACACTCTGTCTCCTGTGCGGTCCCCGTACCGGCATATGGTCGCCTCCTCACCTCTTTCTTCTCGTTCTCGGTCCCCTTCTGAGGATTTGAGCTCCGAGGTGGCCTCTAAGAAGGAACACGAGTTGCGCACTGCTCTCAAGATTCTTCTGACCTATCTTCCCGAGGTTTCGCAGGCTGATCCTTCGGCTTCTGCGTCTGAGCCAGAGCATTTCGGTCTTTTTAAGACTGCCTCTGGTAAGGATAGGATTCTTCTCCCTCCTCATCCTCATGTTGCAGGCGCCTTTGCCTTTGTTCAGGACTCTCTTAAGAGTGAGTCGAGGTCTAAGAAGTCTTCTTCTTCTTCCTCCTCCTCTTTGGATGCCCTGAAAGGGGCTCCCTTTCGTCCTGAGACTTCGTGGCGTAAGGCGGCCTCCATGTTTGATGGTGGGATGAAGGCGGGCTTTCAGTCGGCCAAACGTTTGGACGACCGGGCCCAGCCCCTATTCACCTTCTCCTCCATCCAGGAGTTCAGGCGGCCCCTGGATCAGCCCTTGACCTTGCCCAAACGGACTGTTGAGACCCTACAGAAGAATGCCTCTTCTGGGGTCGCTGCCTCCTCTTATCTCTTCCACTTTTTGGATGCAGCCCAGGAGAGCAGCAAGCAGCTTCGTTTGGAAGTCGATGACTCCCCGGAGTTGAGTGCGGCTGTGGACAGGCAACAGCTTTTTCTAAAGCAGGCCTCACACGCGGCGTGTTATGCCTCCGCATTTCACGCTTTCTCTGACGCCCAGTTCACTCTGGCTAGAAGGGACCAGTATGTGGCTAAGCTTAAGCCTTATCTTAAGCATCATGCTGCAGCTCTCCGTGCTGGTTCCTTCTCTTCGCCAGAGTTGTTCCCTAATCTGGAAGATATTCTGCCGGATGTTCAGACGGACACACAGCACCAGTCTACCGCGGTGCTAGCAGATTATCTGGTCACTGGGCGCGGCGGAACGCACTCTCGGTCACGCCAGTCGTCTCGACGGCGTGACAATGACTCCAGGTCCGGACGCACTTCTGGACAGGGTTCCACCCGCTCGCGGTCGGCCGACCGCGACCGCACCTCCCCTCGTTCGGGACGG
>JAXHVJ010000148.1:0-2843 GCA_034189235.1 Pseudomonadota bacterium
AGGAATACCATGCCTTCAATCCGGATGTGGTCGGCAAGCTGCAGGAAGCGGTAACCAGTGGCGATTACGGTCACTACAAGGAGTATGCCGGCCTGGTTAATGAGCGCCCGGTGGCAACCCTCCGGGACCTTCTCGGTTTCCGGAAAGACCTCAAACCCATTGACCTCTCCGAGGTTGAGCCGGCGGAGAATATCTTCTCGCGCTTTGATTCGGCGGCCATGTCTCTGGGTGCGCTGTCTCCAGAGGCTCACGAGGCTCTGGCGGTCGCCATGAACACTCTGGGTGGTCGCTCGAATTCCGGTGAGGGTGGTGAAGACCCGGTTCGCTATGGCACGGAAAAACGTTCGAAGATCAAGCAGGTTGCCTCGGGTCGCTTCGGGGTGACTGCCGAATATCTGCGCAGCGCTGATGTCATGCAGATCAAGGTGGCCCAAGGTGCCAAGCCGGGTGAGGGCGGCCAGTTGCCGGGCGGTAAGGTCAACGACCTGATTGCCCGTCTGCGTTATTCTGTGCCGGGCGTCACCCTGATTTCGCCGCCGCCGCACCACGACATCTACTCCATCGAGGATCTGGCGCAGCTGATTTTTGACCTCAAGCAGGTCAACCCGCAGGCGCTGGTTTCCGTGAAACTGGTGTCCGAGCCCGGCGTCGGTACCATCGCGGCCGGTGTGGCCAAGGCCTATGCCGACCTCATCACAGTGTCCGGTTACGACGGCGGTACCGCAGCCAGTCCGTTGACTTCCATCCGTTATGCCGGCTCCCCCTGGGAGCTGGGGCTGACGGAAACCCAGCAGGCGCTGCGAGCGAACGATCTGCGTGGCAAGATCCGTCTGCAGACGGATGGCGGCATCAAGACTGGCCTGGATGTGGTAAAAGGCGCGATCCTGGGTGCCGAGAGTTTTGGTTTCGGCACCACGCCCATGGTGGCGCTGGGCTGTAAGTACCTGCGAATCTGTCACCTGAACAACTGTGCCACCGGTGTCGCCACCCAGAACGATCACCTGCGTGAAGAGCATTTCAAGGGCACGGTGGAAATGGCGATGAACTTCTTCCGTTTTGTCGCGGAAGAAACCCGGGAATGGATGGCCAGGCTCGGCGTTCGCAGCCTGGAAGAGTTGGTGGGCCGTGTGGACCTGCTGGAGCGTCTGCCGGGTGATACCGAGCGCCAGAAGAAGCTGGATCTGACCCGCTTGCTGGAGAACGACAGCATTCCGGCGGACAAGCCCCAGACCTGTCAGGTGGAGCGGAACGAGCCTTTTGACCGCGGTACCCTGGCTGAGCAGATGGTCAGGGACACAGCGACAGCCATCGAGAACAAATCCGGTGGTGCCTGGTCCTACAAGGTTACCAACTGTGACCGCTCCATCGGTGCCCGCCTGTCCGGCGAGATTGCCGAGCGGCACGGGAATCAGGGCATGGCAGGCGCCCCGATCACCCTGGATCTCACCGGTACCGCCGGCCAGAGTTTCGGTGTCTGGAACGTCGGCGGCCTGAACCTGATCCTCGAGGGTGATGCCAACGATTACGTGGGCAAGGGCATGACCGGCGGCAAGCTGGTCATCAAGCCGCCCCGTAACAGCGGCTTCAAGAGCCAGGAAACCTCCATCATGGGCAACACCTGCCTGTACGGTGCCACCGGAGGCAAGCTGTTCGCGGCGGGTACCGCCGGTGAGCGTTTCGCCGTTCGTAACTCGGGTGCCCATGCTGTGGTCGAGGGTGTCGGTGATCACTGTTGTGAATACATGACGGGCGGTCTGGTGACGGTGCTGGGTAACACGGGACATAATTTCGGGGCCGGGATGACCGGTGGTTTTGCCTATGTGCTCGACCAGCACAACACCTTCGTGGACAAATACAACCACGAACTGGTAGAAATCCAGCGTATTTCCAGCGAGGACATGGAGTCCCACCGCAACCACCTGCGCGGCGTCATCCGTGAGCATATCGCGGAGACCGGCAGTGAGTGGGCGCAGCACATTCTTGAGAATTTCGACGACTACATCGGCCGTTTCTGGCTGGTCAAGCCCAAGGCGGCGAGCCTGCGCAGCCTGCTGGCCAGCACCCGGGCACGGCCGGAGTAACCCCCGGTTCGAAGGGGTTTGGGGGTGCGCGGCGGGTCCGGCACCCCGGTCGAAATTGAGCTGATGAGAGCATCATGATGAAAGAACGACTGAGTAACGATTTCCAGTTTGTCGAAGTTGGGCGGATTGATCCCGGGAAGGTTCCGGCCAGTAAGCGCAAGAAAGAATTTGGTGAAATCTACTACCCGTTCACTGCAGATGATGCCGCGACCCAGGCCCATCGTTGCCTGGAGTGCGGCAACCCCTACTGTGAATGGAAATGCCCGGTACACAACTACATCCCCAACTGGCTGAAGCTGGTTTCCGAGGGCAACATCATGAGGGCGGTGGAGTTGTGCCACCAGACCAACTCGCTGCCGGAAGTTTGCGGTCGCGTTTGTCCGCAGGATCGCCTGTGTGAAGGTGCCTGTACCCTGAACGACGGTTATGGCGCGGTCACCATCGGGTCTGTTGAGAAATACATTACCGACACCGCCTTTGCCCTGGGCTGGAAACCGGATATGTCCGCGGTGAAGTGGACAGACAAGAAGGTTGCAGTCATTGGTGCGGGCCCTGCTGGTCTGGGATGCGCGGACGTGCTGGTTCGTAACGGCGTGAAGCCGGTCGTATTCGATATCTATCCGGAAATCGGCGGCTTGCTGACCTTCGGTATTCCGGAGTTCAAGCTGGAAAAGTCGGTCATGACCCGCCGCCGCAAGGTGTTCGAGGAAATGGGCGTGGAATTCCGCTTGTCCACCGAGGTGGGCAAGGACGTTCAACTGC